>OMYF01000004.1 GCA_900315205.1 uncultured Acidaminococcus sp.
AACGTGTGGTACCCGGGGAGGTCTGCACGGAATGTTCCGAAAGGAATAACCGTGACCGGAAGGCCACGCTGAACGTGCAGAAGTCAGCAGAGGCCATAGCAGCCGGAAGGTGAAGGGCCGAGTGGGCAGAAGTTCCAGGTACAACCGGGAAAAGGAGGAAAGACCGAACATGGCAGAAAACCTCGCAGAAGAGGGCTGCCCGCAAAAGGATAGTGCGGAACACGAAGAATATGCGGGAGCGCGCAGGTAATTCTGACAAATATGGAAGGAACGGGACAGTGTACAGCCGGAGCAACTGGAGAAGATACTGTACAGAAGAAACCTGAACAGAGCCTTCAAAAGAGTAAAGGCAAACAAAGGGGCGGCAGGCATCGACGATATGACCGTTGAGGAAACGCATGTCCATAACAAAAGAAAGACTGGTACGTTTCGGCTATTTCGATTTAGTTGAAGCATACCAGTCGGTGCATCACAACTGTTGAAACCGCCGTGTACCGAACGGTACGCACGGTGGTGTGAGAGGATGGGGGCTAACCGCCCCCTCCTGCTCGATTCGGGCCTTTGGATAGAACCTGTCCCAAGGCCAGGTTCTTCTGACTATCTTTTTAGTTTATCATGCATATAATGCATTAAATAATATTTAAAATAAGAATTTTACATTATAATACAGCCGGGGTATACTGGAGCCATAAAGAAAAAAGGTTTGTATCTGGAAAAAAGGAGTATACCCATGAGAATCAAGAATAAAATGAAAATGGTCCTGCTGACGGCGGTGCTGGGTACCTGCCTGATGCAGATGGGAGGAGGACAGGAAGCCATGGCAGCAGCACAGAACGGGAAAACGGCGGAAGCACGGCTGACCCCGGGGGTCAAAACGGAAAAACTCCATCTGACTCAGGAATGGGACAAAGTGTTCCCCAAGAGTGACAAGGTGGATCACCAGAAGGTGACCTTCCACAACCGGTACGGGATTACTCTGGCGGCGGATCTGTATACGCCTAAAGGCATGAAAGCCGGAGAAAAACGGGCGGCCATTGCGGTGAGCGGTCCCTTCGGCGCTGTGAAGGAACAGGCTTCCGGGCTCTATGCCCAGCAGCTGGCGGAACGGGGTTACATCACTCTGGCTTTCGATCCCTCCTTCACCGGAGAAAGCGGCGGCAATGTGCGGAACGTGGCATCCCCGGACATCAATACGGAAGACTTTTCCGCAGCCATCGACTTCCTGGCCAACCAGAAAGACGTGGATGCAAACCGGCTGGGTCTGCTGGGGATCTGCGGCTTCGGGGGCATTGCCATCAATGATGCGGCTATGGATACCCGGGTGAAGGCCACGGTTGCCTCCACCATGTACGACATGACCCGGGTGCTGGCCAATGGGTATTTTGACAAGGAAAACAGCCCGGAACAGCGGCACCGGAAGCTGGAAGCCATGAACGCCCAGCGGACGGAAGACTATAAGAACGATACCTTTGCCCGGGCCGGCGGCTGCCTGAAACCGGATGAACTGCAGCCGGATACCCCGGAATTCGTGAAGCAGTACACGGCCTATTATGAAACCAAACGGGGCTTCCATCCCCGGTCCGTGAACTCCACGGAAGGATGGAATACCACGTCTGCCCTGTCCTTCATCAATCTGCCCTTCCTCCAGCGGAGCAATGAGATCCAGAGCGCCGTTATGGTGGTGGCAGGAGAAAAGGCTCATTCCCGGTATTTCAGCGAAGATGCCTTCAGGAAACTCCAGGGCAGCAACAAGGAACTGGTAATCGTACCGGGCGCCACACATACGGACCTGTACGACCAGATGGACAAGATCCCCTTTGACAAGATCGATGAATTTTATCAGACGTATTTGAAGTGAAAATGAGGGGCTGTTTTTTCACAGCCTCTCATTTTTTATTGACATCCGCCTTTCTTCCGTTTAATATTTACTATTGGTAATTATCAAACATAACTAAAGGAAGAGACAATATGGAACTTGCATTGACGAAACGGTTCCTCCTGGCCTGCCAGGAGGCAAAAACCATTGTGGAACGGCAGCCCCGGCTGCCCCGGGGCATGAAACCCGGCCATGTACGGGTGCTGGACACCCTCCATCAGCTGGAGGAACAGCAGGACCAGGTCCGGGCCGGTGATGTGGGACGGGCCATGGGCATTACGCCCCCCAGCATTACCCGGCTGACCCACGAACTGGTGGAAATGGGCTGTGTGGAGCAGCAACAGCTGCCGGAGGACCGGCGGGTCTGGCTGGTGAAACTGACGCCCCGGGGAGAACAGATCTATGACTATTACGTCCGCCAGTTCCACCAGTGGCTGAACGGGCAGATGGAAGCCGTTTCCCCGGCAGATCTGGAAGCGGCCATCCGGGTGATCCATCAGACGGCGGCCATTATGGAAAAAGTCCCGGAACAGTTTGTTCCGGAAGAGAAGGGAGGGGATTCCTGTGGAAAATAACGGAACGGAGTTTGTCCGCCGGGCAGATGCCCGGCTGTTCCTGTCCATCCTGGCCGCAGGGCTTCTGTCCTTTACCGGGGTGGTCATCGAAACGGCCATGAATGTGACCTTTCCCACCCTGATGGAAGAATTTTCCGTGGGGACATCCACGGTCCAGTGGCTGACCACCGGGTATCTGCTGGTGCTGGCCACGGTGATCCCCACCTCCAGCTACCTGAAGCAGCGGTTCCCGTTGAAAAAGCTGTTTGTGGCCGGCAATCTACTGTTCCTCACCGGGACGGTGCTGGACGGGCTGGCCGGGAATTTTCCCCTGCTGCTCCTGGGACGGCTGCTCCAGGGAGCGGGCACCGGCATCGGGTTGCCTCTCATGTTCAACCTGGTACTGGAACAGGCGCCGCTGGATAAAATCGGCACCATGATGGGTGCGGCCATGCTGGTGTGCGCCCTGGCTCCGGCAGTGGGGCCGTCTCTGGGCGGATACATCATCGGCCATTTCGGCTGGCGGATGATTTTTGCGGCCCTGGTGCCAGGGCTGCTGTTCTCCCTGGTGGTGGGCATCTATGCCATCCGGCAGTCTTCTCCCTGGGGTCCCCGTCCCTTTGACGGGTTCGGCCTGGGGTGCCTGGCAGTGGCTCTGCCCTGTCTGCTGCTGCTGTGCAGCTACGGAACGGTGCTGCCGGTGCCCGGGCTGGTGGGACTGGCCGGGCTCATGGTGCTGGCCCTGGGAATCTTCGTTCGGCAGGAAACCCGGCTCCGGAAATCCGGTTCCACCCCTCTTCTTAATCTCCAGGTATTCCGGGTGCCGGCTTTTGACGGTGCCGTGCTGGGGCTGCTGCTGGTCCAGTTCCTGTGCCTGGGGGTGGGATTCCTCCTGCCCAACTATGCCCAGATTGTTTTGAAGGCAGATCCTTTTTCCGCCGGCTGCATCCTGCTTCCCGGGTGCCTGGTGGGGGCTTCCCTGGCCCCTGTAAGCGGGCGGCTCTATGACCGGTTGGGAGCCCGGAAACCTCTCCTGGCTGGGAGCTGCGCCATTATCCTGAGCTTCCTGCTGTACCAGCTGGCCCTGGGGAAGGTGGGAATCCCGGGCCTGACCGCCATCTATGTGGTGTTCACCCTGGGGCAGGGCCTTTCCGCAGGGAACATCCTCACCTATGCCATGGAGAACCTGCCGGAATCCATCCAGCCTGACGGGAACGCCGTGTGCAATACCCTTCAGCAGCTGGCCGGGGCTGTGGGGACCTCTGTATGTGCAGCACTGGTGGCTGCCGGACAGGCCGGACGGGATCTGGCTGCCGGTACCGGCCAGGGAACGGTCAACGCCTTCCATCTGCTGCTGATCCTGGCTTTGTGCCAGGGAGCCTGCATGATGTGGGCTCTCCACGTGCGTTCATCTTCCTTTCACTTTGATCCATTACAATAATTAGTATTAGCTAACAAGGAGGCAGATCCTGGTGAAATGGAAATTATGCCTGGGGACCGGGCTGCTGGCCGCCTGCTGCTTTTCCACAGGGGCTTTGGCCTCCGGGCATGTGGAAGATGTGGAAGCCATCTCTCAAGTGTACGGAGACGGGGAAAAGCTGGCTGCTCTCCAGCTTCGGTATGATGCGGATCTTTTGGGATCATCGGTTACGGCAGCTGATTATTCTGTGCCGGGACGGACTGTGACAAAGGCTTTTGTTGCAGCTGAGCCCTACGGCAAGGCTGCAGAAAAAGGAAGATATGTCCAGGTGGAACTGGAACCCCTGCCCATGTCGGACCAGGTGGCGGATCCTCACCCGGAAGACAAACACAAGGCTCCCATCGGGGTGGGGGGGGACCTCAGCTGGGAAGTCACGGAAATCCTCAGCCTCTGGTGCCGGTAACGGCGTCCATCAGGCAGAAGGGGATGGTGAAAACCGTTCAGGGACGGTTTTACGGAGGCGAACCGGAGATGAAGAGCACCCATACCCGGCAGCTGCTGATTGAGAAGTTCACACAGTACACTTTTACGGACAGAGACGGAAAAACCCTCCAGTACAATCTTTACGTACCGGAAAAAATGGAAAAGGGAAAGAATTATCCCCTGGTACTTTTCATGCATGATGCAGGGACTGTGTCTCCGGAAGTGAAGGCGACCCTGAGCCAGGGCCGGGGTGCTGTGACATGGGTGGAACCGGAATGGCAGAAGGAACATCCCTGTTTCGTGCTGGCGCCCCAGTACGATACGGTGATTGTGGATGACAAGTACCAGTACGGGCCGGAACTGGACCGGACCATCCATCTGGTGGAAAGCCTGGCCGGCCAGTATCCCATTGACACCAAAAGAGTCTACAATACCGGGCAGTCCATGGGCTGCATGACTTCCATCGCTATGGATTTGAAGTACCCCCGGTTCTTTGCCGGATCCTATCTGGTGGCCGGTAAATGGAATCCAGGGGTGACGGCTCCACTGGCTCAGCAGAACATCTGGGCAGTGGCATCTGCCGGTGATCCAGGGGCCAGGCCTTCTATGGATACGATCATGGCCCAGCTGGATGCTGCTGGAGATACAGTCAGCCGGGGTACCATTGATCAGGGGGCTCCGGAGACGGAAGTGGATCAGCTGGCTGCCCAGATGATCCGGCCGGGGATCCATGCCTATTACCTGCTGTACCAGGGAGGCAGCCACAGGAGTACCTGGCAGCACGCCTACGATATCACCCCGGCCAGGGAGTGGATCTTTGAGCAGAGAAAAAAGAGCTGACAGGAAGCCGGATGTGCTTCCCGGGGGACCGGGTCTGATTTTTTGGCCAGGACCATTGATCGCTGACAAACAAAGGAGCTGCCGCAGCCGCTGCGGCAGCTCCTTTGTATTGGTGATACTCCTGATACAGAAGAGAAAAGTAGAGGATATGCATAAGGCAGCGCCACATTATGTCCTGTGCAGCAGGCGGTTTTGCTTTTCTTTCCAATGGAGGCATTCTCCGCATGGCTGTGTCAGCCGTTTTTGGCGGGATACTTTCCGGTTTTTTCACTTGCGGCGGGATCCAGTTTGAGATAAAGTAATGATGTAAAAAGATTTTTGCACTGAAATGCCGATGCAGTGACAGATCCTGTGCCGAATGGAGGAGTGAACGGAATGGCTGTGAGCGCGATGTACGATATGGCGTTTATCCTGGATGGGGACGGGACGGTACAGTCCGTAACTTTTGATCCGGAATTTACTGATGAAAGGATCCGCGGGCTGTGCCGGAAGCTGGTCGGTTCCCGTCCGGAGCTTGAAAAAGCTGTGCCGGTCGACCATGTCCACCATCGGATCACCGTCTGGGACCGGATCTTTGAATACCGCCGTTTTGCCATTCCCGGCGGATACTGCCTGCTGGTACGGCGGGAGCCGGTCACGGAAAAGTTGATGGAAGCGGCGCTCGATCTGTCACAGGATGCAATCCAGCTCTATGGGGCCGAATCGCAGATCCAGTTCTTTAACCGGGCCTGCCGCAAGATGCTGGATATTCCTCCCGCAGATCCGCTGCGGAACCAGAAGCTGCTGGATATCTTTGATGTGGATGACGGGTACAGTACCACTCTTACGGCCCTGCGTTCCCAAAATTCCGTAGCCAACAGGTATGACCAGTATAAATCGATTACGGGGAAGGAACTGCTGACGGTGAATGACTCGACACCGGTCTTTCGTGAGGATGGTTCCCTTTTGGGGGCCGTCACGGTGGAACGGAACATGGAAATCGTCAGGCAGAAAATGCAGGAACTCCGCAGGATCCAGGATATCCTGGCCAGCCATGAAACAAAGCGGTTTGCTGAACATCCGGGGACGCGCTATTCCTTTGATGATATCATCGGGTCCAGTTCGGCCCTGCAAAGTGCGGTCCATCTGGCCAAACAGATGGCATTGAAGAACATCAATATCCTGATCCAGGGAGAAACGGGGAGCGGCAAAGAACTATTTGCCCAGGGAATCCATGGTTACAGTTCCCGCAAAAAGGAAAAATTCGTAGCCGTCAACTGTGCTGCCTTTCCGGAAACGCTGGTCGAAAGCATGCTTTTCGGTACTGTCAAAGGGGCGTTCACGGGCAGTACGGACAAGGCGGGACTGATTGAAGAAGCCAACCATGGCACCCTGTTCCTCGATGAAGTCAATTCCATGAGCATGCCCATGCAGGCCAAGCTGCTCCGCGTCCTCCAGGAAGGCACTCTGCAGCGGATCGGGAGCACCCGGGACATCCCGGTGGATATCCGTGTCCTTTCGTCCTGCAATGAAGACGCGTTCAAGCTGGTGGAAAACGGAAAACTCCGGAGAGATCTGTTTTACCGCCTGGGAGCTGTTATCGTGGAAATCCCTCCGCTCCGGGAACGGATGAGCGATATCCGGAAGCTGACGGAATCCTTCATCCGGACCCATCCGGATCTGCCGGTCGAACCGATCCGGGAAATCAGGCCTTCCTTCTGGGAAAGACTGAGGCACCATGACTGGCCCGGCAATGTGCGGGAATTGTTCCATATCCTGAGCTATTCGCTCAGCGTCTGCAAAGACGGCGTCCTTGACGGCAGCCATTTTCCGGACTATTTCCTGCGGCGCTCGGAACCGGAGAAAACGGCGCAGGTCGCTGAAGAATCCAGCGGCTTTTTTGACCGGGGGCTTGTGAAGATGGTCCGGGAGTATGAACGGCAGCTGTTGCGCCAGGCCTATCTGCTGTGTGGGCGGAATGCGACCAGGACCGCTGCCATGCTTCAGATCAGCCGGCAGAATTTCCAGTATTATGTGAAGAAATACCATTTGAATCAGGAGGAGTGACAATTTTTTTAGCGCAAAGATATTTTGCTGAAAATTTATTTTGCAGAAGATCCAGTGAAGAAATGCAGCGGAATTTCTTCGCTGGATTTTTTCACTATAGAATCCTGTTTCTCAAAACGTGATATTCCTGCAGAAATCCGTGCAAAAATGCGGTCTTTCGGAGCGCAGACACATTTTAGCTGCCTCCTGAAAAATGTGCGGCTTTTTTATCCGGACTTCTTTCTCGTTTTGGCACAGTATTTGCAATAGAAATAAGCAGAAAAAAATTTTTACGGTACGAAAGGAGTCATTCAAATGAATCTTTCTGTAAAAGAAGCCCGCTTCATTAAAAAAGTTACGCTGACGGACTGTCAGCCTTCTCTGAACGAATTTATCGCGGTGGCAAAATATCATGCAGAACTGGAATTTTCTGCAGAGATGAAGAATGTAGTCCGTTCCAACCGCAAACTGCTTGACCGTTTCCTCGAAGAAGGACGCATCATTTACGGCGTTACGACAGGTTTTGGTGAAAACGTCCGTTTTACCATCAAACCGGAAGAAGCGGAACAGCTGCAGAAAAATATCGTCCGCACGCATTCCGTAGCTGTCGGTGAACCTCTTACGGAAGTCCAGGCCCGTGCCGTCATGCTGCAGACGATCCTGAATGCCGGTCAGGGCCATTCCGGTATCCAGCTGGAAACGCTGGAACTGATCCGGCAGATGCTGAACAGGAACCTGATCCCCTGGGCGCCGAGCGAAGGCTCCGTGGGGTATCTCGGGGTGGAAGGCCACCTGGCCATGGCTTACATCGGTGAAGGCAGGATCTTCGAAGACGGGAAACCGGCTCCGGCGGCGGAAGTCCTGAAGAAGAACGGTCTGCAGCCCATTACCCTGTCCTACAAGGAAGGCCTCTCCATGCTGAACGGGACGATTACGGTGACCGCACTGGGGCTCCTGGCTCTGTATGAAGCCATCACAACCATGGAAAATGCCGAAATCGCCGGCGGCCTCTGCTATGAAGCGCTCCGGGGCACGACAAAGGCCCTGGATCCCCGGATCCATGCTGCCAAAAAGCATGAAGAACAGGCCAATTCCGCGGACAACCTGCGCCGCATCCTGAAGGACAGCAAGATTGCTGAAAAATATGTGGATGCCCGGGTCCAGGACTGCTATGTCATGCGTTCCATGGCCCACATCGAAGGCGCTGCCAAGAAACTGGTCAAGGAAGCCTATGAAGTCATTGTCAATGAAATGCACTCCATCAGTGACAACCCGGAGATCTTTGCGACCAGCGACGACAACGGTGAAGCCCTGATGTGCGGCAACTTCGACGGCAGCTTTGTGGGTTCCCACGCGGATATGATTGCCATGGCCTGCGCCATTATGGGCAACCTCGTGGAAAGAAGCACGGATCGCATGGTCAACCGCAACCTCAACGAAGGGCTGCCCGCATTCCTTGTCAAGAATCCGGGACTGAACAGCGGTTTTATGATCACCCAGTATACATCTGCCGGTCTGATGAACGAAGTCAAGCATCTGGCCATCCCTGTGACCATCGACAGCATCCCGACCTGCGCCAATCAGGAAGATCCTGTTTCCATGGCTTACTATGCATCCAGGAAAGCCATGCAGGCGGTACGGAAACTGCAGTACATGGTTGCCATCGAAATCTATGTGGCCCTGCAGGCCATCGATTTCCTGAAACCGCTGGAACCGTCCCCGGCCAACCAGAAGCTGCGCGACTATGTCCGCAGGACTGTGCCGTTCGTCGACAATGACCGGTATCTCTATCCGGATATCGAGTTCATCTTTAAACAAGTACAGGACTGCAAATTCATCGATATGATGGAAGATTCCATCGGTGAAATGAAGTTCTGATAATATCTTATCCTGGATCGATGGCCATCGGCCATTGCTGCACGAGATGCCGAGCAGCGGGAAACTGTCATTCCGCTGCCCGGTCATCTCGGTATCGTGCTATCCAAAAGAAAACGGAGCAGTGAGACACAGGAATTTCCCGGCTCGCTGCTGTCCTGCAGGAAGCAGCCTGTATGTCTTTTTTATTTCCCTGTTTTTAAGTCAAACAAGTATGTTTCCTGATATCCGATATAGAGAAAAACTTTTGCCAGAATAATGGAATCTAAAGTAAAATAAGCATATAATAACAGTATTTATTTGTGTATGACCGATATCAAAAAGTGAGGCTGCGGCGTTTTCATCTTTTGCCATCCGCGCTTGGGCGGAACAAAAAGGCCTCACTGCCGTTGCCAATGCCCATGCAGAAGAAGGAAAGGCCGCATCCATCCGGCATGGCGTGGCAGCAGCGGGAGAAAAAGACTTCTTTTTTACGGCCGATCAGCCCGCCGTCAGCAGGGCAACCTGTCCGGCCATCCTGCAGGAACATGGAAGACACCCCGATTCCATTATCCGTCCGGTCTATGGAACCCATCCAGGCATGCCTGTGCTCATGCCGGGCGCACTGAGGCAGGAGCTTCTGGCACTCCGGTATGAGCAGGGCGGAAAGTCTCTGATGACGGATGACAATACAATCGATCTTGTCATTCCAAGGCCGGAGGAACGTCTGGACATCGATACCGCCGAAGATTATGAAAAACTAATCCGGGAATAGGGCGCAGCAAAAAGGCTGCTGCAAGTGTGTGGTTTTTACACGTGCAGCAGCCTTTTTATACGCCGAACAGCTTTCCGATGTCTTCTTCCGGCAGGGTGCGGTCTGAGGGGGCGTTGTGGGCGTGGGACAGCATTTCTTCCACCCGGCTTTCCAGTTTCCGGCCGATGAGGTCCTCCACCGAAATGCCCCGCAGCTGGAAAAACAGGAAGGGATTTTCGTCGATGCGCACCCCGACCCCGTAGAGTACGGCAGCCGCATGCTTGCACAGAATGGCATCATCGGGGCAGCTGCAGCGAATCTTCAGTTCCCGGGAGCGGGGGAACAGGCCGCCTTCCTGGGTGAACAGCCCGGCTGCCGCCGGGGGCAGGTCCCCGTTGAGCAGCGCTTCCATATCGTGGAGGGAGCCGGCACAGGCTTCCTCGATTTTTTTCCGGAACTGGGCTGACAGAGGGTCTACAGTGATATGGACCTTGTAGGGCTTGACCCGGGAACCCTGCACCAGAGCATGGATTTCTCCCGGTTCCAGACGCAGATCCAGCACTGTGTCCGCCTTCAGATATCGGCGGCCCCGGGCCAGCCGATTGCTCATATCTGAATAGGATTCGATGGCTTTGCACCAGGCTTTGCCCCACCAGTGGCGGCAGAGCTGGGTCCCGGATACGTGGACCGGCTCATACTGCCGGCTTTTTTCACCGGCCTTCCGCAGGGTCTGCTCCGCCTGTTTCTGCAATTCTTCGATTGTAGGCTGGGGATACCTTGCGTAGGAAAAGCCCCAGGGATATTTTCTTTTGGCACTCATGGGCTACCGCCTCTTTTCCGGAAGGTCCAGCTTCACCAGATCCAGGAGCTCTTTGTCGGAAAACTCGGTGATCCAGGCGGTGCTGCCTCCAATGACCTGTTCCGCCAGGTCTTTTTTGCTGTTGATCAGGGCATCGATCCGTTCCTCGATGGTGCCGGCACAGATGAATTTGTGGACGATCACGTTCCGGGTCTGCCCGATCCGGTAGGCCCGGTCAGTGGCCTGGTTCTCCACCGCCGGATTCCACCAGCGGTCAAAGTGGATCACGTGGCTGGCACTGGTCAGGTTCAGACCGGTGCCGGCTGCCTTCAGGGACAGGACCATATAGGGCACGTAGTCCTGGCCGTTGAACGCATCCACCATGGCCTGCCGCTTCTTCACCGGGACGCCTCCGTGGATCACAAAGCCGGGCCGGCCGAACACTTCGGTCAGGAAGGCGGAAAGGGCATCGGTGATTTCCCGGTACTGGGTGAAGACCAGAACCCGTTCCCTTTTTTCGTAGATGCTCTGGCACAGTTCGCCCAGACGGCGGAATTTCCCGCTTTCGGTTTCCAGATAAGGCCCCGTGCCCAGGAACTGGTCCGGGTGGTTGCAGATCTGTTTCAGCTTGTTGAGCAGGGCCAGCACCAGGCCCTTCCGTTTGATTCCGCTGACTTCCTTATCCTCCTGGAGGAAAGTCCGGAAGCGGCTGACTTCGCTGCGGTACAGGGCCACCTGACGGGGCGAAAGGGAAATATATTCGTTCTTTTCGATTTTTTCCGGCAGGTCGGAAATGATGGATTTGTCTGTTTTGAGACGGCGCAGGATAAAGGGGGAAAGGGCCGCCCGCAATGGTCCGTAGTTCCCGTCCTTTGCCAGCCCGGCGGCGTAGGTGGAGAACTCTTTCCGGCTGCCCAGGAGACCGGGGTCCAGAAAGTCGAACAGGGACCACAGATTGGAAAGGTCGTTTTCCACTGGGGTCCCGGTCATGGCCAGACGGTGGCGGGCCTTCAGCTCTTTGATCTGCCGGGTCTGTCGGGTGCCCGGGTTCTTGATGGCCTGGGCTTCGTCCAGGATCACTCCGTCCCAGGAAATCTTCTGGAGCCCCGCCAGACGGGGCACCAGGGCATAGGTGGTCAGGGTCAGGAAGGCAGGGGAAGCGGCCAGCATTTCTTCCAGTTTTTTGGCCGTCCGTCCGTGGAGCACCGTATAAGACAGAGAGGGGGTGAACCGGTCCAGTTCCCGGGACCAGTTCCCCAGCAGAGAAGCCGGGACCACCAGCAGGAACCGGCCTTCCGGGAGCTTCTGCTGCTGACGGGCCAGATAGGTCAGTACTTCCAGGGTCTTCCCCAGACCCATGTCGTCCGCCAGGCACATGCCGAATCCATAATCGGACAGGGTGCACAGCCAGGAAAAACCGGTTTTCTGGTAGGGGCGGAGGGTGGCTCGGACGGTTTCCGGGACATCCAGGGCCGCCGCGGTTTCCGGGTGGCGCAGCCGGTCCAGGAGCTTCGTCAGCCACTTTCCGTGAGTGAACGTCACTTCGTCCTGGCCGGACAGTTCCTGCCGGAGAGCCTCTGCCACGGTGACAGTGCCGGAGAAGCCCTTCAGCTGCTGGAGCAGTTCCTTCAGACGCTTGTGGTCCACTTCGATCCATTTGCCCTTGATCAGGGCCAGTCCTTCGGTACCGGCCAGCAGTTTTGCAATGTCTTCCGGGGTCAGGGATACCCCGTCCACGGTGAGGGAAGGCTGGAGGGTCAGCAGGGTATCCGCTCCCAGCAAAGGTTTTTCCTGGTCTCCGATCTTTACGGAAAGGGAGACCTGCCGCTTTCCCTGGCGCCACCAGTTGGGAATCCGGCACCGGATGCCCAGGTCTTCAATCTGGGGAATGGTCTTCAGGAATTCATAGGCTTCCTGGGATGTCAGTCCGAAGGGATGGAATATTTCGCCGGAAGTGATGAACCGGCCGTGTAAGGGAGAGACCCGGGCCACTTTGTCCAGAGAGGACAGCAGCTGCATCAGCTTGTCCCGGTCATCCCGGTATTCCTGGAGTGCATAGGAAAGCGGCATGTGACGGGCCTCACCATTGGCATCGAAGGTGGCATAGGTGGCCAGGAAAGCGAAGGGATACGTTTCGCTCCGTTTGTTTTCCACCAGATGGAAGTAGATTCGGTCGGCCGGGCGGAGGGCACCGCTCCGGTTTTTCAGATAGTCGTCCACGGTACCGGAAAAATTTCCCAGATCCCGGGCAAACGACTCATTCAGCTGGTCCCAGGCATGCTGGAGCCAGCCGGAGTCGATCCAGGTGCTGCCGGGGACAAAGGGAACCGCGTCCAGCAGGCTGTTCCTCTGTTCCGGGGAAAGGGGAATCCGGGTTTCTGCCCGGGATACCTGCAGGAACGGATCCCGGCTCAGGGCCTGGACAAAAGCGGCGGCCAGGCTGTGCAGGAACTGGAGGGAGGGACTGGCATCCTGAGGCAAGGGCCCGAAGCCCAGCTGATACAGGGTCGGCCAGGGCTGTTCCAGGAAGTGCTTCCGGAGCCGGGCCTGTTCAGGGGAAAGGCCTTTTTCCGGGGAATCCGGCTGGAAACCACCGGGGGTAAAGAAAAAATCCAGGGCATGTGTGCGGGCTTTCATGGGTAAGACTCCTTTGGCTGCAGATGCTTCCATTGTAGGGAAAAGGTGGGAGAGAGTCAATGTTTCCCGGGATGCTTCCCTTTTCCACATCCGTTTTCCGTATATTCTATCCATCGTTTTGCCCACCAACTTTTCTATGATGGAAGTAAGAAAAGGAAGGTGGACGATTATGAAAAAGATGTATATCACTGTTACAGGGTGCAATCATTATATGGATGAGGTGTGTTCCGGCGGAAAATGGACCTGGTACTGCGGAAAGAACCGGACAAGGAGTACGATAAAGAAGCCATCCGGGTGGAAATCCCGGGCATCGGAAAAGTGGGGTACGTGGCCAACAGCAACTACACAGTTCTGGGCGAAACCCTCAGCGCCGGACGGCTCTGCGACAAAATCGGCAAAAAAGCCCGGCCCAAAGTGGAACTGATCACCGAACGGGGCGCAGTGGCCAGGAGGAAAAGACTGTGTTTAACGAAACTTTGAAATTTTCAAAGTGATGACCGCCTGCTGCAATGACGGGACGAGACCGGTCATTTTCAAAATCGAACGGATTGACTGCGGGGATAAATAGAATCGGCGACTTTATCGAACTGGATATGCGATCATTTGGCCTATTACGGACAGTTGCCGTTCCGGAAAGCTGGAAGTCACGGAAGACAGTCCTCTATACAAGGTGGGTGATGAATGCATCGGATGCGGAATCTGCACAAAGGTCTGTCCGATGGGGTGCGTTCAGATAATCGACAAGCGGGCGCATCACTCTTATGCCCGCTGTGTGAGTTGCCTGGCCTGCATTCACGCTTGTCCGCAAAAGGCGATACGATTTGCCGCACTGACAGAGAAAAATCCGGGTGTCCATTACCGGAATCCCCACGTCAGCCCGCAGGAATTTATGGCGGCAAACAATCAGAATGGGTGACGGTATGAAGGGCTGTAAAGATATATTGCAAATTGAGGAGTTCTTTGAAAATGAAGAAATACGGCAGATAGGATTATCGGACAGCAAGTTGAGGTATTTGGTGCAGACAGTTTGTCTTGTGACTATCGGAGCATTCGACATGCTGCGTAAAAAGTCATTGAATCCGAGGGAGTATCTGCCGATGAAATAAAGGAGGCTGTTTGTCAGACAATACCTTACATCGGTTTCCCCATCGTTAAGCCTGCTCTTGATATTGTCCTCGATGGATCAGAGTTGTCCGATTCTTCGTTGAAGTCTGGTATGATGGACAGGATTCTGGAGGCGGGAAATGTGGCGCCTATGGCGGTCAACTACCAGCTACAGAAGATTTATGTCCTGCAAAGCGAGGAGGTGCTGACAAAGGTAAAGTCCGTCTGCCCGTGTACCTGTGACGCGCCGACTGTTCTGCTCTTTGCCTATGATGATGACAAGGACTGGAACAATCCCAAACAGACAGTCATACATTCCGGGCAGCAGGCTGTAAGCATCATGGCGACACATATCATGCTGGAGGCATGGGAGCTTGGAGTGGCATCATGCCGGGTGAACCTGTTCCCGAATGATGAGGTTCAAAAGAAGAAGAGACAGGCGCTGCAACAGAGGTCTCCACGGAACCTGCGGGTACCGGCGTCCGTTGTTCCCTTGCCGGCTGCTTCTCCCTTGCAGGAGAGCAGTACGGTGTCGGTGTCATTGAGAGAGGCAACACCGCCATCATCGCAGATTACATTGCAGAGAAGACCGGCTCGGATACGTTTGAGATTGTCCGGTAAACAGCTGTCCCACCGACCTGAAGAGCCTCTTCAACGTCCAGCACAAGGGAAAGGATGGTTTTCAGAAGAAGGGTGCTTTTGACAAAGAATTTTGCGCCCGAATTTTTTTCAGAAAAACTATTTTGCACTCATGCCGTATGGTTTTGTGACAGGAAACAATGCAACTGCGGCAGCCATGCGGCTTTTCAGCCTGAGAAATCATGAAAAACTGGCATGGATTTTGCTAAATAGATACGTGAGAAAATAAATCATAAGCGTACGCTGGCGTAAAGGACTGTGAAATTTGCACGGGGAGTGAAGAGACATATGGAAATTACCATTATCATCCTGTATCTGGCTGCCATTTTTGGCGTCGGTATCTACTGCAACAAGTTCAACAAAAACGTGGACGATTATTTGCTGGCCGGACGGAATCTGGGTGTGGGACTGGCTACGGGAACACTTGTGGCCACTTATTTTGGCGGCGGCTATGTAATCGGTGTCGGCAGTGAAGCCTATAATGTCGGCGTCAGTTCATACTGGAGCCCAGTCGCCGGTGCCCTTGGCATCCTGGCCGTATGCCTGGTGCTGAAGAGAATGGAAGGGATGCGGGTGTACACGGTGACAGAAATTGTGGAGCGCCGGTACAACAGTTCTTTCCTGCGTCTGGCGACGACGGTCCTTTCGCTTCTTGCCCTGGTCGGGATCCTGGCAAGCCAGGTCAGCTCTGCCGGCAGTGTACTGGCATCCCTGGGAATCGGCGATATGACTACGAGCGCCATCATCGTAACGGCATTCTTTGTCGGATTTACGGCTTTCGGCGGTCTCTGGGCTGTCACGGTGACCGACTTCATCCAGATCATCGTCGCTTCCGTTGGCCTGATTTCTGCAACGCTTGTCGTCATCTTTGAAAGCGGCGGCTGGAGCAGTGTCGTAACGAAAATCGAGGCAACGAATGTACCGTCCAACTATTTCAATCTGCTGAAGGGAACAGAACCTTCCTATGTACTGTGGCTGATCCTGCCGATGTTCATTTACACCCTGATTGGACAGGACGTCTACCAGCGGCTGTTTGCAGCGAAGGATACAAAGACGGCTTTCAAGGCTGCCGTGCTTTCCTTTATCTGCCTGCTGATCATCTGCGCTTTCCCGGTCATCCTGGGAATGGCTGCCCGCGGTCTGGAACCGAATCTTGCCAATCCGGTCCTGGCGATCCCGACGGTGATCCGTGCCATGCTGCCTCCTGCTTTGTCCGGCTTTACCCTTGCCGCCATCATCGCTGCCATCGTCTCCACGGCTGACTCCATCCTGACGGCAGCCACCTCTCACGTGGTCAATGATATCTATGTCCGTTACATCTGCAGGGACGATATGGAAGACCCTGCGGTGCAGAAGAAACTGCTGCGCATGTCCAAACTGATGACGGTCGTCGTCGGAGTCGGTTCTGCCATCATCGCTTTGGCGATCCCTTCCGTTCTGGCCATCCTCAATTCTTCTTACACACTCTTTACGGCCGGCGTATTTTCTCCTGTCGTCTGCGGACTTCTTTGGAAAAAAGCGACCCGCGCCGGTGCCTATGCCGGTCTCTTCAGCGGTCTCCTCTTCGTCGTACTGGGCTGGTCCGGAGTTTCTTTCTTCGGCATCCCTGTCGATATTGCAAGCTCCCTGCTGTCCGTCCTGGTATTGATGATTGTTTCCGAGTTCACCTACAAACCGGAACCTGAAAAAGCGTGACCTTTCCTTTACATAGATCTCAACTCTCAAACAGCAGCAGGCTGTCACTGTTATGGTGACAGCCTGCTGCTGTTTGAGGCTTTGCCGATATGGAGCCGGAGCAGGAGCCTGCAGCCCCGCCATCAGGCTGCGCGTGCAAAGAGGGACAGAGGGATGCCTGCGGCGGAAGCTTTCCGGGGTACCAAAAGCGAAAGGCGCTTTTTTACTCTATGATTTCACCTTTTCTTCATTGTTGTTGTGCTATAGTAAAAACAGATTATGACAGCATTCCACTTGAAAGGTGTGATCTTATGAGATATACAAGAGTTCTTGCGATTCTCTGTGCCCTGTCCCTTCAGATGGGGATGACTGCTTATGCTGCCGGGCAGCATGCAGATATCGGGACTCCGGCTTCCCTTTCCGATAAAAGCCTGCCGCCGGGACCGCCGCCTGACGGGAAAATGGCTCCGCCCGACGGTAAAATGATGCCTCCCCCCGGTGGAGGACAGGGTTTTCAGCCGCCTGATCATGTAACACAGGGGACTGCTAAAACGGTGATTGCAAAAAATGATTCTCTTTCGGACCGGACGTACACATCCTCCGGCGATGACGAAAATGCGCTGCGTGTCAGCGGCGCCAGGGTCAGTCTGAGCAATGTGAAGATCCTTAAATCCGGCGGTACTTCGTCGAGTACCGAAGGGGGTGACTTCTACGGTATGAACGCGGCATTCCTTGCTACGGATAAAGCCCAGGTTAAGATCAGGGACTCAGCGATTGAAAGCAATGCAAAGAATGGAAATGCCCTGTTCAGCTACGGCAGGGGCACGGCCGTGGAAGCAAGGAATGTGAAAATCACGACGCACGGAGATAATTCCGGCGGACTGCAGACGACGGGCAGCGCCCGGATGGACGCGCAGAATGTAACCGTTGTGACGGAAGGCAATTCGTCAGCAGCCATCCGTTCTGACCGGGGCGGCGGGAATGTGCATGTCAAAAAAGGCTCGTTCCGCACGGCCGGATACGGTTCCCCCGCCATTTACTGCACGGCGCAGATTGCCGTGGAAAACGCTTCTCTTGCTGCAGAAAATTCTGAAGCTGCAGTCATCGAAGGCAAAAACAGCATCGCCCTCAAAAACTGCACGCTCGAAGGAAATATGGCGGATACGCGCCCGATGGGTGACCGTACCATCGAAGAGGAAAATGTACATGGCGTCATGCTCTATCAGTCCATGAGCGGTGATGCGGAGCCGGGCAAAGCAGTGTTTTCCATGGAGGGCGGCAGCCTGACCGCTCACAGGGGAGATCTTTTTTATGTGACCAATACGGAGTGTGCCATCACTCTGAAAAAAGTTGTCCTGAAGGCGGAAGATTCGTCAGGCCTCTTCCTGCGTGTGAACGGCAATGACGGAGAAAGAGGCTGGGGCCGGACCGGTGCCAATGGCGGAAAGTGCACGCTTGTGACGGAAAATCAGGAAATTGCCGGCGATATCGAGATCGATACGCTGTCATCTCTCGACATGACACTGGGCAAGGGTTCCCGCTTTACGGGCAGCATCAACTGCATGGACAGCCGGTACGGCACTGCGGCAGATTCCCATATCGCCATGAGTGTTGCCAAAGGCGCTGTCTGGACCCTGGATAATGATTCCACCGTGACAACGCTGAAAAATGAGGGGCAGATCAACCTGAACGGATATCAGCTGACCGTCCTTTCAGAAAACAGCAAGGCCGGGCAGCAAAAGGATATCGTCTTTTGAATGCCCGGACTGCGGCGTCCCTGAAGGGAAAGAGATCCCGTAAGGAGCAGGCTTTGCCGTCCCGGATGGCAGGCTGTCCCGGAAAGACAGAGAAGCGCGCCGATCACGGCACGCTTCCTTCCGGTATTTTTCTCCGCTTTCTGAAAGCCGCGGAACCGGCGGCGGAACGGCCCGGAGGTTGCGCAGGCTGTCTTGACAAAACAGATGGGCAGTGATAAACTGAACCCATTCTGGTACAGAGTGTACTATTTCTGTCCGCTGCCGAAGTGGCGGAATTGGCAGACGCACTTGACTCAAAATCAAGCGCCCAAAAAGCGTGCCGGTTCGAGTCCGGCCTTCGGCACCACAAGTGAAAGTACGGGAGCTGTGAGCAGTCACAGTTCCTTTTTTATTGATACAGAAGCCCCCGCGTATCACTGTCATACGCGGGGGCTTCTGTATCGGTCATGACGGCAGGTCCTCTTCATAAATCGGTTGTCTTTGGGGGAAAAAGTGTCACAGGTCCGCCGATGCCAATGGCGGACAGTCTGCCGTCAGAAACGTCTGCAGTGATGTCGATGGGGCCGCCCGGTTCGAGAAGCTGTTTCCGGAAGGATTTTCCGTCCCGGCAGCCCAGGGCGGCTGCCAGGGCAGCTGAACCGGAGCCGCAGCTGTTTTCCCAGTAGAGGGTCCCTGTAGCCGTGACGTAGACGGCGGGCACCATGCGGCTTGTCCGTTCCTCGTAAAGGATGAGTCCGTATGCTTCGGGTTCCTGCCCCGTCCTTACATGGGACTGGAGTGCGTGCCACCATCCTTCCTTATCGAGTCCGTCGAGGTCATCCGTAAGGAAGATATAGTGATCGATGCCCGGCAGGACAACATGGAATACTTCATGGACCGCATTTTTCAGACGGATCGTCTCTCTGGTCAGAGATAGAGGCAGGGGGAGTTCGATGGAAGCGTTGTATATCCCTTCGGCGAGCTTTGCAGCCCGGGCTTTCAGAGGAACGGGACAGCCCGTGCAGTGGACGCGGAACATCCCTTCCGTATGGCCGCTCTGCTGCAGCGCATATGCCGCGGCGGAACGGGACGCATTGCCGCAGAATTCGCCGCCCATCATGGCGACGTACAGATCCGTGCCGTCCCGGCGGTAGCAGCCGACTTGTTCCGCTGTCCGGTCCTCCCTGAGGAGTGCCGCATTGACGGTTTTTTTAGCGCTTTCTGCCACGTCATCAAGGACAAAGATCGTAATGTTGCCGCTGGGGTCGGCTTTGACATGATGGAGAAGCATGGTGTCACATCCTTTAGTATATGAAGCAGTTTGTAGTCAGACTTTTCTTACTATTACGTCTCTATTATATACTGCTTTTCCCGGAGTTACAATGGGAAAGTTTCGGGACACTACTGCAGTATGAGGACGGGGACCGGTGCGGCCTGTTTTCTCCATCCACCGGTGTATTTTCCTTCCGCGGTGCTGCAGTCCTGCATCTTCTCCGGAAATCCCGTGTCCGGGTGCTGATGGAAAGTGGCACTGTTGCTTTCCGTTCCTGTGTGGTACAATTGGGACGTTTGATAAATTTGCAGGAGGAGTACAAGATAAATGAAAATTCCTGAAATGAAATTTTGGCTGGGCCTTCCGGTGATCCTGGGGTTCTGTCTTTTTATGACAGCTCCGTCCGGGGCGGCTGCGGCTTCCTGGGAAAATGATGTTCCCCGGTATACCGAAGCCAGAGTGTCCGTCAAGCGGGACGGTCCGAAACTGCTGTTTTCAGACAGTCCGGAAAATGTAACCGACTGCGGAGTGATGTACCGCGATACGGTACAGGGCCCTGTCCGTCTTTTCTTCCATCATGTGAACGAAACTTCTGTGAACCGGCGTCTTGCGGTTGTCCTCAGGCGGACGACTGCGCGGGCGGTGAAGGTGACACAGAAGGAAACAGGTATCTCCCGTCCCCGCAGGGACTGGCTGCTTGCCGGCAAAGAGGCCCAGGAACGGTACTACCGCCCGGATCAGAAGCCCGACAGTTTTCGTCTGACAAAACTGGTGGATCTCCTGGAAGACAAGGGAAAACCGACTGTCGTACGCCCGGGCGACCTCGTTACGGGTATCGTCGACCTGGATTTTGACCGTCCCGTGGAAGTTTCTGTCATGATGCTGCCCGTGAAGACGGACCTGAGCCTTGCCATGGACGCTTACGGCATCCTGCCGCCCGATCATGACGGCGAGCACATCCTTCGCGGCACTTTCGAGGCAGCGGACCGTCATGTCACGCTGGATCAGCCCTTCCATACATCGGGCCATGCCATCTGGGGCATCAAGCTCGCCGATGATGATCTGGACCCGTATGCCCGCGGCGTGGATGCGACGACGGGCCAGCCCGTCGTCAACTACGGCAATTATGGAATCCTGTATGATCTGACCCTGCCGACACAGGGACGGCACGATACGGTGATCCGCTTCAATCCCATGGGCGGGACTTATGCCGGGGCCGGGATCCTTTCCATTTCCGGAAAGGCGGATCAGCAGCTTCGTATCCCGGCGGGACGTACGGCCTTTGGCGATGTGGGGTATGACTGGGTGACGGAAGTCATCGGTGAAATCCCTGCCAATCAGACGGCGGTACTGCATTTTTCGCCTCCCGGTTCTTCCAACCTGCCCGTACGGATTTTCCTCGAAAGAAAATAAAAGATAATTATTATCCATTATGGTTGACTTTTGTATTTTCTTTAGAGTACAATAAAACATAGCGAGAGAAAAAAACTGGCTGGACAATGAAAGAACCGCTGCCGGATCCGGCAGTTTTTCATGGTACATCCAACTGTCACTGTGTGAAAGCGGCGGCTCCAGAGAAAAGGAGATTGAACAAGATGAAAGAATTGAAAGGTTCTCAAACTGAAAAAAACCTTGAAACTGCATTTGCCGGTGAGTCCCAGGCTTATACGAAGTATGGTTATTATGCTTCTGCGGCTAAAAAAGAAGGCTATGAGAAAGTCTCTGCCAATTTCCTTGAAACTGCCAAGAATGAAAAGGAACACGCTAAAATCTGGTTCAAGGCACTCCATGGCGGTTCCATCCCTGATACGGTGACCAATCTGAAGGACGCTGCAGCAGGCGAAAACTATGAATGGACTGAAATGTACAGGGAATTTGCCGAAACAGCCGAAAAAGAAGGCTTCTCTGATCTGGCCTATAAATTCAAGGCTGTCGGAGCTATTGAAAAACATCACGAAGAAAGATACAGAGCTCTGCTGCAGAAGGTAGAAGACGGGACCATGTTCAAGCGTACGGAAAAGACTGTATGGATCTGCTCCAACTGCGGCCATATCGTCGAAGCTGCCCAGGCTCCGGAAATCTGCCCGGTCTGCGCACATCCGAAATCCTATTTCATGGTGAACTGCGAATGCTTCTGATGTAAAAGAACAGCAGCAGTAAAGGCTGTCTGAATAGGGAGCTGTGAAAGATGAGCAATCATCTTTCACGGCTCTTTTTTTATTGCTTGCGGCTAAGGTCTCTGCGGCAGCCCGGCCGAAAGGGGGGATTCCACCGTAATGGAAGGAGAACTGCGCCGTTTACGGCACCCTGGCTGCAGAACATCACAGCATCAAAGCATTATTGCACCACGGTATCGCCGCATCACAGCTCCTTTCGTCCTCTGACAAAACGAGTCATGGCCGGACACGTACATATTTGTACGGCGCCCGGCCATGACTCGTTTTGTTGTTTATTTTCCAGATTTTGCCTATTCGTTTTTGACAGTCAGGTCTTCTGCCTTGAGCGTACCCTTTCTGGCCCGTTCCGCGAATTCCGCGGTGGCCGTGAAGAGCACATCGCTTGAACTGTTCAGGGCTGTTTCGCAGGCATCTTCAAGGACGCTGATGATGAAACCGACGCCCACGACCTGCATGGCGATATCATTGGTGATGCCAAAAGAGGCGCAGGCAACCGGGATGAGGAGCAGCGATCCGCCCGCCACACCGGAAGCCCCGCAGGCACCGACCGTCGAAATGATGCACAGGAGCAGCGCCGTCAGGAGATCGACATGGATGCCCAGAGTGTTTGCCGCGGCAAGGGCCAGTACGGAAATCGTGATGGAAGCGCCTGCCATATTGATGGTAGCACCCAGAGGGATGGAGATGGTGTACATATCCGGATCAAGTCCCAGACGTTTGCAGAGGGAAAGGTTCACCGGGATATTGGCAGCGGAGCTCCTCGTAAAGAAGGCATAGATTCCGCTTTCTTTCAGCGTGGTCAGTACGAGGGGATAGGGATTGCGGTGGATATTGAGGAATACGATGAGTGGATTCATGACCAGGGCTACGAGGAAATAGGCACTGATCAGGACACCCAGGAGCTTTACATAAGAAAGCAGGGCGGACAGGCCGCTTGCCGAGATGGACTGGGTTACAAGGCCCATGATGCCGAGCGGTGCAAACCGGATGACCCATCCGACGACGATGGTGATCCCTTTGGAGAGGTCATCGAAGACTTTCCTCGTCTCTGTATTGGAGACCTTGTGCAGGGCCAGCCCGATGATGACGGCCCAGGCCAGGATCCCGATATAGTTGGCTTTAAGCAGGGCGTTGACCGGATTATCCACGACATTCATCACGAGTGTGTGCAGGACCTGGGCGATGCCGCTGGGTGGATTGAGTTTGGCATTGCCGACGGAAAGCTGCAGCGTGACAGGGAAGAGAAAGGAAAGGCAGACTCCGACGAGAGAGGCGGCAAACGTACCGATGATGTAAAGGGTGACAATCGGCTTCATTTTTGTGTTTCCGCCGGATTTGCGCTGGATCATGGCGTTCATGACGAGAATAAAGACAAGGACCGGTGCTACACCTTTCAGGGCACTGACGAAGAGATCGCCAAAGATGCTGACAAAAGGCACAGCGGCAGGAACAAACACTGCGAGTAAAATGCCGATGACAAGGCCTACAGCAATTTGTTCGATCAGGGGGACTTTTCTTACAAAAGTGACAATAGGGTTCATTGCGTTCTTCCTTTCTTTTGATACGGAGGATCATGATATGATGCGGCAACCGTAACAGTATATCCTATTTACCGGGAGAGCACAATAGTGCGGATGATTAGTATAAAAGACGTAAATTAAAATCAGGGAAACAATGAAATCTGCTGATTCAGGAAATTCTGTAAAGGAATATCCGGAGGGGTGGACAACGTCATCGGTATGGCGGGGAATCAGGATATTTTGTCCGCAGAATACTATGCTTAAAAAGTATGATGCTCGATACAGATTAAATATTTCACATCGTTTCCGGAATCCGGTATGCTATAGCTGTGCCAGCGAAAAGACAGTTATGGAAGTCCTGGTGCGAAAGGAGTCCTTATGAAACGGATCATGCAGATCACGGCAGTCCTTGCCCTGCTGCTTTTTCTGGTTGGCTGCGGAAGGAACGGAAAGATGGAATCGTCTCCGGAGTCAAAGACCTTGCAGGCTGCGGCTCGGGCAAAGGAGGAATCCCCGATGAAGATCAAAGTGAGTGACGGGAAAAATACAGTGGTCTTTGCACTGAACCAGAGTCAGGCGGCAAAGGATTTGTGGAACCAGCTGCCGCTGACAATCGGCGTGGAAAACTATGGCAGCAATGAAAAGATCTTTTACCCGAAGAAGCTGAGGACTGAAAATACTCCGGCAGCGGACGCCCGGGCGGGCACGCTTGCCTATTATGCGCCCTGGGGCGATGTAGTGATGTTCTATCGTGATTTCGGTTCTGCCGGCGGGCTTTACCAGCTGGGAGAAGCGGAAAGCGGCAGGGACGGGATCGCCGGACTAATGGGAAAGATCACTATTGAGAAGCAGTGAATGGATCGGACAATCAGGGAGGTAAAAAAATGAAACTGGCAGGATGGATCAAGATTTCGGCAGTATGTCTTTCCATGCTGGTGCTCTCTGCCTGCGGCAGTACGGGCAGGCAGCAGAAGGACAGCAGTACGGCGCAGCCGGCAAAGGCAGTTCAGGCAGCGGACGGCAGGGTCGGTGCCTACGTTCCGAATTCGACGGGCAAACCCATGTCGGAAGATATCAAGGATGAGCTGGAAAACATGCACAGGAAAGAGGCTGCTGCCATCCCCACTATCAGGGAAGAACCGAAGGGCAGCCACAAAGGACAGAAGATCCTCATCGCTTACTTTACCTGGGGCGGCCGTTCCGGTGAAGTGGCACGGATGATCCAGCAGAAAATCGGCGGAGATCTCTACCAGATCAAACGGGATCCCGATTATTCCAGAGATTATTCCACCGTGCTGAAGGAAGCGGCCAAAGAAGTGGATGAAAATACAAAACCTAAAATCGCCGGGACTCAGCCGGATGTGTCGAAATATGACGTCATCGTCCTGGGGTATCCGGCCTGGTGGTTTACGGCTCCGATGATCATTCCGTCCTTCCTCGAAGGAAAGGACCTGAAGGATAAGCTGATCGTACCTTACATGTGTTCCTACAGCAGTCCTTTTGAAATCACCCTGCCGGCTCTTGCTGCCGCAGCTCCGGGCGCCCGTTTCTTTACAGGGCTGACGCTCGATAAGGACACGGACTACAGTGTCATCGACCCCTGGCTGACCAGAGCCGGATTATTATGAGATTGTGCCAAAGCGGCGGGAAAGGAGCGGTTCCTTCCCGCTGTTTTGCTGCCGGATTGGATCTTTACCGCTGCTCAAAAACCGGAAAATGTTTTCGCGGCCGAAAGCATCTTGAATGAGAAGGGCCAGATTCGTTATGATATATCCAAACCAGTTCTTTTTGAATTTCCGACGTATCAGTATTATGTAACAGGCAAGCGTGTCGGGGACTGCCGGAAGCTGGATGCAGCTGCCGGCAGCACAATAAAAAGGCAAGGCGGCCGCAGCTCCGGTGCAAAGCGGCTGCTGCAGCGGAATGGGGGCAGACTATGAAGAAAGAAGGACAAAAGAGAGTTGCTGCGGGCTTTCTGGCAGCCCTGCTGTTTCTGGGGCTGAGGCGGGGGATGGCTCTGGCGTCGTATGAGAATCCATACCAGTATCCCAAAACAATCAGGCTCAGAGGAGAGGAAAAGGCAGCCTATCTGGACCAGAAGACCTGGGCCATGTTTACGGGGAAGACCAGGAAACCGGATGCCTATACCGTGCCGAAGGGATGGCAGCAGGACCTTGAATCGCTGAAGTCCGTCCGTGTGGAAAAATACATGCCTGACAAGAAAAAAATAAAGAATGTCCTCTTCTTTCTCCATGGCGGCGGCTATATCCTGGGCAACAGCAACAGCCATCGTGACTGGGCAATCGCCCAGTCCCATGCCCTGGGAAACGGTGATGTCTATATGCTGGATTACCGCTATGCGCCAGCCGGCCGCTATCCGGCGGCTCTCACGGACGCAGTGGCGGCATACCGGGCCATCCTGGCTTCCGGTGTGCCGGCGGAACGGATCATCCTCGCGGGCGATTCAGCCGGCGGCAATCTTGCAACGGTACTGGCCCTGTATTGCCGGGATCATGAGCTTCCCATGCCGGCCGTCCTGGTCCTCTATTCTCCCTGGGAAGACGCGGGCCATCTGCCCACCCATGATACGAACGCCGTGGACGATGTGGTGCTGGGAAAGCGGAATGTGAGGATGTTCGCAGCGGTGACGCAGAATGAAGATTATTTCCGGGATGCCAATTTGAAGGATCCCTGTGTTTCTCCTGTATATGCGGATCTGAGAGGACTGCCGCCGACCCTGATCATCGGCGGTGCCAAAGAGATGTTTGTCGATGACATGCTGCTTTTTGCCGGCCACGCCAGACAGGCCGGTGTCAAAGTGGACCTGCATCTTTTTCCCGGGATGTCCCATGACTGGCCGCTGATTTTTCCGGAACTGCCGGAAGCTAAAAAGACGTATGAGCTGCTGGATGCTTTCGTGGGGAAGCATACTTGATGAGGAAAAGGGCACCGGACCGGCGGATAGCCGCGGATGCAGGTGCTTTTCTGATAAGGAGATGGACAGGATATGAAGAAAGACGTGAGCCGCCGTACATTTTTAAAGATCCTTGGCGCGGGTGCGGCAGCTGCGGCTGTCGGGGCTTTTGCCAGACGGGAGGAGATCATTGCTTTTCTCGATAAGGATAAGGCAGCCGAAGAAGCCGGGGAAACGATGGGAAGGGTGGCGACGCATCATTACGCACCCCTTGGCCGGGATCTGTCCATGCTGGGTTTTGGCTGCATGCGCCTGCCGCAGAAAGCCGACGGCAGCATCGATGAGGAGCTGGCTGAAAAGATGGTCGATTTTGCCTTCCGTCATGGTATCAACTACTTTGATACGGCCTGGTTCTATCACGGAGGAAAGAGCGAGGCATTCATCGGCAGGGTCCTTAAGAAATACCCCCGTGAGAGTTTTGCCCTGACGGACAAGATGCCGACACCCATCCTGCAGGACCTGGCTCAGGCAAAGGAAATCTTTCAGACCCAGCTCGACCGCTGCCAGGTGACTTATTTTGACAATTATCTGCTCCATACCCTGAGCAGCCGTGAGCAGTTCGATGAGCAGTATGTGAAGGGCGGTATCCTGGACTATCTGCGGCAGGAAAAACGGCAGGGACGCATCAAAGCTCTTGGGTTTTCCTTCCATGGTGATGTGCCTTTCTTCCACTATCTGCTCGACAATTATCAGTGGGACTGCTGCATGATCCAGCTCAATTATCTCGACTGGAACGAATCCGGGGAAGCTCCCTCCGGAAGCCGCCAGGCGGGAGACCTGTACCGCAAGGCCCGGGAAAAGAACGTACCTCTTTTTGTCATGGAACCGGTCAAGGGCGGCAACCTGGCCCACCTGTCCTCCCGGGCGGAAAGCATCCTGAAAGAACAGGATCCGGATGCCAGCATGGCTTCCTGGGCCCTGCGCTGGGTGGGATCCCTCGACGGGGTGGTGACGATGAATTCCGGCATGAGCAGCCTGGAACAAGTGCTGGACAATGTGCGGACGATGATTGATTTCAAGCCCCTGTCCACGGCGGAAGCACGGGCCATCCAGCGTTCCCTGGGCAAAACTGTGGACAGTGCAGGAATTCCCTGTACTTACTGCCGGTACTGTGATCCCTGTCCGTACGGCGTCAACATCGCATCCGTATTCCAGGTGTACAACCGGTACGGTGAACCCCTCGGCATCGATCTGGCACACCCGGACAGTGCCACAAGCGAACAGAAAGTGAAATTCCTCGCCCATTACAAGAACAACCTGGAACGGGAGCAGCGGGCAGCCCACTGTTCGGCCTGCGGGGCCTGTCTGCCCCGGTGCCCCCAGCACATCGCAATCCCTAAGAACATCCGGGCCATCGATGATCTGATCCAGAAGTATGGCAGGGATACGGGAAAGGGCGTGATCTAGATGCTGCAGAAGATCCGGATTTTTGTGTCATGGCTGATATTTTCCATCATGCTCTTATATTTTGCCGGACTTGCGGTGCCTGCACTTCCCAGGTGGCAGCTGCTGTCGTCTCTCCTTGCTGCAAATGTGGCTGTCATTGCGGCCATCTTTATCGTGACGATCCTTTTTGGCCGTGCTTACTGCAGCATGCTCTGTCCGCTCGGCATCATGCAGGACTTTTTCTACTGGCTGGCAAAGCGGCGTAAAAAGGGCCGGCATAATGCAGTCCATATCCCGGAAAACCGCAGGGTGCGGTACGGGGTGCTGGCTGCGGTGCTGCTTTCCCTGATCCTGGGAATTTCCCCGGTGGTGACGGCCCTTGACCCGTACAGCATCTTCGGCCGCATCGTGACTGACCTTCTCACTGTCCCGGTCAGTTATATATGGAATGGACTGGCCGGTCTTACAGAAACGCACGGCGGTCCGGTGCTCCTGACGAAAACGGATATCCTGCCCCGGGCCGGTGTCACGCTGGCTCTTGCCGCAGCGTATCTTCTTGTGCTGTTCATCCTGGCTTGGCGCCGCGGGCGCTGGTACTGCAATACTGTCTGTCCGGTCGGGACACTGCTTGGCACGGCCAGCCGGCACAGCCTGTACCGCCCCGTCATCCGGCAGGAGGACTGCGTCCACTGCAGGCTCTGTGAACGGAACTGCCGTTCATCCTGTATCGATATCGATCATGGGACTGTGGATACGAGCCGCTGCGTGGACTGTTTCGACTGTGTATCCATTTGTCCGAAAGGCGCCATTTCCTTTGCCCGTCCCCGGAAGGATCGGACTGCCTCCGGGACGGAGTCCACTATGCCTCAAGAGGGAGAGATGACCCGCCGCGAGATGCTCCTGACGACAGCGGCTGCTGTGGGAACCGCTGCGGCAGCACTGGCACGCCGGCAGCCCATCATCCCGGCTCTGCTCGGCTCCAAAAGGAGGGGCAGGACGATCCTGCCTCCGGGGGCAGTGGGCGCCGATGCATTCATTCTGCAGTGCACCGGGTGCCATCTCTGCGTCAGCCGCTGTCCAAGCGGTGTCCTGCAGCCTGCGGTCATGCAGAATGGCATCTTCCAGATGGGGCAGCCTTTTATGGATTTCGCAAAGGGCTACTGCGTCTACAACTGCAATTTCTGCAGCCAGGCATGTCCGGCCGGAGCCATCAGACCCCTTGCACTGGCGGCCAAGCAGAAGACACGGATCGGTGTGGCTCAATATGCCCAGTTCCACTGCCTGATCACCCAGAAGGGGATCGTCTGCGGCAACTGTGCCCGGCACTGTCCCACCCATGCCATTTCGATGGTGGAGAACAAGGACGGCCGCAGCTATCCGCAGGTCGATGCCTCCCGCTGTATTGGCTGCGGTTCCTGTGAATATCACTGCCCGGCAGATCCGCCTGCGATCGCTGTGACCATCCTGCGGAAAAAGGCAGGTGCGTAAGGAGGCTGCGGGGGAAAAAGCTGCCCGACTGCTTCCTTACATAAAAATACATAAAAATGGCCGCTCATTTGACTGACCGCCTGAGGCAGAGGCGGGGCTGCCCGGGCGGCCTTTCTTTCTGCAGAGAAGACAGGGGAGGTGCACCGGGATATGCCTGCGGCCTGCAGGAGCGCTCTCCCCTTCACAAATTACGGAATTCATAGTATAGTAAAGACAATATGTGTTTCTGTACGCTGCGGTAAAGTGCGGAAGGACACGAAGTGAGGAGCTGTTCACATGAAAAAAATCATTCTTACTGGAGACCGCCCCACGGGACATCTCCATGTGGGCCATTATGTCGGATCTCTGGCGAACCGTGTGACCCTGCAGAACTCCGGCGAATTTGATGAAATCTATTTTATGATTGCTGATGCCCAGGCACTGACGGATAATGCCGAAAACCCTGAAAAGGTGCGTCAGAATGTGCTCCAGGTCGCCCTGGACTATCTGGCCGTCGGAATCGATCCCGCCAAAGCGACTATTTTCATCCAGTCCCTGGTGCCGGCTCTCTATGAGCTGACGGCGTATTATATGGACCTTGTGACCGTGTCCCGGGTACAGCGCAACCCGACGGTCAAGGCTGAAATCCAGCAGAAAAATTTTGAATCCAGCGTCCCCCTCGGCTTTTTCTGCTATCCTGTGAGCCAGGCTGCGGATATCACGGCTTTCCATGCGACGAGCGTTCCTGTCGGCGAAGATCAGGAACCCATGCTGGAGCAGTGCCGTGAGATTGTGCACAAATTCAATTCTGTCTATGGGGAGACCCTGACGGAACCGAATATCTACCTGCCGCCCAACAAGGCCTGCTACCGTCTGCCGGGACTCGACGGCAAGGCCAAGATGAGCAAATCTCTGGGGAACTGCATCTATCTGTCCGATGATGCGGAAACGGTCAGAAAGAAAATCATGTCCATGTATACGGATCCGACCCATATCCAGGTTTCCGATCCGGGACATATCGAAGGCAATACGGTCTTTACGTATCTGGACGCATTCAGCAAACCGGAACATTTTGCGGAATTCCTGCCGGAATATGCCAATCTGGATGAACTGAAGGATCATTACCGCCGCGGCGGTCTGGGCGATGTCAAGATCAAGAAGTTCCTCAACAGGGTCATGGAGACCTTCCTGGGTCCCATCCGCACCCGCCGTGCCGAGTGGGAAGCCCGCAAAGAAGATGTCTATGACATCCTGCAGGAGGGCACGAAACGTGCTGCCGCCAAAGCGGACGCCACACTGCAGGAAGTGCGCCGCGCCATGCGCATCAATTATTTTGAAGACAAGAATCTGCTGAAGTGAATGCAGCTTCAGCTTCGAGGCAGGGAAGGGCCCTTTCCGGACAGGACTGGAAAGGGAACGTACCCTGCCCTGTTTTTTATGGGGAGGTGGGAATTGTGGTCCATGCGGCTTCCAGGACCATGGACATGACGCAAGGCAGCATCTGGAAGATCCTTTTCCGGTTTTCCGTTCCCCTGCTCCTCGGCAACCTGTTCCAGCAGCTGTACAGTACGGTGGACAGTCTTGTCGTGGGAAATTTTGTCGGTGCCGACGCTCTGGGCGCCGTGACGAGCATGATGCCCTGCATCAACACGCTCATCGGTTTTTTCATGGGGATCAGTACCGGTGCCAGTGTCATCATTTCACAGTATTTCGGAGCCCGGGATCCTGTGATGCTGCGCAGGGCCGTCCATACATCTCTCGTCGGGACGTTCCTGCTGAGCCTCGTGTTCATGTTCGTCGGTTTCTTCGGCGCACCTTATATGGTACGCTTCATGCAGACGGCACCATCCATTTATCCCCTGGCTGTGATCTATCTGCAGATCCTTTTTGGCGGTGTGACGAGCACCATGATGTACAACATGGGTTCAGCCATCCTGCGCGCTGTGGGAGATTCCAGGCGCCCGCTTTACTTCCTGATATTTACGTCCCTCCTCAACGTCATCCTGGACCTTCTTTTTGTGGTCACCTTCCATATGAGCGTGGCCGGTGCGGCCTGGGCGACGGTGATTTCCCAGTTTATTTCGGCGTTCCTTATTTTTTATGTCCTCTGGAGGAGCCGTGACATCTATTCCGTTTCTTTCAAAGAGATGCATCTGGATTTTCCGGTCCTCAGGAAAATCATCGGCATAGGGATGCCTGCAGGCCTGCAAATGGCCGTGACTTCTTTTTCCAACGTCTTTGTCCAGGCCTACATCAATTACTTCGGTGCAGCGAGCACGACGGGGTGGGGTGTCTATTTTCGCGTGGATGCCTTCATCCTTATGCCCATGATGACCATTGCCCTTGCCGTGACGACTTTTGCCGGTCAGAACGCCGGTGCCCGCAATGCGGCACGGATCAGGGAAGGGCTCCATGTGGCCATGCGCATGGCGGAAATCGGCACGCTGATGCTGGCCATCCCGGCCCTTATCTTCGCACCCCGGATCATCCGCTGGTTCAATACGGATCCGGATGTCGTCGCCTACGGGACGCTCTTTATCCGAACCAACTGCTGGTTTGCCGTCTTTGCCTGCCTGAATCAGGTGTATGCCGGGACGCTTCGGGGGATCGGCGACGCCCGGGCACCCATGTACATCATGCTGTTTTCTTTCGTCGTTTTCCGGCAAATCTATCTTTTCATCCTTTCCCATGTATACAACGTGGTACAGCTCGTTTCCTTCGGGTATCCCCTGGGCTGGATGATGTGCAGCCTCCTGGAATATCTCTATTTCCGGATGAGCCATTGGGAGGCGCGTCTGTAGAAAACTGCATAACTGCTGCTGTGTTTCCGTCCCGGCCGGGGGTTCCTGACCGGGATCTCTTTTTGGCTTCCCGGACCTTTCATGGCGCCCGGTGAACAGGGCCAGTGGAAACGGAACGCTTTTTTGTGAATGTTTTCGAACGATGTTGTAACATATATTATAAAAGTTCGAGTTATGATTGACAGAGCCACAGCAGATTGATAGAATGATAGAAAGCAATAATGGCGTGAGTGGCTCTGTTTATATTGGCTCGAGAGAAAAGGACATGACAGGTTTTCATGAAGGACTCTTGAGCTTTTTTATTTGGAGGTGCAACGATGAAAGTAGCAATGATTATGGGAAGCAATTCTGACTGGCCGAAGCTGGAGAGTGTCGAAAAAGTGCTGAAGGAGTTCGGCGTGGAACTCGAAGTGACGGTCGCCAGTGCTCACAGGACGCCCGAACTGGTCAAGGAATTTGCCGAAGGCGCAAGGGACCGCGGGGTCGACGTGATCATTGCTGCAGCCGGAGCGGCTGCCCATCTGGGCGGTTTTGTCGCTGCCTACACCACGGTGCCCGTCATCGGTGTGCCCATCAATGCCACCGCTCTGAACGGGATGGATTCCCTGCTGAGTTTTGTCCAGATGCCTTCCGGAATCCCCGTGGCTGTCATGGCCATCGACGGGGCCAAGAACGCAGCAATCTTTGCCGTGGAGATCCTGGCTGTCAAATATCCGGAGCTCGTGGATAAACTGGCTGCGTACCGTGCACAGATGAAGGCTGAAGTCAAGGCCAAGGGAGATAAACTGGAGGCAGTCCGTACGGCTTCTGCCAAACTTGCTGCTTCCGGCAAAAAAATCGAAGATGCTGTCCGTAATTTCGTGAAAAAATGAATCGCCAAGGAGGAGCTATGCACGCAATTGATTTTCAGGAGGATAAGCTGCACGAGGAGTGCGGCGTATTCGGCATGTATTCTCACCGCGACGATGTGGCGCTGAATACCTATTGGGGACTTTTCGCGCTGCAGCACCGCGGCCAGGAAAGCGCCGGCATTGCTGTGACCGATGGCAGGAATATGCATATCAAAAAGGGCATGGGCCTGGCCACGGAGGTCTTTAAAAGCGGCCTGGCAGGACTTGACGGATATATCGGCATCGGCCATGTACGGTATTCCACAACGGGGTCCAGTATGGTTTATAATGTCCAGCCCATGAAAGTCTTCTATGACGGCGGGAACCTGGCCCTGTCCCATAACGGGAACCTGACCAATGCGGGCAGCCTGCGGCAGGAACTGCAGCAGGAAGGTTTTCTCTTCTCCTCCACTGTGGACAGCGAAGTCGTGCTCCATCTGATCGCCCGGTCCCGGAAAAAGACCCTGCCGGAACGTGTGGCCGAAGCGGCCAATTCCATCAAGGGGGCTTTCGCCATCCTAGTCATGGATGACCATCAGCTGGTCGCTTTCCGTGATCCCTATGGATTCCGGCCACTGTGCATCGGCAAGATGGATCATGGCTGGGTCGTCACGAGCGAGACCTGTGCTCTGGATCTGGTGGGGGCCCACTTCGTCCGCGATGTCAAACCGGGTGAACTCATTGTCATCAACGACGAAGAAAAAGAGCCGCAGAGCATCATGTACAGTACCCACAGACCGGCTCACTGCGCACACTGCATCTTTGAATACGTTTATTTTGCCCGTCCCGACAGCATCATGGACGGAGAGAGCATCTACAAAGCCCGCGTCAACATGGGCCGGATCCTGGCCCGGGAAACGAAGGATATCCACGCGGATATCGTGATTTCCGTACCAGATTCGGGCACGCCTGCGGCGATTGGCTACGGCCTCGAAGCAGGTATTCCCTTCCTGGAAGGGCTGACAAAGAATAAATATGTGGGCCGTACGTTCATCCAGCCCACGCAGAAGCAGCGCCTCAATGCGGTGCGCCTCAAACTGAATGCCAACCGCAGCCTGGTCGAAGGTAAATCCGTCGTCATGGTCGATGATTCCATCGTCCGCGGCACGACGAGCGGCATGATCGTCCAGCTCCTGAGGGATGCCGGTGCGACGGCAGTCCATGTCTGCATCAGTTCGCCTCCGGTCATGGATTCCTGCTATTACGGCATCGACACGTCCGAACGGAAGGAACTGATCGCCGCATCCAAGACAGAAAAAGAAATCTGCGAGTATATCAAAGCGGACAGCCTGCATTATATTACTATGGAGGGTCTCAGAGCGTCTCTTTCCGTGCTCGACCCCGATGATATGTGCTATGCCTGCTTCAATTCCCACTATCCCGACGGAGCGGACAGGGAAATGAAGTCCACATCGAAATTCCAGTTTGAACAAGGCTGCTAAGGAGGAAACATCGTGACTGAGAAAAAGAGCATTACTTACGCTGACGCGGGAGTCGATATCGATGCCGGCAACAAGGCCGTAGAACTGATGAAGGACAGCGTCCGCGCGACTTACCGGCCCGAGGTCATTGGTGATCTGGGCGGATTTGGCGGTCTCTTTGCCCTGCAGACGACGTATAAGGAACCGGTCCTTGTTTCCGGCACGGACGGAGTGGGTACGAAACTGAAGATTGCCTTCATGATGGACCGGCACGACACGATCGGTCAGGATGCAGTCGCCATGTGCGTCAACGACGTCCTGGTCCAGGGTGCAGAACCGCTGTTTTTCCTGGACTACATCGCAACGGCCAAGGTGGAGTCCCAGAAGATCGCCGATATCGTAGCCGGCGTGGCCCGGGCCTGCAAGGAGTCCGGATGTGCTCTCATCGGCGGTGAGACTGCTGAAATGGCGGGTTTTTATGCAAAGGATGAATACGATATCGCGGGCTTTACGGTCGGCGTCGTTGAAAAGAGCAAGATGATCACGGGCAGCAAGGTCAAGGCCGGTGATGTCCTGCTGGGCCTTCCTTCCACGGGCGTCCATTCCAACGGGTATTCCCTGGTGCGCAAGATCTGCTTTGACGCCATGGGCTTTACGGTTGACAAATATATCCCCGAATTCGGCAAGACACTGGGCGAGGAGCTCCTCACCCCGACCCGTCTGTATCCGAAGACCTGCCTGCCGCTGATCCGGAATTTCGATATCCATGGCATGGTCCATATCACGGGCGGCGGTTTCTATGACAATATCCCCCGTGTCCTGCCTGCGGACTGCGATGCAGAAGTCCACGCCGATGCCTGGGAAGTGCCGGCAGTGTTCAGGAAACTCCAGGAATGGGGCAATGTGCCCTGGAAGGAAATGTACCGGACCTTCAACATGGGCGTCGGCATGGTCCTTGTCTTCGGTGCTGATGAAGCGGATGCCGTCCGGGCCCATCTCAAGGCAAATAATGAAAAATTCTATGAACTGGGCAGCATCATCCCCGGCAGGAAACAGACTGTCATGAAGGGTGGCGTGTTCGGTGACTAATAAGAAAATCGGTGTGCTTGTCAGCGGCCGCGGCAGCAATTTCCAGGCGGTCCTGGACAAGATCCGGAATGAAAAACTCCCCATTGAAATCGCTGTCGTCATCAGTGACAGCGCCGATGCGTATGCCCTGAAACGGGCAGAACAGGCCGGGATCCCCCATACAGCCATTGTCCGCCATGACTATCGGGACAAAGCTTCATTTGAGGAAGCCATCGACAGCCGGCTCCGGGAAGCCGGGGTGGAACTAGTCGTGCTTGCCGGTTTCATGCGTATCCTGAGTGCTGACTTCGTGAACAGGTGGCCGCAGGCCATCATCAATATCCATCCCGCCCTGCTGCCTGCCTTCAAAGGTCTTGATGCACAGGGACAGGCGCTGAAGTACGGCGTCAAGATAGCAGGCTGCACGGTCCATTTTGTCGATGCCGGCATGGATTCCGGCCCGATCATCCTGCAGAGTGCCGTTCCCGTATATGATGAAGATACGCATGATACGCTGGCGGCCCGCATCCTGGTCCAGGAGCATACGATCCTGCCGGAAGCGGTGAAGCTCTGGTGTGAAGGCAGACTGGAAGTCAGGGACCGCAGGGTCAAAATCAGGAAGGAGTAGTTCAGTATGGCAATCAAGAGAGCATTGGTAAGCGTTTCGGATAAGACCGGTATCGTGGAACTGGCTGCGTTCCTCCATAAAAAGGGTATCGAAATCATTTCGACCGGCGGTACCATGAAGGCCATCAAAGATGCGGGCATCCCCGTCACCTATGTCAGTGACGTCACGGGTACCCCTGAAATGATGGACGGCCGCGTCAAGACCCTGAATCCGAAGATCCATGGCGGGATCCTGGCGGTCCGCAGCAATCCCAAACATATGGAAGACATGAAGAAGAACGGAATCAAACCGATCGACCTCGTGGTCTGCAATCTCTATCCCTTTGAGCAGACTGTGGCCAAACCGGACGTGACCGAGGCGGAAGCCATCGAGAATATCGATATCGGCGGCCCGGCCATGGTGCGCGCGTCGGCAAAGAACTTCCATGATGTGGTCATCATCACGAATCCGGAACGGTACGGCATGCTGATGGAAATGCTTGATGCCAACGGGGATATCGACCTGAAGACAAGACGGATGCTGGCTCAGGAGGCGTTCGCCCATACGGCGGCCTACGATACAGCCATCGCCCGGTATTTGGCGGAACAAATGCAGAAAGACTGATCACGGGCGGCTGTGCCTTTTCCAGTGGAAGGCAGACAGTCCGGCTGTAACAGGGAATGGGCGGCTCCCGGCCGGGAGCGCGCCCGTTCCTGCAGTTTTTATCATAATCTGGATAGCAATATGAGGAGGCTAACGATGCAGGTACTTGTCATTGGCGGCGGCGGCCGGGAACACACCATCGTATGGAAACTGTCCCAGAGTCCCAAAGTGGAAAAGCTGTACGCGATTCCCGGCGGTCCCGGGATGAAGGATCTGGCGGAATGCGTCAGTCTGGATACGGCCGACCTGGAAGGTCTTGCCAGATGGGCGGAAGACCACCACATCGACCTGACCGTAGTGGGGCCTGAGGCTCCGCTCGTAGCCGGGATCGTCGACGTATTCAAAGCTCACGGGCTGAACATCTTCGGGCCGACGGCCAGGGCTGCCGAAATCGAAGGTTCGAAGATTTTCTCCAAGGAACTGATGGAGAAGTACGGGATCCCGACGGCTTTCTTCAAAGTCTGCGAAAACGCCGCTGACGCGAAGGCTTACATCCGTGAAAAAGGCGCTCCCATTGTCATCAAGGCAGACGGCCTTGCTGCCGGCAAGGGTGTCGTCGTTGCCATGACCGAAAAAGAAGCTCTCGATGCAGTCGATGAAATGATGGGCCATCACAAATTCGGTGCCGCGGGCAATAAGGTCGTCATCGAAGAATTCATGGACGGAGAGGAATGTTCCCTTCTGTGCTTCACCGATGGCAGGACCGTGGTGCCCATGCTGCCGGCACAGGATCACAAACGCGTCGATGACGGCGATCAGGGCCCCAATACGGGCGGCATGGGTGCCTATGCACCGGCTCCCGTCATGACGGATGCCCTGAAGGAAAAGACCATGGAGACCATCGTCCGTCCCGTCCTGGCGGCTCTCGCCAAAGAAGGACGGCCTTATTCCGGCTGTATCTATGCGGGCCTCATGATCAAGGGCGACTCTGTGAAGGTCGTCGAGTTCAACGCCCGTTTCGGTGACCCTGAAACCCAGGCGGTGCTCCCGCTCCTGGACAGCGATCTGGCAGAAATCATGTACGCCTGCGCTACGGGGACGCTGCGTGAGGATATGGTGAAATGGAACCCCGGCGTAGCGGTCTGTGTCGTCATGGCATCCGGCGGATATCCCCTTTCCTATCCCAAAGGCATCCAGATCACGGGGCTGCAGGAAGCATCCGCACTGCCCGGCGTGATCGTGTTCCATGCCGGCACGAAGGAAGTGGACGGCCAGATCGTGACGAACGGCGGCCGTGTGCTCGGTGTCACGGCAATCGACAAGGATATTGCCCGGGCCAAGGAAAGAGCCTATGGCGCGGTCAGCAGGATCCATTTCGAAGGCGCCCACTACCGTCAGGATATTGCCTGGAGAGCTTTGAAACGTTTGAAATAATTGTTGCATTTGTGACATAACAGTGCTAAAATAGTAAAAATTTTATTGAAGGGGGAACGAGAATGGCTTTTATTTATGACGAACCTGCCCATACCTTTAGTGAGTATCTGTTGGTTCCGGGATACTCTTCCAGTGAATGTATTCCAGCGAATGTCAGCTTGAAGACACCGCTTGTGAAATTTAAAAAGGGTGAAAAACCCGCAATGTCGTTGAATATCCCCTTGGTTTCAGCCATCATGCAGTCCGTTTCGGATGATAAAATGGCCATTGCCCTGTCCCGTGAAGGCGGACTTTCCTTCATCTACGGTTCTCAGAGCATCGAGAGCGAAGCAGCCATGGTTGCCCGCGTCAAGAGCTACAAGGCCGGTTTCGTGGTCAGCGATTCCAACCTGCGCGCCGACTGCACCCTGGCAGATGTGCTGGAACTGAAGAAAAAGACGGGCCATTCCACGATGGCTGTCACGAGTGACGGGACGCCCCATGGTCATCTCGAAGGCATCGTGACGAGCCGTGACTACCGGGTAAGCCGGATGAAAATGACGGATCCGGTCCGTTCCTTCATGACCCCTGTTTCTGAAATGGTCGTCGGCACGGATGACATTACCCTGAAACAGGCCAATGATATCATCTGGGACCATAAAATCAATACGCTGCCCATCATCGACAAGGACGGCAATCTGATGTACATGGTCTTCCGCAAGGATTATTCGACCCATAAGCAGTATCCGCTGGAACTTCTGGATGGACAGAAGCGTCATGTCGTGGGTGCCGGCATCAATACCCGCGATTATGCCGAACGCGTCCCCGCTCTGGTGGATGCCGGTGCGGATGTGCTCTGCATCGACTCTTCCGAAGGCTTCAGCGAATGGCAGTCCCGCACGTTGAAATGGATCCGTGACAAATACGGTGATTCCGTAAAGGTCGGGGCCGGCAACGTCGTCGACGCGGACGGTTTCCGTTTCCTCGCCGAAGCAGGCGCTGATTTTGTCAAGATCGGCATCGGCGGCGGCTCCATCTGCATCACCCGTGAACAGAAGGGCATTGGCCGCGGCCAGGCGACGGCTGTGATCGAAGTGGCCAAGGCCCGGGATGAATACTACAAGGAAACGGGCATCTATGTGCCGATCTGCTCCGACGGCGGTATCGTCTATGATTACCATATGACCCTGGCTCTGGCCATGGGCGCTGATTTCCTGATGCTGGGCCGTTATTTCGCCCGCTTCGATGAATCGCCGACTCGCAAGGTCAGCATCAACGGGACATATATGAAGGAATACTGGGGCGAAGGTTCTTCCCGTGCCCGCAACTGGCAGCGCTACGATCTGGGCGGCGACAAGAAACTGTCCTTTGAAGAAGGCGTCGATTCCTATGTCCCGTACGCCGGTGCCCTGAAGGACAATGTCAACCTGACGACGAGCAAAATCATTTCCACCATGTGCAACTGCGGTGCCCTGACCATCCCGGAACTGCAGAAGAAAGCCAAGCTGACGCTGGTTTCCGCAACATCCCTTGTCGAAGGCGGCGCCCACGATGTCGTCCTGAAAGACAATGTAAGCAACGATTACCCGAAATAATCAAAAGACAGCCCGTATCTCCAGCGGATACGGGCTTTATCTCGGTTCTTTGTCAATTTTTGGGGTAAACTCCAATCCATCCACCAGTCACGGACGTGAGCGATTTTTGCTCACGTCTTTTCTTTTTTGGCTCTGGCCGTTCGGGCTTTGCAGCTGAACAGAGAGCAAACGAGACAGAGAACCGCCCGCTATGCGGGTGCGCGTCGATGTTTAAGGAAGACATTCTCTCCTGATTATGTTTTGTGGTAAAAACTATTTTTAGACGCAGGTCTTCTTTTTTACAGCTTTATAAAAGAATATTTATTTTACCGATAACTATTGTACACTAAGTAAAGACCAGCGCAGCGGGTATCGTTCGGTCAGCCGTTTCCTTTCAGTAATTTTCCCAGAACAGTCGGGCGGATTCGTGGAGGGGGCGGCCTTTTTTACGGACCAGGCATACTTGGCTGTCCAGCTGCTCTTCCCGAATGGGCACTGCCGTCAGTCCATGGCTCAGGCTGATGACGCTTTCCGGCACCAGGGCCAGCCCCAGACCGGCCTGGGCCCACTGGAGACAGCTCCGGGCATCGTCGGTCAGGCAGCGAAAATACAGGGAAAAGCCCTGCTTCCGGCACACTTCCTGAATGATCCCTTCCCAGCGCCGGTACACCAGCAGGGAGAGTTCCTGCAGGTCTTTCAGGGCGAAGGCCTCCGGCAGCACAGCCGGGAACAGGTCTCGGCTGCCCACGGCACAGAACGGCTCCCGGCACAGGACTTTTCCTTCCACCCGGATCCGGGAAAAGGGGGTGCGGATCACCGCCAGATCCACAGTTTCCCTTTCCAGGGCATCCAGCAGCTGGTAGGTATTTCCTTCATACAGCTGAAAAGAAATCTCCGGATATTTCTGGAGAAAGTACCGGACGCCCTGGAAGAATTTCCTGCCCGACCCGGAAGAAATCATCCCCAGGTGAAGGCTGCCTTTTTTCCCCAGCTGGAAATTCTTCATATCCTCCCGGGCGGCCAGTGTCAGGCTCTGGATCCGTTTGGCTGTGTCGTACAGGCTTTTTCCTGCTTCCGTCATGCGGACTCTCCGGCTGCCCCGGTCCAGCAGACGGACCCCGCATTCGGCTTCCAGCCGCTGCAGCTGCAGGGAAACCGGAGGCTGGGTAAGGTTCAGCCGTCGGGCTCCGGCAGAAATGGAGCCTTCTTCCACTACGGCAATGAGGCAGTCCAGCTGTTCCAGATTCATATTACTCACTCCTATATAAAAAATATATAGATATCAATGGATTCAATATCTATTATATACTATGCACCGTGATAAGATAAGGACAATACAAATCTTGAGGTGCTGATCATGAAAAAATATCTTCCTTATTTTCGGGGTTACGTCTCGGACTGCATCCTGGCGCCCCTGTTCAAACTTCTGGAGGCTCTGATGGATCTGGTGGTGCCCCTGGTAATCGCTGCCATGATCGACCGGGGCCTTTCCGTCGGGGACAAACCGTTTCTGTTTCACTGCTTCCAGGTGCTCATGGGGCTTATGGTGCTGGGCATGGGCTTTTCCTTTACGGCCCAGTATTTTGCCGCCCGGGGCAGCGTGGGAGTCATTACCCGGCTGCGGCAGGCTCTGTTCGACCATATCCAGAGCCTTTCCTACCGGGAACTGGACAATCTGGGGTCGGATACCCTGATTACCCGGATGACCAGCGATGTGAACCAGGTGCAGACCGGACTCAACATGTCTCTGCGGCTGCTGTTGCGCAGTCCCTTCATCGTGTTTGGGTCCATGGTCATGGCTTTTACCATTGATGTGCCCAGTGCTCTGGTTTTTGCTGTAGCCATCCCGCTGCTGCTGGCCGTGGTCCTGGGAATCATGCTCCGGAGCATCCCGCTTTTCACTCGGGTCCAGGAGGCTCTGGACAAACTGCTCCAGACTACCCGGGAAAATCTCACCGGGGTCCGAGTCATCCGGGCTTTCTGCCGGGAAAATACCGAAGTGGAAGAATTTGACACCCGGAACCGGGACCTGACCGCCAGGAATCTCAGGGTGGGGAACTGGTCCGCCCTTATGACTCCGGGCACCTATCTTTTGGTGAACCTGGCCACGGTGGTCCTGATCCGCCAGGGAGCCATCCGGGTGGAAATGGGTGCTCTGGCTCAGGGCGATGTAGTGGCCCTGTACAATTATATGGCCCAGATGATCATCGAACTGGTGAAGCTGGGCAGCATGGTGATTACACTGAATAAATCTGCAGCCTGTGCCAACCGAATCCAGGGGATCCTGGAGGTGAAAAGTTCCATGGCCTGTCCCGCCCAAGACGGCCCCCTTCAACCGGTAAGCGAGGGACCGGCCGTGGCTTTTCACCAGGTTGCGTTTGCTTATGCGGAAAGCGCGGAGGCAGTTTCCGATTTGGATTTTGACATTCCCCGGGGAGCTACCGTGGGGATCATCGGAGGCACCGGCAGCGGCAAGACCACTCTGGTGAATCTGATTCCCCGTTTCTATGATGTGACGAAGGGCTGGGTGGAAGTGGACGGGCAGGATGTCCGGTCCTATCCCGCCGGCCGCCTGTTGGAAAAAATCGCCGTGGTTCCGCAGAAGGCGGCGTTGTTTGAAGGTACCATCCGGGACAACCTGCGCTGGGGTAAGGCGGATGCTACTGATGAAGAACTTTGGCAGGCCCTGGAAACCGCCCAGGCTAAAGAAGTGGTGCTGGGGAAGGAAGGGCAGCTGGACGCTCTGGTGGAACAGGGCGGCCGGAACCTGTCCGGAGGCCAGAAACAGCGGCTGACTATTGCCCGGGCCCTGGTAAAGCATCCGGAAATCCTGATTATGGACGATTCTGCCAGTGCCCTGGATTTTGCCACCGATCTCCATCTCCGCCAGGCCATCAAAGCTCTGGAAAGAAAAATGACCGTATTCATCGTCTCCCAGCGGACCAGCAGCGTCCGTCAGGCGGATCTGATCCTGGTGCTGGACGACGGAAAACTGGTGGGGAAGGGCACTCACCGGCAGCTGCTGGAAACCTGCCCTGTGTACCAGGAAATCTTTGATTCCCAGTATCCGGGCCGCCGGGCGGAAGAACTCCGCCAGGGAAAGGAGGAAGCCTGATGTCCATAGAAAAGAATACATCCAGCGGGAACACCCTGAAAAAAGTCTGGAATGTTATCGATGCCTATCGGCTGCTCCTCTGGGGAAGCCTGGTGCTGGCGGAGATTTCCGTCGCCCTCCAGCTGTATGTGCCCATCCTTTTTGGCCGGGCCATTGACGGAATTGTGGGGCCGGGAAAGGTGGATTTTGCCCGGGTGGGGCAGACCACTGTCCAGATCCTGGTGCTGGTCATCCTGTCCAGCCTGGCTACCTGGGCCATGAACCTGATCAACAACAAGCTGGCCTTCAATACGGTACGGGATATCCGGGGCCGGGCCATCCGGCAGATTCAGCAGCTGCCCCTGGCCTTCCTGGACAGCCACAGCACCGGAGATCTGGTCCAGCGGGTCATTGCCGATGTGGACCAGATCTGCGACGGGCTGCTCCTGGGCTTTACCCAGCTGTTTTCCGGCCTGGTGACCATTGTGCTCACCCTGTACTTTATGTTTTCCACCCATATGGAAATTTCTCTCATGGTCATGGTGCTGACTCCGGTCAGCTTCCTGGTGGCCCGGTTCATTGCTGGCCGGTCCTATCGGCTGTTCCAGAACCAGACTGCCATCCGGGGGAAGCAGACGGCTCTCATCAACGAAACCCTGGGCAGTGAAAAAGTGGTGAAGGCCTTCAGCCACGAAGCCCGTTCCTCGGAACAGTTCCGGACTATCAACGAAGACCTGCAGCAGGCCACCCAGGGAGCCCTGTTCTACAGTTCCCTGACTAACCCCTCCACCCGGGCAGTGAACAATGCCATCTATGCCCTGGTGGCTCTGGTGGGCTGCCGGGAGATCCTTTCCGGAGGCCTCACCGTAGGGGGACTGACGGTGCTGCTGTATTACGCCAACCAATACATGAAACCCTTTACGGACATCAGCTCCGTGGCCACCGAGCTCCAGAACGCACTGGCCTGCGCCGCCCGGGTCTTTGCCCTCATCGAGGAACAGCCCCAGAGCCCCGATCCTTCCCGACAGCTGGAGTTCCGGGAAGGCCGGCTGGCCATCGACCATGTGTATTTCTCCTACAATAAGAAGAAACCTTTGATTGAAGACTTCAACTTCCAGGTGGAACCGGGGCAGACCACGGCCATTGTGGGACCTACCGGCTGCGGCAAGAGCACCTTCATCAACCTGCTGATGCGGTTCTACGATGTGGACCGGGGTTCCATCGCCATCGACGGAGAGGATACGGCCGAGGTGGACCGCCACTCCCTCCGCCGGACCTACGGAATGGTGCTCCAGGAAACCTGGCTGAAGCAGGGAACCATCCGGGAGAACATCGCCTTCGGGAAACCGGAGGCCACGGAAGAGGAAATCGTCCGTGCGGCCAAAGAAGCCCACAGCTGGGAATTCATCCGCCGGCTGCCCCAGGGACTGGATACGGTGGTGGATGATGACAGCCTGAGCCAGGGGCAAAAGCAGCTGCTGTGCATTACCAGGGTGATGCTGGCACTGCCGCCCATGCTGATCCTGGACGAAGCCACCTCCAGCATCGATACCAGGACGGAAATCCAGATCCAGAATGCCTTCGCCAAGCTGATGGAAGGCCGGACCAGCTTCATTGTGGCCCACCGGCTGTCCACCATCCGCAGCGCGGACCGGATTCTGGTAATGAAGGACGGGAAGATCATCGAGCAGGGGACCCACGAAAGCCTGATGGCCAAGGGGGGCTTCTACAAAGACCTGTACAACAGCCAGTTTGCCGGGTAAAAAAAGATTCAGAACCGTTCGTTACTTACTCTATGGGGCCCTGTGGACGCTTTTGTTCCGGGGCTCCATGCTTTATCCAGAGCGGGCCTGTTCCGGATGCATTCTGCCGAAGCAGGAGCTGCACATCAATCTGTCGGATGCATGTCAGTTTTCTTATGACTTTTCAGGGCGCCGGGCAGCGGACAGGGTGTATAATGAAAAATAAGTCAAATCCAGAGCTGCAAAGGAGAAAATCATGACAGTCTGTCTGCCGGATCACTGCCGGGAATGCAATGGCCAGTGCCTGAAAGACGTGGAATTCCTGATGGGCATGCCGCCGGAAAAAGCAAAACTGCTGCTGTCCCATTCCAGGCGCCTGTGCCTGCCCAAAGGGGCTTATCTTTTCCATGAAGGGGATCCCTGTGACGCCATTTATATCGTCCATCAGGGCAGGGTCAAACTCTGTGCCTATGATTCGGATGGACAGGAACGGATCGCTTCCATCTTTGCAGAACATGATACCATCTGGGAAGGCGTCCTTGTGCCCGGCAGTTATTATTCGGCTTCAGCCGTCTGTATGTCACAGGTGGCCTGCTGCCGGCTCACGCGGAAAGATTTTGAGGAGGCGGTCAGGGAACCGGAACTCGCCATGCGGATCATTGCGCTGCTCAGCAAAAAGATCCATGATGCCAACCGAAGGAATCTTCTGAAGAGCATTGCCGATCCGAAAGAACGGGTGGCCGGTCTGCTGCTTTACCGGTACCGCCGGCAGACCAGTGATACTGTGACCATGCGCCTTGAAGAAATGGCGGGCATCCTTTCGCTGCGGCCTGAAACCATCAGCCGTAAACTGAAGGAACTGGAACGGGAAGGATATATCCGGAAGACAGGACAGAGCAGCATCCAGATCCTGGACGCCGACAAACTGCTGGGCATGGTCAGTTACTGAAGTGTTTTTGCCGTACCGGGCAGACTGAGCCGGCCGTCCTGCGGCGTTCCTGAAGAAAGTTTTTTCCATTCTTGAGTACAGTCAAGGAATTTTTATGCGCTGGTGGTTATAATGATCCCATACGAGTATAGTTACCGGGCCGTTCTGTTTTAAATCTGCAGCAGCTTTCCTGCTGTGCCGCAGGCCTGGGGCCTGAACAGGTCATGATCATCGGAGGGGACTGTTTATGATTCAGGGACGCATCCATTCCATTGAGACATTCGGTTCTGTTGACGGACCGGGCGTCCGTTTTGTCATCTTTGTACAGGGCTGCCGGATGCGGTGCCTTTACTGTCATAATGTCGACACTTGGGAAACGGAGCCTGCAGCGGGCTGCATGCTGCAAAGCCCCGATGCGCTGCTTGACCGGGCAGAACGGTACAGGCCCTACTGGGGAAAGGACGGAGGGATTACGGTAAGCGGGGGAGAACCTCTGCTGCAGCTTGATTTCCTGCTGGACCTTTTTCGGAAAGCCCGGGCCAGGAATATCGGTACCTGCATCGATACGGCAGGACAGCCTTTTACCAGGGATGATCCGTTCTTTCAGAAATTCCAGGAACTGATGGAGGTTACGGATCTTCTCCTGCTGGATATCAAGCACATCGATCCGCAGGCGCACCTGCAGCTGACGGGACAGCCCAATGCCAACATCCTGGATCTTTTCCGATATCTGTCGGAGATCGGGAAACCTGTCTGGGTGCGTCAGGTACTGGTACCTGGGTATACGGACGATCCGGCGTCCCTTCGCCGCACACGGGAATTCCTGGACACACTCCGCAATGTGCAGAAGGTGGAAGTGCTCCCTTATCATAATATGGCGCTCTTCAAATGGGAGGCCCTCGGGATCCCCAACAAGCTTAAGGATGTGGTCCCGCCTTCGCGCGAAGCTGTGGAGCGGGCTGAAAAAATATTGGGAGCAGGATGAGAAGCGCATCTGCCGTGCCTGCCTCTAAGGGGCTGTGGAGCGTTGATGCTTTGGAGCTGTGGGGCTTTGAGGACTCTCTTTCCATTACCGTGGAATCCATCTTTTCGGCCGGTCCGCCACAGAGGACCTGGCCCGTAAGTGTCGGGAAAGGGGCTGTGAAGCTGTGGTGCCGGGATCAGAGGTTTGAGTTTTGAAGCGTAAGAGCTGTGGCGCTGTGCAGCTGTGTGGCTGAGAGCGGTACGGCTCTCTTTTGCATTTCTGGAGACCGCACGGGCAGGGATCCCGGCCTTTCCTGTTCCGCTGCTTAAAAAACTGAATTGCGCGACTTTGCGGAGCGGCGGGAAACTTGATTCCAGTCAAGGAATCCTTTCCCGGGAACGGCTATGATATACCCATCGGGCAAAGATTCCAGATACTGCAAGAGGAGGGGCGCTGCATGGAAGAAATGAGTCAGAATGAAGCATGGAGAGGATTCAAAGGTGTGAAATGGAGGGATGACGTCAACGTCCGTGACTTTATCCAGAAGAACTATACGCCTTACGACGGGGATGAGAGTTTCCTCGCGGGGCCGACGGAAGCGACGAATCTCTTATGGGACAAGGTCCAGGAACTGCAAAAAGAGGAGCGGGCCAGAGGAGGCGTGCTGGACTGCGAAACAGAGGTCGTTTCGACGCTGACTGCTTATGGCCCCGGCTACATCGATGATAGCCTGAAGGATCTGGAGCAGGTGGTGGGCCTGCAGACTGATAAACCGCTGAAACGGGCTTTCATGCCGTTCGGGGGTATCAAGATGGCCGAGGAAGCGGCGGAGACCTATGGCTACAGGATCAATCCAAAGTTCCACAAGATCTTTACGGAATACCATAAAACCCACAATACAGCTGTCTTTGACGCCTATACGGATGAAATGCGCAAAGCCCGCCACAGCCATATCATCACAGGTCTGCCCGATGCGTATGGCCGGGGCCGGATCGTCGGCGATTACCGGAGAGTGGCTCTTTACGGCATCGATTTCCTGATTGCCAGGAAAAAAGCTGATTTTGCTGACTGCGGCTGCGGGGTCATGATGGATGACATCATCCGTCAGCGTGAGGAACTGGCTGATCAGATCCGTGCCCTGCGTCAGATGAAGGAAATGGCTGCCAGTTACGGCTTTGATATTTCCAATCCGGCAAGGAATGCCAAAGAAGCAGTCCAGTGGCTGTATTTCGGCTATCTCGCTGCAGTCAAGACGCAGAATGGTGCGGCCATGAGTGTGGGCCGGATCTCGACTTTCCTGGATATCTACATCAGCCGCGATCTTGCTGAAGGCACGCTGACAGAACAGCAGGCCCAGGAGCTGATCGATCATCTGACACTGAAATTCCGCATGGTCAAATTTGCGCGGATCCCGTCCTACAATCAGCTCTTTTCCGGGGATCCTGTGTGGGCGACGCTTGAAATGGGCGGTATCGGTATGGATGGCCGCCACATGGTCACAAAAAACGATTACCGCTTCCTCCATACGCTGGAAGATATGGGCCCCGCACCGGAGCCGAACCTGACCGTACTTTATTCTTCTGCCCTGCCGGAAAACTTCAGGAAGTATGCGGCCCATATTTCCGTTGCCACTTCCTGCATCCAGTATGAAAATGACGATGTGATGAAGCCCATCTGGGGTGATGATTACAGCATCTGCTGCTGCGTGTCCGCAACCCAGACAGGCAAGGAGATGCAGTTCTTCGGAGCCCGGGCCAATCTTGGGAAATGCCTGCTTTACGCAATCAACGGCGGCAAGGATGAAAAGTTCCTGAACAAGGACGGAACGCATATGCAGGTCGGTCCGGAATATGCACCGATCACGTCGCAGGTGCTGGATTATGATGAAGTCATGCATAAATTCGACCTGATGATGGACTGGCTGGCCGGCCTCTATGTCAATATCCTGAATCTCATCCAGTACATGCACGATAAATATTACTATGAAGCGGCTGAGATGGCCCTCATCGATACGGACGTGCGGCGGACGTTTGCCACGGGGATTGCCGGTTTTTCCCATGTGGTCGACTCTCTCTGCGCCATCAAATATGCCAGAGTGACTACGGTGCGGGATGATTCCGGACTTGTCGTGGATTACAAAATAGAAGGTGATTTCCCCAGATACGGCAACGATGATGACCGGGCGGATGCCATTGCTGTATGGCTGCTGAAAACGTTTATGACAAAGCTGCGCAAACATCATACGTACCGCAATTCCGAAGCGACGACATCCATCCTGACGATTACGTCGAATGTCGTCTATGGAGGGGCGACGGGAGCTCTGCCTGACGGGCGCAAGGCTTATACCCCGTTTGCGCCGGGGGCAAATCCCGCGTACGGCGCGGAAAAAAATGGCCTCCTTGCGTCACTCAATTCCGTTGCCAAACTGCCTTATGAATACGCTCTGGACGGCATTTCCAACACCCAGACCATTGCACCTGAAACACTGGGCCATAACGAAGCAGAACGCAGGGACACACTGGTCCGCGTCCTGGACGGATATTTCGACCAGGGAGCTCACCATCTGAACGTCAATGTCTTCGGGCTGGATAAACTGATAGACTGTATGGAACATCCGGAAAGACCGGAATATGCGAACTTTACCATCCGTGTCTCCGGATATGCTGTGAAATTCATCGACCTCACGCGGACTCAGCAGCTCGATGTCATTGCCCGCCGCGCTCATTCAGTCATGTGAAAGGACTGCGCCGCCGGATGCGGAATACTGCCCTGACGGGTCTGTTCCGTACCGGCCGGCCACCTCGTTTCCCCCACAGCTTCCCGTCAGCTCCCGCAAAAGGGCGCTGACGGGAAGTTTTCCCTGTGTGGGAGACTGCCGGTAAAGCCTGATAAAACCGGTTTTCGGGGCACTTTACAAAAGCAGTGCTTTTTTCCACTGGATTTATGTGCCTGAAATGGAGTAAAATAGTTGCTGTGAAACGCATGAAGGTAGGTGAAAACATGCAGCCTGTAGAAGTTGTGATAGCAACCCACAATCAGGGCAAAGTCAAGGAATTCAAGACACTGATGGAGTCTCTGGGACTGACTTTTACTTGTTTGAGCGATTATCCTCATATTGAGGAACCCGAGGAAACAGGTCGCACGTTCGCAGCCAACGCCCGTCTCAAGGCCACGTATTATGCCAGAGCCCTGGGAAAGGTCTGCCTGGCGGATGATTCGGGGCTGGAGATCCTGAGCCTCAAAGGGGCGCCGGGTGTCCGTTCCGCCCGTTATGCCGGCGAAGACGCCACTGCTGAAGAAAACAACGAACTGCTCCTGAAGAATATGAAGATGCAGGTGCGAAGGAACTGCCGCTTCTTTTGTGCTCTTGCCGTCGCTTCACCGGATGGCAGGATCCTGGTCGAGTCGTCCGGGATCTGCGAAGGTCTTCTCCTGCATGAACCAAGAGGGACGAATGGCTTCGGCTATGATCCGCTTTTCTGGTCCACAGAACTGCACAAACCTCTCGGAGAGGCAACGATGGAGGAGAAAAACAGCATCAGCCATCGGGCCAAGGCAATCCGCAAACTCGTCAATCTATGGAGAAGAAAGAAATGAGAATCGGTGTAATCAGCGATACCCACGGCAGCCTGAAATCCATCGACCGCGCCATTGCTGCCGCCGGCAGAGTGGAACTGTGGCTTCATGCCGGTGACTACAGTCAGGACGCACCCTATCTGGAAAAACAGTCCGGGGTCCCGGTCTATGCGGTCTGCGGCAACTGTGATGTCTATGAGAACCGCGGCCCTGTCGAGGTCGTGACGAAACTCGAGGATTTCACCATTGCCATGGTCCACGGCAATCGCTATGTATCCGGCAGCCATTTTGACCGCCTCATTTACTGGGCGGAAGAAAAGAAGGCTGACGTGGTCGTTTTTGGGCATATCCATATCCCTGTCAATGAAGAAGTGGACGGCATCCTCGTGATCAATCCGGGAAGTGCAGCCAGGCCCCGCAATAAGATCCCGACCTGCGGCGTCCTGACACTCCTGAAGGGAAGAAAACCAGTTTTTGAAATTTGTCCGATCTGACAGTCGGAGTGAAACCGGAATGTGCCTGACCAGGGATATCCGGTATATCACCGGGGCACCGGCGCCGTGCCGTTGCATGGAGCCGGCATGCAGAAGGAATCACTGTGCCCCGGGCTGGAAATGTGGAATGGAGGAAGAAAATGGCAGATACTCAGAAACTGAATGAAGAGTCTTTACAAATGCATGCCGCAAATCACGGCAAACTGGAAACGCGCTGCAAGGTGCCCCTGGAAAACGGTCATGACCTGGCCATCGCATATACGCCGGGCGTAGCGGCACCCTGCCTCAAGATCAAGGACGATCCGAAACTGTCCTTCGAATATACGTGGCGCGGCAATGTGGTTGCCGTCATCACCGACGGGACCCGCGTCCTCGGCATGGGTGATATCGGGGCAGAAGCGGCCATGCCCGTCATGGAAGGCAAGTCCGTCCTCTACAAGAAATTCGGTGATATCGATTCTGTCCCCATCTGCATCGACACAAAGGATCCGGACGAATTCATTTCCATCGTGGAAAAACTCCAGCCTTCTTTCGGCGGTGTGAACCTGGAAGATATTTCTTCACCGAAATGCTATCAGATCGAAGCGGAGCTGATCAAGCGCTGCCAGATCCCTATTTTCCACGATGATCAGCATGGTACGGCCATCATTGCCTGTGCCGCTGTACTGGGCGCTCTGCGCTTTGTCAAAAAAGATATCTCCAGTGCCCGCTGTGTCGTCAACGGGTGCGGCGCTGCCGGCTCTGCCATTGGCAAGCTGCTGTACCGTCTGGGAGTCAAGGACCTTATCATGATTGACAGCAAAGGGGCCCTTTACAAAGGCCGTCCGGGCCATATGGACATGGCCAAGGAATATCTGGCCGGCGTGACCAACAAAAATCTCTATAAAGGAGATCTGGCCGGTGCCGTAAAGGGAGCCGACGTGGTCATTGGTGTATCGAAGCCCGGTGCCATCACGGCTGATATGATCCGCACAATGAATGACAAGCCCATCGTCTTTGCTCTGGCCAACCCTGTGCCCGAGATTTCCTATGAGGAAGCAAAGGCTGCCGGCGCTGCCGTAGCCGGGACCGGCCGCAGCGACACGCCGAACCAGGTAAACAATGTCTGCGTGTTCCCGGGTGTGTTCCGCGGAGCCCTGGACGTCCGCTCTTCCGCCATCACGGAAGAAATGAAAGTCGCCGCTGTCCACGCTATTGCCGGCCTCATCAAAGATGAGGAACTGCGTGAGGACTACGTCGTGGCCGGCGCCTTTGACCGGCGCATCGTGCCGGAAGTCGCCGCTGCCGTGGCAAAGGTCGCCATGGAGCAGGGAATCGCCCGCATCAAACGGGATCCTGAAGATATCAAAAAGGAAGCGGCAGCCCGCATCGCAAAGAACTGGAATGCCTGAAACCGCGGCTGTCCCGGTTTCCTGTACCGGCAGGAAGACGGCGTGCTGCCGGGACGGACGGTGATCCAATACACATTATCACAAAGGAGAGTTGTCTTATGAAGAAACTGATTGCAACTGTACTGGCTGTTGCTGCCCTGGCAGGCCTTGCAGCCGGCTGCGGCGGGGAGAAGAAAGCAGAAAAAACAGCGGGCGGCGACAAGAAGGTCGTCCTCAAGGTCGGTGCTACACCCGTGCCTCATGCGGAAATCCTGAATCATATCAAGGATGCCCTGGCCAAGGAAGGTGTCGATCTCCAGGTCGTTGAATTCACGGATTACGTAAAACCCAACCTGAGTCTCAATGACAAGGAACTGGACGCCAACTTCTTCCAGCATGAACCATACCTGAAGAAGTTCTGCGAAGACCGCAAACTGGAACTTGTATCGCTTTGCAAGGTCCATATCGAACCGATGGGTGTCTATTCCAAGAAGGTAAAAGACATCAAAGCGATCAAGGATGGTTCCGTCATTGCCATCCCGAACGACCCGACGAATGGTGGCCGTGCACTGAACATCCTGGCCAAGGCTGGCCTGCTTAAACTGAAGGACGGCGTCGGCATTGCCGCAACGGTCAATGATATCGTGGAGAATCCGAAGAACCTGAAGATCCAGGAAGCGGAAGCAGCCATGCTGCCCCGTACACTGGATGATGTGGATCTTGCCGTCATCAACTCCAACTTTGCCATGGAAGCCAAACTGAACCCGACGAAGGATGCTATCTTTATCGAACCGAAGGATTCCCCGTACGCCAATATCGTTGCTGTGAGAAAGGGTGATGAGAACCGTCCGGAAATCCAGAAACTGAAGAAGGCTCTGCTGACGGATGATGTCCGGAAATTCCTTGAAGATAAATACAAGGGATCCATCGTTCCTGCATTCTGATGAAACTGAAGAAGAGCTGCTGCAGCTGTGCGGCAGCTTTTTTTGTATCCCGGTCCAGTCCCTGGACGGCAGATTTTTTGACCTCCGCGTCCTCCGCAGTCTTTCAGCGGGTCTTCCCTGTCCGGCGGACCGGCACCGGAGAAAACGGCGGAGGTCTTCCTGGCTGCGCAGAAGATCTTTTCCAGACATGCCGAAAGGCCTCCCTCCGGCATCAGCCATGATCTGCCCTGTTTCTTCAGGAGCCGAAAACAGAGCTGCAGCCGGGCAGAGACCTGTCGGCCGGCTTTTCAAAAATTTTACCTGGCGTCAGTGATTAATGGGCGCTGGTATGGTACAATAATTACATATTTTCGAAGTGATAAAGGAAGAAGTGCCATGCGTGAATATACGAAAGCAATGATCACCCGCAAAGGTGAAAAGATGGCCCGCGGAGGGCATCCCTGGATCTTTGAAGGCGAAGTGGAACAGGTCGCCGGTCCTTATGAGAATGGGGATCTGGTGGATGCTGTCAGCGAAAAGGGAAAGTACATCGGGACGGGTTTCATCAATGACCATTCTAAAATCCGGATCCGTCTGATTTCGACAAATGCCAATGACCGGTTTGATGAAGCTTTCTTCGCAAGGAGGCTCCAGTACGCCCTGGATTACCGCAGGACCGTCATGCCCGGTCCGGATTTCCGCTGCTGCCGCCTGATCTTCGGAGAGGCAGATGGATTCCCGGGCCTTACGGTGGACCGCTTCGAAGACGTCCTGGTGGCTCAGGTCCTGTCCCTGGGAATCGAAAAACGGAAAGACATGATTTTTTCGCTGCTCCTGGAATTGCTTCGTAAAATGGGACAGGATGTCAAGGGCATCTATGAGCGCAATGATGTCAAGATCCGCGAGCTGGAAGGGCTCCGCGAAAATAAGGGCATTGCCGCTGTGGCCGGCAGCACCCTTACGGAAGCAGATCTTTGTCCTGTCATCGTGGAAAATGGCCTGCGCTACCGGGTGGATGTCATAAACGGGCAGAAAACAGGCTTCTTCCTCGATCAGAAATATAACCGTCTGGCCGTATCCCGTATCGCTGCAGGCCGGCATGTCCTGGACTGCTTCACCCATACGGGTGCCTTTGCCCTGAACGCTGCCCGGGGCGGGGCCGCAGCTGTGACGGCTGTCGATATTTCCGGAGAGGCGCTGCGTCAGGCACGGGAAAATATCGAACTCAACGGGTATGGCGGCACTGTGACGACTGTGGAAGCCAATGTCTTTAATTATCTGACCGATCTGGAAGAGAAGAAGCAGCATCCCTTTGACTTCATCATCCTTGATCCGCCGGCTTTCACCAAATCAGGACAGACTGTCCGCAACGCGTTCCGGGGGTATAAGGATATCAATTTCAGGGCCATGAAAGTCCTGCCCAGGGGCGGCTACCTGGCTACCTGTTCCTGTTCTCATTTTATGCGGGAAGAACTGTTCGTACAGATGCTCCGGGAAGCGGCTCATGACGCGTCCGTATCTCTGCGCCAGATCGAAGGCCGGCAGCAGTCGCCGGACCATCCGATCCTGTATTCCGTGCCTGAGACGGATTATTTGAAATTCTATCTGTTCCAGGTCGTGTAAGACTACGGCGCCGCCGCCCGCAGGCAGAGCAGTCCCGGATCAGGGGAATCCGGCCGGCCGGCAGTCACGGCGGCAGGAGCGGTGCGGACATGCATCATCTTTCTGTAAAAACATGGTCATATAAAACGGAGGGATTTTCGATGAAAAAGCAACTGATGGCTGCAGCAGCGGCCGTCTTTACAGCAGGATCGGCACTGGGACTGTCTTTCAGTCCTTCACGGGCAGAGGCGATGTCCACGGAGCAGAGGTATCACGAGTCCCGCATCATCATGATGACGACACATGACAACGCCGCGCTCTATGCGGAACCGAATAAATCAGCTCTGACCCTGGGATTTTATCCCAGAGGCACCATGTTCGTCCCCATCAATCAGAGCCGGAACATGGAAGAAGGCAAGACATACAATCTTGTCATCAGGTTTGACGGCGCCGTGGGCTGGATGAGCTCCGATGATGTCGTACTGAGCAAACGGTAAGGAAGCGGGCCGGTGTTTTCCCGGTGATGAAAACAAAATACTGAGGGGAAATACGGGTAAACAGCCGGAGGGCGGTGCTCTCCGGGATGTGGTCCGTCTTTGCGGCAGTGGGACAGGGTATTTTCCCGGGGGAAGGAGAAGACCTCACATGGAAGAAAACCAGGAAATTAAGGCACAGGATGAAGAAAAGCAGGAACAGCTGGAAGAACGGATGGAGAATGAACTGACGGCTGCCCTGAATCAGCGGGATGAAAAGGCTGTAGCAAAGCTTTTGGAGGAAGCCCACCCGATAGATATCGCCATTGCCCTGGAAGAGGTCACGGACAGCGACATCCTTTTCCTGAATCAGCTGATTTCTCCGGAGCAGATGGCTGAAATCATCGAGCAGGCCGATGAAGATCTTCAGGTCCGCATCATGAAACTCCTTGATATCGACAGGATCCTCCAGGTGTTCCAGCATATGTCGAAGGACGATATCGTCGATATCCTGGGCAATCTGCCGGCAAACCGCCGGAAAGAACTGGTGCGCTTCATGAAGACGAGCGACCAGCAGGTCATCCGGAATCTCCTGGGATATTCGGAGACGAGTGCCGGCGGCATCATGACCACCGAATACATTTCCATGCGCAGCACTCTGACCGTCAGCCAGGCTCTGGAAAAAGTCAAGGAAATTGCTCCGCGGACAGAAGAAATCGGTGTCCTTTACATTACAAACGAAAAAAAGCAGCTTATCGGGACCGTATCCCTGAGAGATCTTCTGGTTGCCAAAAATTATGACAAACTGGAAGATATCATGGAGGACAATGTCATTTCTGTCGAACCGGAAACGGACCAGGAAGATGTTGCCCGCATCGTATCCAAATATGACCTGCACGCCATCCCGGTCGTCAATAAAAAGAAGGGCATCATCGGGATCATCACCGTCGATGATATCATCGATGTCATCGAAGAGGAAAATACCGAAGATATCCTGAAACTCGGCGGTGTCAACAAAGAAGAGGAAGTGGACAGTACAATCCTCGAGTCGGTCAAGATGCGCCTGCCCTGGCTGCTCATTAATCTGGTGACGGCTTTCCTGGCTTCCGCCACGGTTTCTCTTTTTGAAGACACGATTTCTCAGGTCGTTGCCCTGGCAGCCGCCATGCCGATCGTCGCCGGAATGGGCGGCAATGCGGCGACACAGACACTGTCCGTCGTCATCCGCGGCATCGCCACAGGGGATATCACGCTGAAGGACAACAAAAAACGGGTCATCAAGAATGTATGCGTAGGCTGCATCAATGGCATCGTCAATGGTCTTCTGGCCGGTGTCGTGCTGGCTGTCCTGAACCATAATGTGTATCTCGGAATCATCATATTCATTGCCATGATCTGCAACCTCATGATTGCCGCATTCGTCGGCTACATCGTACCCATTGTCCTGAAGGCACTGCATGCGGATCCTGCTGTGGCTTCGAGCATCTTCATTACGACTTTTACAGATGTCTGCGGTTTCTTTATTTTCCTGGGTCTTGCCAAAGCCTGCCTGCCGTTTCTCCTGGCAAACTGAAACTGCCGGCCGGTGGAGCACAGGAAACCGCCATTGTCCAATCATGGATGGATGAAGGGCCCTTTTGCCGGAGAAAGACTGCTTCCGGCGGGGGTCCTTTCTGCCGGATGGGAACCCGGATTTTCCGTTGACACCGTCTGGAAGGCCTTTCACTGCAAAATATATCCTGATTTGCCGGGGAACTGGTACAATAGCAGAAAAAACAAGCATCCATTCGGCAGATTGTCTTTCCGAATCTGCAGTGCCCTGTAAATTCCTGACAGGCTTCTGTTTTGTCTCTCGGCAGGCAGCAAAATGCGGAGGGCGAAGGCTGCGCATGGATGCGGAAAGTGTGGGATTCAGATGCCGGCAAAATCTTATCGCGACTATCACGTTTGGACCAGTGCCATGGAACTGGCCGTCAGGATCTATACCATGACGGAAGGCAAAGCAGCGGACCGGGAAGCACTCTTCGGCCAGCTGCGGGGAGGGGCCATTGCGATTCCTTCGAAAATCGCAGAAGGCCAGCAGATGCAGTCGGATCCTCATTTCATCCGCTGTCTCTATATGGCAGCGGGAACACTGGCCCGCCTGGAAACCCAGCTTATCCTCTGCGGACAGCTCAAGCTCCTGCCGGGGGAAAGTGTAAAAGACACACTGGCATTGTGTCAGAAAGTATCCATGCTTCTTGGAGGCCTGCTCAGGAAGCTGCTGGATCCGGAAGGCGCCGGCCGGAAACGGGATTGCCGCAAACCTGCCTGGGGAGCACGGCAGGGGACCGCTTCCAGTTTTGGACAGTCCCGGCGTCCGGAAAATCACATGGCAGGTCTGCAGCCGCCGGGAAGCGGCCTGCGCTCATAAGGAGTTTGATTGTACATGGATGGAGTTCACATATCGCCGGGTATCCTTACCCTGATCCTGATATTTTTTGTCTCTTTGTCGGCTTTCTTTTCAGCTGCTGAAACAGCTCTTACGGGTTCCAACAAACTGCGCCTGAAAAATCTGGCAAAGAACGGGGAAAAACGGGCTACAGTTGTCCTGCGCCTGCTTTCACGCTTTGACAAAGCCCTTACCACCATCCTCGTGGGCAACAATGTCGTGAATATTGCCACGGCTTCCCTGGCTACAGCTGTCTGTACTGCTTATATGGGCCCTTCGGGTCTTGCCGTGGCCACGGCCGTAACGACTGTCATCATCCTGATCTTCGGGGAAATCCTGCCCAAAAGCCTTGCCAAGGATTACCCGGAAAAATTTTCTATGGCCTGTGCGCCTTTTTTGAGCATCCTCAATTTTATCCTGACGCCGGTCACGGTCCTGTTCCAGCTTTTCCGGTCCGTTGTGGATCACCTGCGGCGGAATAAACAGGTCCGGACTGCTACGGAGGAAGAACTTCTCCTCATGGTGGATGAGGTGGAAAAAGGCGGCAGCATCAGGAAACAGGACAGCCAGCGCATCAAGTCCGCCATTGAGTTCAGTGACATCCGGGTGCGGGAAATCATGACACCCCGTGTGGATATCAGGGGAATCGATATTGCTGAAGGCAACAAGGCCGCCCTGGCTCTTTTTTCCACTCAGGGGTTTTCCCGGCTGCCCGTATTCAAGGATGATTACCGGGAAGTCATCGGCGCTCTCCATGCAAAGGATTTTTATGCGGCATATTTAAAAGACCCTGATATGGATTTGAAGACCATCCTCAAAAAAGTTGTTTTCGTCCATACATCTACCAAGATTGCCAAGGTGCTGGAAACGCTCCAGGAATCGAAGGTGGAAATGGCCATCGTCGTGGACAGCTACGGCACCATCGATGGCCTGGTGACGACCGAGGACATCGTAGAGGAGCTTGTCGGCGAAATCTGGGATGAACATGACACTTTTACCTCGGCATTTACCAAAATCGCCCGGAATACATATGTAGTCAACTGCAATTCCAATTCACAAAATGCGAACCTCTTTGATCTTTTCAAGTTCCTGGATCTTGATATTTCCGACTATCACCTGGAAAACGATTCGATCAGTGGCTGGGTCCTTGATTCACTGGGGACGCTTCCGGAAAAAGGCGCTGTCTTTGACTGCGGCAATCTGCACGTGACGGTTACGAAAGTCGAAGCAAGACGCGTGGAAGAGATCGTCATCGAGGTACGGGACGGCGTCCCTTCAAAGTAAGGCAGGGCAGAATTGCAGGCAGCTGCCGGAAAGCAAAAATCTGTCCGGTGTACTGGAACCGTGCGGGGAAGGGATTTCCCGCACGGGCTTTCGGTTTTTCAGAAGCTGGAAAGGGTATGATCCCTGCCGGGAGGTTCCGTCCGCTTCTTTCTTATGAGGAGCGCCCCATTCCGCAAAAAGCAGGAAATGCAGCCCGGAGCACAGCCGGGCCGCATGTCTGAAAAACAGTGCCACCCGGCACAGCCTGCGGATTTGTCCGGCAGACACGGCAAATTCACGGGAATTTCCACGGGAAGTTATGTTATAATAGTTTCGCTATGTGTAGAATCAATCAAATCATCCGGGCTCACCGCCGGACGTTATCCATCGAAATCAATAAGGATGCAGAACTGATTGTGCGGGCACCGCTGCGCATGGACCGGGCAGATATCGAGCGTTTTGTGAATTCCAAGGCTCACTGGATCGCGGTCCATCAGAAACGTGTCGAGGAAGAAAAAGAGCGTTTCGTGCCTTTTTCACTGACTGAGGGAGCAACAGTGCCTCTTGCAGGCCAGGTCTGTACACTGCATTTTTCTGCAGAACCGTCTTTCTCTCTTGACCGGGGGCGAAACATCCTCTGGGTCCCCAGAGATGCAGCAGTTCCTGATTTTCTGGAATGGCTGGGCGGATGCCTGCGGCGGTGTCTTGAGGAGCGTATTCCTCACTATGCCGCCCGCATGGGGCAGCCCGTGCCCCGTTTCAGACTGGCCAACGGCCGGTCCCGATGGGGCTACTGCAATTATAAGAATGAACTCGGTTTCAACTGGCACCTGGCTTTCTGCCCTGCAGAAGTAGTGGACTATGTGGTGGTACATGAACTCTGCCATCTGACCAATAAATCCCACGACCGCCGCTTCTGGCAGGCTGTGGAATCCATTCTTCCGGACCGCAGGGACCGGGAGCAGTGGCTGAAAATCAATCGGAGGGTCATGGATATCCTATGAGTATCAACAAGAGAATTTTCCTGCTGCTCGCAGCGCTCCTTCTCATTGGCAGCGTTTCTTTCTATCTGCTCCATACGAGTCCAAAGTATATTGCCCAGCAGAAACAGGTCCGGGAATCACAGATCGTGCATGACAAAGATACAAAATTACCGTATGCTTTCCTGAACAATGTCATCGCCCAGTCCGGGTCTTCCTGCTCCGTCTATTACAAATCCCTTGACACGGGTGAAGTGTTCTACAACTTCTCCGGCAAGATGCCGGCCGGCGGCCTGATCCGGCCTTACGTGGCTGCCGCGGTCCTGCAGCAGGTCAAGGATGGAGACCTGAAACTTGCGGATCCGTATACCCTCACGGATAAGGAAAAACTGCCGGACAGCCCCCTCATGGGCAAAGTGCCGCCCGGCGGCAAAGTGACAGTCCAGAACCTGCTCGAAGCCATGATGCTGCAGAATGACCAGACCGCCATGAACAAACTCATTGCCATTGCCGGACGGGATCAGATCAATGCGTATCTCCTGGCGCAGGGGTATGCGGATACCTTCCTGAGCGGCAGGGATTTTGAGAATACCGATGAGGATCATGACGTCAAGGATGCGGAAAAACAGATCAGCTTCACTTCGGTGAATGATACTGTAACGCTTCTGAGCAAGCTCTATGCAGGGACATGCGTCGATAAAAAACTGGATCTGTACCTGCTGTCTCTCTTTGAACAGCAGAGTGACCGGCACCTTATGGGTGCACTCCTGCCGCGGAACATCAAACTGGCTCAGCTGTCGTCCGATCATGGCCGGGTCATGAATGCTGCCGGGATCGTCTATGCCAACGAGAAATATATCCTTGCCATCATGACGGACAAGGCACTGCGTCCGGAGGAAACCAGGAAAATCATGAATCAGATTTCCTCCATCATTTTCAATACGGTCAACGATAAAGAGGTTTTTAAAAAATGAATCGACACCCTGATGTAGCCATTATCGGCGGAGGTCCTGCTGCTATTTATGCAGCCTATGAATTCGCCCTGAAATATCCGGAAGTAAAGGTCCTGATCCTGGAGGAAGGACACTCCATCGAGCTTCGCAACTGTCCCATCATCGCGGGCCGGGCAGAGCACTGCCTGAGCTGTGTCCCCTGCAGCATCATGCGCGGTTTTGGCGGCGCCGGGGCCTTTTCGGACGGCAAATACAACTTTACGACGGAATTCGGCGGCTGGCTGAGCGATTACCTGCCGCGCAGCACTGTCATGGAACTCATCGATTATGTGGATCAGATCAATCTGCGCCACGGTGCACCCGGCGAAGTCTATTCCACCAAAAACTGCCGGATCGGCAGGATTGCCCTGGGCTATGATCTGCATCTGCTCAATGCCAAGGTCAGACATCTCGGGACGGACAATAACCGCAAACTCATGGCAAGCATCTGCCGTTTCCTTCTGGAACATGGCATCGAAATTGCCTGTGATACGCAGGTGGAGCGCTTTGACCGCTGTCCCGAAGGCTATCAGCTTTTCCTGAAGGGCGGGCAGGATCCCGTCACCTGTACCTATCTGATTGCTGCCCCCGGCCGGGCCGGCGCGGAATGGTTTTCCGAGCAGTGCGGGAATCTGGGACTTTCCATGCGCAACAACCAGGTCGATGTGGGTGTCCGCGTCGAAGTGCCCGCCCAGGTCTTTGAACATATCACGGATGAAGTCTACGAGGCCAAACTCGTCTATACGACTAAGCAGTACGGCGATCGGGTCCGTACATTCTGCATGAATCCGAACGGGTATGTGGTCGCAGAGAACACGGACGGCATCATCACTGTAAACGGACACAGTTTCAGCGATCCTGCCAAAAACAGCGGCAATACGAACTTTGCTTTGCTCGTGAGCAATCGTTTTACGGAACCTTTCAAGGAACCCCACAAGTACGGCAAGCATATTGCATCCCTGTCCAACATGCTGGGAGGCGGCGTGCTCGTCCAGCGTTTCGGGGATCTGATCAAAGGCCGCCGGACGAATGCCCACCGCATGAGCAAGAGCTTCCTGCGGCCCACGTTGAACGCGGTGCCGGGCGACCTGAGCCTGGTCCTGCCCAAACGTCATCTGGACAATATCATCGAAATGATCTATGCGCTTGACAAAGTGGCACCGGGGACAGCCAATGACGATACGCTTCTTTACGGTGTGGAAGTCAAGTTCTACAGCTCCCGCCTCGAACTGGATGACCAGCTGGAGACACAGATGCCGAATTTCTTTGCCATCGGTGATGGTGCCGGCATTACGCGCGGTCTTTCCCAGGCGAGTGCATCCGGTGTCTATGCAGCCCGCGTCATCGGCAGGCGGATCCGGGGAGAAGCCTGATGCTGAGAGCATTTTTTTATTCGGATATTTTTACGTATTATCTGCTCGTCCTCAATATCGTTACGTTTCTCCTCTATGCCCTGGATAAATACAAGGCTGTCCGCCATGTCTGGCGGATCCCCGAAAGCGTACTGCTCCTCGCCGTCCTTCTTGGCGGCGGCATCGGTGCCGTCATGGGAATGCAGCTTTGCCGGCACAAGACTCGACATGTGAAATTCCGGGTCGGTGTGCCTCTCATCATCCTGCTGCAGATGGGTCTGGTCATTTATTTCCGCTGAAACAGAGGCGGCAAAAGACAAACTGAAGGATGACATACTGTGTCCTTGGAAGAAATCCCGGTGTTCCCCGGTAAAGCAGGGAATGACCGGGATTTTTATATGCCCGGCACAGCTGTATCGCTGAGGATATGCTGCGTCACGGGCATGGATCCGGCGCAAAGAAGGGTTCCGGATCCTGCAGAAGATGCAGGAATCGTATGGAAAATCAAACGAAGCTCTGTCCGCTTCTGCATGGAGGCAGGACCATCGTCTTTCTGTGATCCTGAGGGTCTGCTGCTGCGGGATTGCCCTCTTGTGACTTCACAGAGGAATGGTATATGGTATAATGAGAGCAACGGCAAAAGCCGGAAAGCCGCCATGGAAGCAGGGAACCGGTAGCGCTTCCCTGTCCGGACGGACTGTTACCATAAAGAGAAGATGATTTCGTGATGAAAGGAAAAGGGCATGAGTAAAACGATTACATACAAATTAAAGCATATTGGAATCAATTGTGAAAATGAAGGGAAAGCAGCGGAACTTGCCAAACTGCTGTGCTTCCTTTTCAACATGGAGCCGGGACCGGAGAATGACTCCCATATTTTTGTATCCAATACGTTTGAAGTCATGAAACACAGCAAAATCGGGAAACATGGTCATATCGCACTGCAGACGGATGATGTCGAAGCGGCAATGGAAGACCTGAAGGAGAAGGGGATCCGCTTCAATGAAAAGACCATCCGGCGGAATGCAGAAGGCAGGATCATCTTTATTTATCTGGCGGACGATATTGCCGGTTTTTCCATTCATTTGACAGTATGAAATGTGGAGGATCTCCTTCACATCCCATGGCTGCAGAAAAAGGCAGTCAGCAGGATCCGGGACCTGGCACACGGACAGTGTATTGTGGATGCGTGCTGCAGGAGTGCCCCGGATTTTTGGGATTTTTACAGTTATGGTGTTTTTTGAGGAGTGAAAATGATGTCGGTGTTTGATTTGCTTGCTGCCCGGCGCAGCGTACGCCATTATACGGATGAACCAGTGGCCCGGGAAGATCTCAGGAAGATTGTGGAAGCAGGGCTTATGACGCCAAGCAGTAAAAATCTCAGGAGCACGGAAATGCTGGTCCTGGAGGACCGGAATCTGATCAGTCAGGCGGCGCACTGCAAACCTCATTTTGGAGAGATGCTCCTTAAGGCACCGGCTGCTGTGGTGGTGCTGGGCCGTCTGGATTCCCATGCCTGGGTGGAAGATGCGTCCGTGACCATGCTGGCCATGATGCTGCAGGCCACGGAACTTGGAATCGGCAGCTGCTGGGTCCAGGTCCGCCATATGGTGTCTGAAAAGACGGGACCTGACGGAACACCGCTGTCTTCCAGCGACTATCTGAAAGAACTGCTCCATTTTCCGGATGATATGGAAGCGGAAGCAATCCTGGCGCTGGGCCATCCCAGTCGAGCACATCAGCCGAGGCGGCTGGAGGAAACGCGTCCGTCCCGGGTCCATTGGGGAACATTCTGAAGAGGCGGAGCGGAAATGCATCCGGCATGGAACATGGCAAAGGAGGCAATCCCTGATGGAAAAATTCTATACGATCCAGGAAGTATCCAGCATGACGGGAATTCCTTCCTCGACGCTGCGGTATTATGACAAGGAAGGCCTGCTGCCGTTCCTTACGCGTTCAGCCCGTGGATACCGGCTCTTTTCGGAAAGGGACCTTACTACGCTGCAGCTTCTGGAATGTCTGAAATCGACGGGTATGAGCATCCGGGAGATGAAGCAGTATGCCCGCTGGCTCGAAGAAGGCGACGCGTCCCTGCAGGAGCGCTATGACATGTTCCGGAATCGGAAGGCCATTGTCCGGGAACAGATGGAAGAACTCCGGAAAAGAATGGATGTCATTGAACACAAATGCCGTTACTACAAGAAGGCCCTGGAACTCGGTTCTGAAAAGACACTGCTTTCCATCAGGCTGCCCCATGCGGACGAGTTCCTCAGCCAAAAATCTTGAACACGGTTTTGGTCCGGTGACTGCCGGCTTTCCCTGCAGAATCGGACTTCCTGACCGGAAGCGGAGGCCCTGTCCTGCCGGAAAGGATCGGAATGCGGCATCATGCCGTGCATGCATGGAATCACATGCACGATAAGTATTTTCTTCTTTCTCTTTCTCCTTCTATAATGATGGAAATAAAAGACTTGCCTTCAAGTGGACTTTAAAGAGTATGCTTAAGGACAAGTAAGACATCATATACCTGGAAGAGAGGGATGGCTTATGAAAGATATGTCCAGAAGAGATTTCCTGAAAGTGATGGGAGGTGCCGCTGCCGGTGCGTTCCTGTACAATGCAGGGGTATCCACGGCTTCAGCTCAGGCGCCGGTTGTCAGTTCTGTGAACCGGACGGGCAGGCCTGTGGCGGATGGGGAAGGATCCAGGGCCAGGGTCTTTTATACCCGCCACATCGATGCGGCCCATCTCATTGCGCTGTATGACCGGATCAGTGAAGGCATCTACGGAAAGGTGGCTGTCAAGCTGCATACGGGTGAAAAGCATGGCCCCAACATCCTGCCCCGGGATATGGTGAAAGCCCTGATCCGGCATATCCCGAACAGCACGATCGTCGAAACGAATACCATGTACGACGGCGACCGCTATACGACGGCGTCCCATCGGGAAACGCTAAAGGTGAATGGCTGGGATTTCTGCCCCGTCGATATCATGGATGAGGAAGGGGACGTGAATCTGCCTGTCCGGGGCGGCAAACATCTGAAAGAAGTTGCCATGGGCGGCCATATCGTCAACTATGATTCCATGGTGGTCCTGACCCACTTCAAAGGCCATGCCATGGGCGGCTACGGCGGGTCCCTGAAGAACATCGCGATTGGCTGCGCTTCCGGTCAGCACGGCAAGCGTCAGGTCCACGGCTATCTGAATGGAGCCATGCCCCCTTCCGGTGCTGATTGGGGAAAGATGCCTGCTCAGGATGCCTTTATGGAACTGATGGCCGATTCCGGGAAAGCCACGGTGGATTATTTCGGAAAGCATATCATTTTCCTGAATGTACTGCGCCGCATGAGCGTCGACTGTGATTGTGCGGGGACCAGTGCGGCGGAACCGAAGATCGCGGATCTGGGCATCCTTGCTTCGACGGATATCCTTGCGGTGGATCAGGCCAGTGTGGATCTGGTCTATGACCGCAAGTCCGACGACAAGAATGATCTCGTGGAGCGCATCGAATCGCGCCATGGCCTCCACCAGCTGCAGGCCATGCGCGATCTCAAGATGGGGAACGATAAATATGAATTGATTTCCATCGACTGAAAAAAGGAGGATTTTTACTATGTTTGGATTGGGTGCACCGGAACTGCTGCTCATCCTCATCATCGCTCTTGTGGTATTCGGACCGGGGAAACTCCCCGCCATTGGCGGTGCACTGGGCAAGAGCCTGCGTGAATTCAAAGATGCCATGAACGCGGTGGAAGTGGAAGACAAAAAAGATACAAAAAAACCGGAAGCTGCTGCGGCGGAGGAAAAGAAAGAAAACAAACCGCTGGACCCAGTGCAGAAACCATGACATTTACAGAACATCTGGAGGAGCTGCGGAGCCGGATCCTGAAATGCCTGGCTGCCCTGCTGGCGGGAGCTGTCATCAGCTTCTGGCAGATCGACCGTATTGTGGCCCTGCTCACGATGCCCGTTCCCCGGCTTTTTGTAATGAAACCGGCTGAAGCTTTCATGATCTACGTGAAACTTGCGCTTTGGAGCGGCGCCATCCTGGTGTCACCCATTCTAGCCTGGCAGTTCTGGGCGTTCCTGCTGCCGGCCTTTACCAGCCATGAAAAGAAGATCCTCGGTCTTTTTGTACCTGCGTCCGTTGTCCTGTTCCTGGCTGGAATCGTATTTTCATTTACTCTGGTGCTGCCGCGGGGACTTGACTTCCTGAGGAGTTTTGCTTTGGGCAGTGTCCAGCCCCTGTGGTCTCTGGAATCCTATCTGGATTTTGTGATCCTCATGGTCGTACCCTTTGGCTTTTTCTTCAATCTGCCGCTGATCCTGCTGCCCCTGGCACAGATGGGACTTGTGGATTCAGTGAAGCTGCGGCGGGCCCGGCGGTATGTCATCGTCCTGTCCTTTATCGTGGCGGCCGTCATCACGCCAACTACGGATATGGTGTCCCAGACGCTGCTCGCTGTGCCGATCATTGTTCTGTACGAAGTCAGCCTGCTGATCATCCGGGTCGTGTTAAAGAAATGAGGGTAAGGTGAGGCTGACCGGATTGTCCCTGCAGGGTTCGAGGCTGGAAATCTGGAGACACAGGCCCGTGAGAGGCCGCAGGGAGGCTGCGGGCACCGGGCCTGTATTTTTGTATATCTGCATCATCGATACGCGCGTGCGCGGGAAAGGAATCCTGTAACGATATGGAGCAAGGAAAACAGAGTGATAAACTGGAAAATCTGAGGGCCTGCCTCCGGAAACTGGGCAGTGTGGCTGTGGCTTTTTCCGGCGGTGTGGATTCCACCTTTCTCCTTAAGGTGGCTCACGATGAACTGGGGGATAAGGTCCTCGCTGTGACGGCGAAGTCCTGCTCCTTTCCGGAACGGGAACTGAATGAAGCCCGGGCTTTCTGCGACAGAGAGCATATCCGGCATCTTACCGTGGAATCAGAGGAACTCAGCATTCCCGGTTTTTCCCATAATCCCGTCAACCGGTGCTACCTCTGCAAACATGAACTTTTTGAAAAAATCCTCCAGGTGGCAAAGGACAATGGTCTGGCAGCCGTTGCCGAAGGATCCAATCTGGATGATGAAGGCGACTACCGGCCGGGCCTCAGGGCCATTGCGGAACTGGGGATTGCCAGTCCTTTGCGGCAGGCCGGCCTGTACAAACGGGAAATCCGGGAGTACTCCAGATCGCTGGGACTGCCTACGTGGAACAAGCAGTCCTTTGCCTGCCTGTCCTCGCGCTTTGCCTATGGAGAGGAAATCACGCCCGCGCGGCTCAGCATGGTGGACAGGGCGGAGCAGCTGCTCCTCGACCTGGGGTTCCATCAGCTGCGTGTGCGGATCCATGGCGGACGACTGGCCCGGATCGAGGTGGCACCGGAGGAATTGCAGAAGGTCCTGGACAATCGAAAGGTCATTGCGGATAAATTGAAGTCTTTTGGCTTTGCCTACGTAACGATGGATCTTGTGGGCTACCGGACCGGGAGCATGAATGAAACCCTGTCGCCGGAAGAGAAGGCATGACTATGGAAACGAGAGAAATCCTGGAAAAAGTGAAGAGCGGAGAAATTCCGGTGGCTCAGGCGGAACGCTATTTCCGCCGGAAACCCTTTGACGATATAGGCTTTGCCAAGCTGGATACCCATCGGAAGATCCGGACAGGTTTCGGTGAAGTTGTCTTCTGCAGCGGCAAATCCGATGAACATCTGCGGCAGATCTTTGAGCGCATGGCGCAGGAGGAGGGGAATGTCCTCGGTACCCGGGCAAGCCGGAAACAGTTCGATCTGATCCGGGAACTGTGTCCCGATGCGGAGTATGACGAAACGGCGCATCTGGTAAAAGTCATCCGCAGGCCGGCTGCAAAACAGGGCTGTATCGCAGTCTGTACCGCAGGTACGGCGGACATCCCCGTTGCGGAAGAGGCTGCCCAGACGGCAGAATTCTTCGGCAGCCGCGTAAACCGTGTCTATGACGTGGGTGTCAGCGGCCTGCACCGTCTGCTGGCCAGTCTGGATCCCATCCAGGAGGCCAACTGTGTGATCGCTGTGGCCGGTATGGAGGGCGCCCTGCCCAGTGTGCTGGGAGGCCTTGTCAGCAATCCCGTCATTGCCGTTCCGACTTCCATCGGATACGGTACCAGCTTTCACGGCGTTTCAGCCCTGCTGACAATGCTGAACAGCTGCGCCAACGGTATCGCTGTCGTAAATATCGACAATGGGTATGGTGCCGGCTACCTGGCGACCCAGATCAACCGTCTTGCCATGAGAAAGGAACCCGAGCAAAAATGACTCAAAAACTCTATCTGGAATGCAAAAGCGGCATCAGCGGCGATATGACCGTAGGAGCGCTGCTGGATCTGGGTGCTGATGAAACGGTCCTGCGCAAGGCCCTGGCGTCCCTTCCGCTGAAGGGATTTGAAGTGGTGATCAGCCGCGTCAAAAAGGCCGGCCTGAATGCCTGTGATTTTCTGGTGAAGCTTGACGCAGCCCATGAAAATCATGACCATGACATGGCGTACCTCTATGGGTTCAGAGATGCGGCGCCTGTCGCTGATCACGGCCACGTACATGAGCATGGACACGAACATGGACACGAACATGAACATGAACATACTCATGCACAGGAACACGGGCATGATCACCTGCATCATCATGAACACCGGGGCCTCGCAGAGATCCTGGACATCCTGGACCGGGCAGAACTGTCCGACGGCGCCCGGACCCTGGCACGGAAAATCTTTACGATCCTGGGTGAAGCCGAAGCCGAAGCCCACGGTACGACGCTGGACCAGGTCCATTTCCATGAAGTCGGTGCTGTCGATTCTATCGTGGACATCACAGCTGCGGCGGTCTGTCTGGACAATCTTGGAATAAAGGAAGCCGTGATCCCCGTCCTGAACGAAGGGACGGGCAGCATCCGCTGTGCCCACGGCATCCTGCCCGTGCCGGTGCCCGCCGTGACCAGCATTGTCAGCCGGTATGGGCTGCCTCTCCATATCATGGAAACGGACGGTGAATATGTGACGCCTACGGGCGCTGCCATTGTAGCTGCCCTCTGTACGGAAAAGCATCTGCCTGAACGGTTTTGCATCGTGCGTACGGGCTGCGGCGCGGGCAAGCGGACACAGGCAAGGCCCAGCCTGCTGCGGGCCATGCTCATCGACGTTCCTGATGCCGGGCAGGAAGCCGTGGATCATGATACGGTCTGGAAACTGGAGACCAATCTCGATGACTGTACCAGTGAAGCTCTGGGGCATCTTCAGGAGACACTTTTCGAAGCCGGTGCCAGGGATGTGGAATTTTCTTCCGTATATATGAAGAAAAACCGTCCCGGCTGGCTCGTGACCGTACTCTGCAGTAAAACGGAAATCCCGGTCCTGGAAGCTGTCCTTTTCAGTGAAACGACGACCATTGGCATCCGCCGGGCAGAAATGAGCCGGACCATCCTTTTTCGCACAGAGAGGACGCTCCGGACGTCCCTCGGGCCGGTGCGGGTCAAAGAAGTACGGGTCCCGCTCCTTTCCGCAGAGCGGACACTGACAGGAAAGACCGAAATACGGCGTTATCCGGAATATGAAAGTGTGGCGGCATTGTGCCGGCAGACCGGACGCAGCTACCAGTCCATCTGGCAGCAAATAATCCGGGAGCTGGCGGACGCAAAGGAGGAATGATTCCATGCATATGGCAGATGCACTGCTGGCACCAGGCGTGGCCGGGATCATGTATGTTCTTTCAGGGACAGCGGCCTGGTACGCGGCCCGGAAACTGAAAAAAGAACAGAATGAAAATATCGTTCCTGAAATGGGGGTGCTGGGAGCCTTTGTCTTTGCTGCCCAGATGATCAATTTTGCAATCCCCGGTACGGGTTCATCCGGCCACCTCTGCGGAGGGATGCTCCTGTCAGCCGTGGTGGGACCGTATGGAGGATTCCTGACGCTCATCGGTGTCCTGACACTGCAGTGCCTTCTCTTTGGTGACGGCGGTCTCCTGGCTCTGGGAGCCAATGTCTGGAATATGGCCTTTTACGGCTGCTTCCTCGGCGGCGGGGTGATCTGGCCCCTCCTGACCCGACGCGGCCTGTCCAAAAGCAGCATCACTGCGGCAAGCATCGTGGGGAGCATCGTGACACTGCAGCTCGGCGCTTTTTCCGTCTCCCTGGAGACGTTCCTTTCGGGTATCACGGAACTTCCTTTTACGGCATTCCTGATGCTCATGCAGCCCATCCACCTGGCAATCGGGTTCGCGGAAGGGCTCATCACGTCAGCAGTCCTGATCTTTGTCTACAATAACCGCCCGGAGCTGCTGCGCCAGCCCGGACTTGATGCGGCAGCAGAAACGGGAAGCGGCTGGAGCCGCAGGAAGCTCCTGGGTGTCCTTACGGCAATGGCTCTTGCTGTGGGCGGGATCCTGTCCCAGTTTGCTTCCGGCGATCCCGATGGCCTGGAATGGTCCATTGCCCGTCTGACGGGCAAACCTGATCTGGAAGGTCCGGCCCGGGGCGTTGCCAACCTCGTTCTCCGTCTGCAGGAAAAGACAGCTTTCTTCCCGGATTATCAGGTCCCGGGACTTGATGAGGACCTGGGAACAGCAGTTTCCGGCATCGTCGGGACTCTCCTGATCCTCTGCATCGTATGGTTCCTGGGCCGGATCTTCTTTAAGGGCGGACATCATGAAGTCACTGGACACCGCAATTGAGACCGTCCATCTGCTGGATGATCTGGCAGGGGAGGACACGCCCCTGACCCGTCTGTCCCCTCTGGCCAAGGTGGGTTCCCTGTTCCTTTTCCTGGTGACCCTGGTTTCTCTGGGACCGGGGAATCTGATCGGCGCCCTGGGTCTGCTGCTGGTGCTTCCAGTACTGTACCAGGTGGGCCGTCTTCCCTGGAAACAGCCTCTGAGGCAGCTTCGGCCCGTCCTGTTCATGGTGGGAGGCTTCGGGATGGTGAACCTGTTCTGGTTCCAGGGTTCCCCAGCGTACCTGGGGCCGGTACAGGTGCCGGGAGGGATTGGAGTGCTGCTGCTCCTGCTGCTGAAGGCGGTGGGGTGCGTGCTGGCCGCCTATGGACTCCTGGCCACCACATCCCTGGAAAAGCTGGCCTGTGCCCTTCAGAAGCTGCCCCTGCCCCGGGTGCTGATCATTTCCATGCTGCTGACCTGGCGGTATCTGGTGTTGCTGCTCCAGGAAGGCCGGCGCATGGCTGCAGCGTACCAGCTCCGGGCACCGGAAAGCCGCGGCATTCCCTGGAAGATCAGCGGCAGCCTCCTGGGCCTGCTGTTTCTCCGGAGCCTGGACCGGGCTCAGACGGTGTATGAAAGTATGAAGCTGAGAGGTTTTGCCGGCCGCTTCCCGGATCAGGAATCCTCCGGATCCGGGAAAGGGAATCTACTTCTCCTGGGAGGCACTCTGGCCTGGTGTCTGATCTGCCGTTTCTGCCTGCAGCTGTTTCTGCTGCACTGCATCCTTTTGCTGCCCTTTCTGTTGTAGACTGGAGGTTCCTTTGCCTGTGATCCTGAGCCTTTCCCATATCCAATTCCAATATCCGTCCTCCCGGCCCGGCCAGGCGCCGATACCCGTCCTCCATGACCTGTCATTTTCCCTGGAGGCGGGAGAAAAGGCGGGCCTCATAGGCAGCAACGGGGTGGGAAAGTCCACTCTGCTGAAGCTGCTGATAGGGCTCCTGCCCCTGCAGGAAGGGGAAGTAACTGCAGCCGGTCTGCCTCTGACGTCAGAGAATCTCCCGGCCATCCGCCGGAAAATCGGATATGTGTTCCAGGATTCTGACAGCCAGCTGTTCATGCCCACCGTGGAAAGCGATGTGTCCTTTGCCCTGCGCAATGCGGGACGGCCGGCCGCTGAGGTGGAAGAACGCACCCGGGCCGCCCTGGCTCAGGTGGGGATGGAAGCCCTGGCAAGACGGCAGATTTACCGGCTTTCGGGAGGTCAGAAAAAACTGGCTTCCATTGCAGGCCTCCTGACACTGGAGCCGGAACTGCTGCTCATGGATGAACCTTCGGCGGCACTGGATCCCAAAAACCGGCGCCGCCTGATTCGTCTGCTGCGTGGCCTGCCCTGTGCGCAGATCATTGCTTCCCATGACCTCGATTTTATCTGGGACACCTGTGATACAGTTTTTCTGCTGCACAAGGGCCGTCTCTTCAAAAGCGGACCAGCGCGGGAGATCCTTCGGGACAGAAAGCTCCTCGAAGCGTGTGATCTGGAACTGCCTCTGCGGCTCCAGAAGCTGGAAGGCGGGGAGTGACAGCAAAAAACAGGCATCCGGTTCTCTGCACAGGAGCTGGAATGCCTGTTTTTATTTCAGTGCGTGTTCTGTCTGCAAACAGGAAACGGACGGTTCAGGCGGCCGCTCACAGTGAAAATCCACTGTCTGCAGTGATGCAGGGAAAAATTTCCAGTAAAATATGAAAATTCTGCTATTTTTGTGATATAATAAAAAACAAATCATCGTCTTTCCCAGATCGGAAACGATGACTCACCTTTCCAGGCGGCGGTACTCCCATTTCAGCCGCAGCCATCCTTTCCATTTGCCCTTCCCGGGTTGCCGGGAAGGGGCTCTTTTGTTTTGGGAGAACATTGACTGGAACATATATGGATCATGCATAGAGTGGAGGATGGTTCTGCCAGCATATGAAAAACAGGAAGCTCCGGGGAACGCTGCATCCCTTCGGAGTTTCCTGTTTTTGTACTTTCATTGAAAATCGGACGGAGGATCTTTCTGTTTCAGACCGGGAAGTCTCTTAGCTTCCGGTAACAGTCCTGGAGGATGGCGACGAAATCCATCACGCTGCTGCGATGGTCTTCCTTATGCGTACAGAGCACGCACGGGATTGTTTCCGGACAGTCGAACGGCGTCCAGGCAAAGGCACCCGTATGGTCATCCAGAAAACCCGGAGAGAGGACGATGCCCCGGTGCGATGCCACGTAGGTCAGGGACATATCGTGGCTTTCGCTGTTGAAATACCGGCATCCCGTCAGCTGCACCACCCGGCGCTGGACCTGTCTCAGCGGTCCCTGGGAAGGTCCGCCCACCATCAGCGTCCGGTCCGCAAGATCTTTTTCACAGATCAGATCTTTTTGGGCAAGGGGATCATCCAGTTCTGTTACCAGATAGATCCGGCTGTCAAAAAGAGGATGGAGCTGGATATCCGGGATGTGGATCACATCTTCCCGGAACGCAAAACAGATATCGTACTCTCCCTTGAGAAACGCATCGATGCCGTGGTACCAGTCAAATCCGGGAGTCACGGAGATATCCGGGTGTTCTTCCTGCATTTTCAGCATGGCTCTGGGCAGGAAATAGAGAGCTGACCGGATGGGCTGGACGATCCGGATATCTTCTCTGTAGCGTGCTGCAAAATTCTGCCCCTGCTCGATGGCCGTTTTGATTTCTGTGAGTACATTGCCGAGCGTTGTGACAAGCTGTTCTCCGGCCGGTGTAAGTGATGCGCCCTTGCCGGAACGGTCAAAGATACGGAATCCCACCTCTTTTTCCAATACCATGATCTGATATGTCAGCGTGGGCTGGGAAATATAGAGCTTTTCGGCAGCGCGGTTGAAATTCCCCGTTTTGGCCAGGGTGATGACATATTCCATTTGTTTCGTATTCATACGGGTGCCTCCTGGCGTTCAGATCCGGACGGGAAGAAAATAAGTCCACAGGTTTTTACTATTATACCACGGCAGCGGTCCGTATTCTCAGGAAACTGCGGATACGTCTGCGGGAGCGAAGCTGTTTTCCTGTCTTCTTAAAGCAAGAGGTTTTCAGGTGAAGGCGGCTGAACTTGAAAGAAAACAGGGGAAACAGCATATTCGGCACCGGGCAGTGTAAAATGAACTGAATGATAAACAATGAAATTCACATAAAATTCTAACGCTTTGCTGTATCTAACAGAAAATCCCCAGTAATTTTGTATAATTAATGATCCTGAAATGATTATTTTCGTAACAGGATCGATTTTTTCTTCGCTGCCTGTATACGGCCGGTATTTTTACGGGAAGGGACGGGCAGATCAGTAATGTTCGATAATAAATGGGAAATTACAAGCTTATCAGATGCTGAATGTTCGGAATTTAATAATGCTGCATCATTACTGAAAAAATAATGACAACATACATATAAATTCATATACGTTGAAAATAATTAAAAGTTCCGTCGAATGGGACGTGGTACAGCCAGTACGATAATATTCTGAATTAGAGGCGCACGATTTTTACGGATCTGGACTTTGCATACAGTATACGTTATACTTTGCCCGGTAGTATTAAATAAAATAATTATGCATATAAAATCAATTAAATTAATTAAAATGGAGTTGATTTTTTCGTGATATCAGGTGAAACTTATCAGGAACGGACTGCTTATTTTTGAAAAAAAGGATAAAAAATGGACTGATTTTCAGCATTTTATATTAGTTGTTACACAAAAATGAAGAAAAGCCAAAGTCCTGTTTTCTGTAGTTCCCTGATTTTGAATTTTTTTTCGGTCTCCCGTATAGTGATTAGCGAAGGCTGGATACAGCTCGTATGCAATCATGATATAAGGGAGGGACAGTTTATGGAATTGACGCAGGATCAGAAAGACTTGCTGGAAGGCCGTTTTGGACCGGGTGCCCAGCTTGCCATGAAAGTCCAGGTAGCAATCGGTGAATCCTTTGGAGCTCCCCGGATGGTTCCAATCACGCGGGCCCATGTGGCCCTGAGCAATCAGGATGCGGACCGCTGGCTGGCGGAGAAACTGGCCGGCCTGGGAGCCAAATGCCGGATCCGCCCCACTGTCAACCCGGGCTTTTGTCTGAGCTACTTTAAAGCCATGGGAACGGTCAGCGATGTGGATTATGAGGAAATGGAACGGACGGACAAAGCCTATCGTGCTCTGGGCGCGGAACTCAGCTACAACTGCACGCCTTATATGGATACAAACGTCCCCATGTTCGGCGAAATCTGTGCGTTTTCCGAATCGAGTGCAACCCCGTTTGTCAATGCCATCTGGGGTGCCCGTTCCAACCGCGAAGGCGCCAATTCTGCCCTTTTTGCCTCTATCACCGGGTACGTGCCGGAATATGGGCTGCTGCTCGATGAGAACCGGCACGGAACCATTCTGGTCCAGGTGGAAGCGGATATGAAATGTGATGCCGATTACCATATCCTGGGTATGTGCGGAAAGAAGATCGGCCATGGCATTCCCGTCTTCGTGGGCCTGCCGAAGACGATTTCCAAGGAAGCCCTGCGCAACCTGGGCGCCGAACTCAATACGTCGGGCTGCTATGACATGTACCATATCCCGGGATTCACGCCGGAAGCACCGGATGAAAAGACTGCCTTTGGCGGTAAGGATCCGGAACGGGTCGTGACGATCACGAATGATGATATGGCGGAAGTGCTGGAAAGCATCTCCTTGCCGGGCAACCAGAAAATCGATTTTGCCATGTTCGGGTGCCCTCATTTCAGTTTCCACGAATGCGATCACATTGCGAAGGTCCTCAATCACCGGAAACTGGCTGTGCCCATGTACATCCTCGTCAGCGAACATGTCCTGGCCATGGCCAGACGGACCGGTGTATATGATGAGCTGGAGCCCTATGGCGCCCACATCATCCCCGATACATGCCCGGATCAGCCCTGCTGGCATTACCTGAAGGGCAAGATCGGTATCACAGAATCTCCCAAATGTGCCTATTATCCGCAGCGCCGCGGCATCCATTTCATCATCCGCGACCTGGATACCTGCATTGCAGCCGCACTGGCTGGGGAGGTGAAATAAATGAAGACGTTCAAATGCCATAAGATTTCCGAGGGGCGTGCAGAAGGACCGGCCATCATTTCCACGGACGATGTGATGTTCTATCTGATCAATCCCGATACAGGTGTCGTCATCGAAGAAGGGCACAGCCTGGAGCATAAGAGCATCGCTCATAAGATTATGATTTTCCCGAGCGGGAAAGGAAGTTCCGTGGTCCAGGCGGATGGCCTGTTCCAGCTGATGAAACATAAGAACCAGCCTCTGGGTATGATTGTGGAGCATCCTGATACGGTGCTCGTGACAAGCGCCATCCTAAAGTGGATCCGGCGTTCTATGAAACGGTGAAAGAGGGTGACACGGTCGTTATTGACGCGGATGCGGAGACCGTGAGTATCCTTTGATCAATCCATAAAAATCAGAGTTTAGGGAAATGCAAAGGAGGCATCGTTATGAAAAAGGGAAAACTGCTGTGCTTGACGCTTTCCGTCCTTATGTCAATTGGCCTGCTGACAGGCTGTGGCAGCGATAAGAAAGAAGCAGGCTCCGGCTCTTCCAAGGCGACAGTCATGAAGATCGGCCATGTGGAACCGGAAGACCGCTCCACCCATAAAGCACTGCTGAATTTCAAAAAGAACGTGGAAGAACGTTCCAAAGGCTCCATTAAAATCGAAATTTATCCGAACGGTGCCCTCGGCGGTGACGTCCAGCTGACCGAAGCCGTTGCAACAGGCTCTCTGGATATGGCCCTGCCGTCCACATCCGTCCTGACGACCTATACGGATGAATTCGGCGTACTGGATATGCCGTACATCTTCAAGAGCAGCCAGGCAGCCTTCAATGCCCTTGACGGGGACGTGGGCAAGGAACTGGCTGAAAAAGTGAAATCCAAGGGAATCGATATCCTCGGGTATTCCTATAACGGCCCGAGAAGCACGACCAGCAAGGTAAAACCGATTGAAAAACCGGAAGACCTGCAGGGGCTGAAGATGCGTGTCATGGAAAGCCCGATCTTCATCGACTATTACAAGACCCTGGGTGCCAATCCGACTCCGATGAGCTTTACGGAACTCTATACGGGCCTGCAGCAGGGCACGGTGGAAGCACAGGAGAATCCGCCTTCCCTTACTTTTGCCAACAAATTCTATGAAGTGCAGAAATATTCCAGCATCGACGAACACGTCCATAATTTCCTTGCATTCCTGATCAACGACAATAAATTCAAATCCCTGAGTGCGGACAACCAGAAGATCCTTCAGGAAGAAGCCAAGAATTTTGTGAAAGAACAGCGCGCCATGGAACTGAAGGACAACGAAAAGGCCATCAAGGATCTGGAAACCATTGGAAAGCTGAAGACCAATATCCTGACTGCCGACCAGAAAGCCGCCATGAGAGCCGCACTGCAGCCCATGTACGACAAGTATGAAGCCAAGTTCGGAAAGGCTATTTTCGACCTCTGCGCCAAGTACAACAAATAAGCAGTTCCGGAAGAACTTTCCTGCCCGGGCTTTGGGGTCCGACGGAAGGCATGAGTGCCTTCCGTCCGGCCCGGAGCCCTGCTTTTAAGAAAGGAGGTATCCATGAAACAGTTCCTTGACAAATGGACGTACCTGGAAGAGCGGATCCTGGTAGCCAGTCTTGTTGTCAATACGCTGCTGATCTTCTGTCAGATCATCATGCGGGGAGCATTCAACTCTTCCCTGTCCTGGTCAGAAGAATTATCCCGCTATATTTTTATCTGGCAGATCTGGCTTGGAGCAGATTTCGCCTACGCCTGCCATGAACATATCCGGGTTGAAATGATCTACAAATGGCTGCCCGGTCCCAAAGCAAAGAATATCCTGGATATTTTTGTCCTGGTTGTCTGGTTTGCTTTTTCACTGTTTCTGACGATCAAGGGATTCGATCTCTGCCAGTCCATGGTTTCCCGCAATACCCTGTCATCCGGGATGCGGCTCCCCCTGGCTTATGTATATGCGTCCCTGCCCGTGTCGTCGCTTTTTTTAAGCCTGCGTCTTGTATACAGCTTGTATTTACGTATCCGTTTTGGTACTGAGGAAGGGGGGAACTGACGGATGGAAGCCGTATTTCTTTTTGGTCTTTTCATTATCCTCCTTATGCTCAGCGTACCTATCGGGTATGCCATCGGGATGGTTACGCTGGTGACGATGCTGCACTACACGTCCATGCCCACCCTGATGATCGCCCAGAACAGCGTGGCCGGCGTGGATTCATTCCCGCTCCTGGCCATTCCTTTCTTCATGCTGGCCGGCAACCTCATGAGCGGCGGCGGGATCGCCCGGCGGCTCGTCAATTTCTTTGAGTGCTTCATCGGCCATATCACCGGCGGTCTCGGCATGGTGACGATCGTCGTCTGTATGTTTTTTGCTGCCATCTCCGGCTCGGCCGTCGCCACGGTTTCCGCTGTCGGCGCCTTTATGATCCCCCAGATGGTCGAACATGGTTACAGCAAGCCCTTTTCTGCAGCTCTGACGGCTGCAGCGGGCACAATCGGCGTCATTATCCCGCCGTCCGTCCCGTTCGTCATCTACGGTGTCGTATCCGGCGCTTCCATCACGGGTCTTTTTACGGCAGGCTTCCTGCCGGGCGTCCTCATGGGTGTCGCCCTGATGATCGTTTGCTTCATCGTATCCAAAAAGAGAGGGTACAAGGGCAGCAGCAATCCGCCGTCCCTTTCCCAGATCTGGTCAACCTTCAAGGATGCCATCTGGGCCATCCTGTCGCCGGTCATCATCCTGGGCGGTATTTATTCGGGCAAATTCACTCCTACGGAAGCAGCTGTCGTATCCGTTGTCTATTCCTATATCGTCGGCCGTTTTGTCTATCGGGAACTTGACGGGTCCAGCACGTACAAGGCCCTCAAGGATGCGATTGTCGTCAACGGTGCGACCACCTTCATGGTCGGCCTTTCCACGGCCTTTGCAGCACTCCTGACGATGGAGCAGATTCCTTTCAAGATTGCAGCCTTTATCACCAGCCTGAGCAATAACGGCATTGTCATCCTCCTGATGATCAATCTGTTCCTGCTCATTGTGGGGATGTTCATCGATAACATTCCGGCTACGATCATCCTGACTCCAATCCTGCTGCCCATCTGCAAGAAATTCGGTATGAGTCCCATCACCTTCGGCATCATGCTGACGATGAACCTGGCTATTGGATTCTGCACGCCGCCATACGGAATCAACCTTTTTGTGGCAACAGCCATTTCCAAGGTCCGCATGGAAGAACTGTCCAGGGAACTGATTTTCCTGATCGGCGCCCTGCTCGTCGTGCTGGCAGCTGTGACCTATGTTCCTTCCGTAACTATGATCTTTCTGAAATAAGGAGGCTCTGACATGTTAATCTGGATCATCGATGAAGAATGGAAAGACTACGATCTGGAAAAAGAGACACTTGAAGCCCGCTATCCCGGTGTCGAAATCCGCTGTTCCACTTACGATTATGCAAAAGATCTGGAAGATTTCGGTTATAAGGCCGATGGGATCCTGGCCCAGGTCTACGCCAGCATTCCCGGATCCGTCATCGAACGTCTGGAAAACTGCAAGGGAATCGCTGTTTATGGCGGCGGCTATGACCGCATCGATGTGGAAGCGGCCCGGAAAAAGGGGATCTCTGTCACGAACATCTCCGGCTACTGTGCCGAGGATCTGGCCGATTATGTCATCGCTGCCATGTACTATGTCAATAAAAAAATCGCTCAGTACAGCAGTACTGTTGTAGAAGACAGTTCCCACAACCGCTGGGGTGCCATGGCAGTCACCGCACAGGAACACCGCCTTTCTGCCCAGACGCTCTCCATCCTGGGTCTTGGGGTCATCGGCAAGGTCGTCGCTGCCCGGGCCAAAGCGCTCGGTATGCGTGTCATCGCCTTTGACGATTTCGTTTCCAAAGATAAAATGGATGCAGTGGGTGTGGAGAAGGTCTCTTTTGAAGAAGCCTTCCGGCAGGCCGATTTCCTCAGCATCAATCTGAAAGGCTGCGATGAGAACCTGGATAAAGTGAATGCTGCTGCCATGGCCCTGATGAAACCTTCTGCCTGGATCATCAACACGTCCCGGGGCAAACTGATCGACGAGGATGCTCTCATTGCCGCCGTAAAGGCGGGGACCATCGCCGGAGCCATTCTCGATGTCATCAAAGTGGAGCCGCCCACGGGCAGTGAACCCATCCTGCATTGTCCGGGCATCTATGTGACACCCCATGTATCCTATATTTCGGTGGAATCCTTCCGGGCACTGAAGGAACGGGCCCTGGAAAATCTTGGCAATATGCTTGACGGCAAGCGCCCGCGGGATCTGGTAAACTAAGGAGAGAGCGGTTCCACAAGACGCGTCGGATCCGCACAGAGCCCTGATGGATGATGCACGGGAAAAAGCTGCATTGCCTTGACCGCAGCATATGAAGTGTCGGCGCTGGGAGGAGGGATGCTCTTGACAGATAATATCCGATTGGGAAGGATCAAACGTTATTCCCTGGCAGAGCAGGCTTACCGCTATTTAAAGGATCAGATCCTGAGCGGGCAGATCCGTCAGGGCGATGTGATTACAGAACAGGCGATTGCGGATCAGCTGCATATGAGCCGGACTCCTGTAAAGAATGCAATCAGCAGACTGGAAACGGAAAATTTCGTCACGACCATGAACGGACGCGGCACTCTTGTCAATGTCCTGTCCATTGCGGACATGCGCGATATCTACAGCGTCCGCTGCGCCCTGGGGGAACTGGCTCTTGACACGGCCGTGAAGAATCTTCCGCTGCGGGAACTCAAACGGCAGCAGGAACTCTTCCGCGATGCCGGAACGCGCTACCATGCGGACAAAAAGAGCGTGTCCGCAGAAGAGATGTTCCAGCTCGATTCCATGTTCCATACCATGTTTGTCGATTATACGTCCAACCATTATATCAAAAAACTGATGCCCACCCTGGAGGAACGCATCCAGTGGCGCCAGCTCCAGGCATATATCCTGACAGATACCTTTCCGGAGAGTACGGAGCAGCATCTTGCCATTTTGGATGCCATGGAAAAAGGGAACCTGGAAGAAGCCAAGGGACTCCTCCATGATCACCTGGAATGGTCCTTCAATGTGATGATGGACGCGTACCTGAACGGGCGGAAAGGAAATGAAGGAGGCGTCTAGAAGAAGCGGAGTCCGTTCCGGCGTTAGCGGCAGGGATACGTCAGGTACAGACCGCATTTCTGGCGAAAGGAGCTGTGAAACGTCATTTTCACAGCTCCTTTCAAAGTGTCGGATGCCTGTCATTATAAGAAGACAGGGGATACGCGGAAGCCGGTGCCGTACCCTTGAGAGAAACAGGGAATGGAAGAGTGTTTCTTCTTGTTCTATTCCCGGGAGGTGGAGCAAACATGAATCCCTATGTGCAGTTATTTACGGTATTTGCCCGCATGGGAGCCGTGACATTTGGCGGCGGCATGGCCATGCTTCCCATCCTGCAGGCAGAGGTCGTCAACAAATACCACTGGGCCACGGATGAGGAACTGACCGACTATTATGCCATAGGCCAGTGCACGCCCGGTATCATTGCTGTCAATACAGCGACATTCATCGGCATGAAACAGAAAGGGATTCCCGGCGGGATCGTTGCGACACTTGGAGTCGTCTTTCCTTCGATGGTCATCATCACGGTCATTGCGGCATTCCTCACGAATTTTGCCAATCTGCCCGTTGTCAAGGATGCTTTTGCCGGGATCCGTGTAGCCGTCTGCATCCTGATCTTCCAGGCCGTGCGCAGGCTTGCTGCCAAAGCTGTCGTCGACAAGATCACACTCACGGTTTTCCTCATCGTCATGGCCATCAATATGCTGACTGATATTTCTCCGGCCTGGCTCGTCGTGACAGCAGGAGCCGTCGGCATCCTGACAAAGAAACTGGGAGGTGGACAGTGATGCTCCTGCTTTCCCTCTTCATCGAATACTTCAAGATCGGACTCTTTGCCATCGGCGGCGGGATGGCCACCATCCCCTTCCTGGCAAAGCTCGCGGCAAGGACCCACTGGTTCACGGAAAACGATCTGCTCGATATGATCGCTGTTTCCGAATCGACCCCGGGACCGATCGGTGTCAACACGGCCACTTATGTCGGCTTCCATGTATCCGATCTCATCGGCATGCTCACATCGACCATGGGGCTCGTCACTCCGTCCATCATCGTCATCATCCTGGTTTATTCAGCTCTTAAAAAATTCGGTGACAGCTTTTACGTCAAATCCGCCATGTACGGCCTGCGTGCCGCTTCCTGCGGTCTTATCGCTGCAGCCGGCTTTCTTGTGGCAAGGGTCACGCTGCTGGATCAGGATGTCTGGCATGCGACCCATTCACTGACCGGTTCCATCCTTGTGCCGCGTCTCATCCTGGCAGCCATCCTCCTCGTCCTCACGACGAAATTCAGAAAAGTCCACCCCGTGGCCTGGCTCGCCATGGCTGCAGTGATCGGAGTGATATTCCATTTCGGGACATGAGGCCCTAGTCACCAGGGGCTGTTCCTGAAAATGGCACTGCCGTCTTCAGTAAAAAACGGATACGGGATACCGGAGCTTTGTGCAGCCGGTACGGGACCGAAATATTGCATTTTGCCGGGAAGCGGCAGCCTGTCTGCAGGATGGCTCCGTCTTTCCGGCATTTGTGCTGTTTCCGGTGCGGTACCTCTCTGGATAATTCCGGCTATTCCGGCCACAGGGATGCGGCTCCCGGGCCGAAAGGTGTATAATAATGTTCAGCCGCACCCATGGTATGGGCGGGGCAGTGATTTTTACGGTAAAAAGCACAGGAGGCAATGGATATGGAAAAGGTGGTTATCGAAAGTTTCACGCTGGATCATACAAAGGTCAAGGCGCCCTATGTGCGTCTGATCGATTCTCAGACGGGACCCCACGGGGATGTGGTCTCCAATTATGATATCCGGCTCTGTCAGCCCAACCAGGAGGCTATTCCGACGGGCGGCATGCATACGCTGGAGCATCTGCTGGCACTCTATCTGCGGCCCCGCATCCCGGGCTATCTGGACTGCTCGCCCTTTGGCTGCCGGACAGGCTTCCATCTGCTGTGCTGGGGAGTCCATGACCCGAAGGATGTGGCTGTTGCCCTGAAGGAAGCACTGCAGCTTGTGACGGAGACCAAATGGGAAGATGTTCCGGGCACGCAGGAACGGGAATGCGGCAATTATCGGGATCACTCTCTTTTCTGCGCTCAGGAATGGGCACGGGCGATCCTGAAAAAGGGCATCAGCATGGATCCGTACGAACGGAAACTGGTGTAATGAGGGTGCCGGCCTTCCCCGGTTTTCGCCGGACGCCGGGAACAGGACCGGAGCCCGGCAGGTTTGTTTCCGGTCCCGGGTCTTCTGAATGGAAAAAGTGAAGGACTTTCTGCAGCCATGGCCCGTATCACGAGCGGGGAATGCCGTTTTCTCCAGTCTTTTTCTTTAAAGATATGCCGTAATCCTTTATAATGAAAAGATCATGGCGGCTGCCTTTCAGGGCACCGAAGAGGAGGAAGCATATGGCAAACTTGTTTTTCCACGGATATAAAGATTTTCAAAGAGGAAAACTCTGCCGGACGGAAACTCTCGAACAGAAGATTCCCATTAATATAGAGGCATCCGGTGGTTCTGATTTTTCCCTGCAAGAGAATGAAATTTGTTCCATCGATCTGTTCGGAAAAGATTCGGAGCTCCGGATTTATCCGAGCGAGAAGGATTTCAGGGAATCAGAACAGGAAGTGACGCCGTACAGCCTTTTCCCGATCGGGACCATGGATGAGACACCGGACGGCAGACATGTGGAGGAGACGCCTTTTATCGTATTTTCCGGCCGGGTCATCCAGGTAAAGCCACATCCGGACGGAGATGAGGATGCGGATTACACTGTTACAGTCAGGACAAATGACCTTGTGTTCGACATGGAGATCGCTTATAAAAAGCCTGTTGAAGAAGGGTACTGGATCATGGGCATTACCTGGCTCTATGGCACGGTCAGACGCAAAGAAGCCTGAATCCGGACTGACCCTGGCTGTATGCTGTGATGGAGGTTGTATCTGAAAAAAACCATGGACAATAAGCTGCTCATCGTAATCGATATGCAAAATGATTTTGTCGACGGCGCTCTCGGTACCGCGGAAGCACAGGCTATTGTGCCGAAAGTGGTGGACTGCGTGGCCCATTTTGAAGGACGGATCATTTTTACACTTGATACTCATGGCGAAAACTATCTTGAGACACAGGAAGGAAAGAATCTCCCGGTGCCGCACTGCATCAAGGGAACCCGGGGCTGGGAACTGATCAGGCCGCTTGAAGAGCTGCAGCGGTCCCGCCATGCTCCGGTGTATCTGAAGGATACGTTCGGTTCTTTCCAGCTTGCCAGGGATTTGCGGGAAATGCATGAAGAACAGCCCATTGAGGAGATCCGGCTGATTGGCCTGTGCACGGATATCTGCGTCGTGTCCAATGCACTGCTGCTGAAAGCAGCCCTGCCCCAGGTACCCATCTGTGTGGACAGCAGCTGCTGCGCCGGTGTGACTCCTGAAAGCCATCGGGCGGCCCTGCAGACGATGCAAAGCTGCCAGATCAGAGTCCTTTGACCTGTCCCTGCATTCCGGCAGGAATGACCGGAAAAACGATGCTTTCCGGTGCAGAATGGTTTGTATTTTTTTTAGGAAATACAAGTGAAAGTTTGTAAAAAGTGATATAATGTCTACTTAGAAGTGGGGCATCGTGTTCCACACCATAATTTAAACAAATAGGAGTGATTTGTAATGCCTTTTATCGATCATCTGAAATCTCGCGTGAAACCGATGCAGAAGCGAATCGTCCTGCCGGAAAACAATTCTGACAGAGCACTGAGAGCTGCAGCTGTTGTTGCACAGGAAGGTTTTGCCAGAATCATCCTCGTTGGGGATCCGAAAGAACTGGAACAGGATGCCAAGAGACTGGGAGTTTCCTTTGAAGGTATTCAGATCATCAACCCTGCTGAGTATGAACACATGGATGAACTGTGCAAGTATTTTGCGAAACGCAGAGAAAAGAAGGGCATGACTGTTGAAAAAGCCCGCGAAATCATGCTGAAGGATACAACGTTCTTCGGTGCCGGCCTGGTTGCCATGGGTGATGCAGACGGCTGCGTTTCCGGTTCCATGAGAACTTCCGCTGATGTCATCAAGGCAGGCCTCCAGGTCATCGGTGTCCGTCCCGGCAACAAGACTGTCTGCTCCGGGTTCATCATCCTGTCCAACACCAACCTCGGTGAAGGCGGCAAGCTCGTATTCGGCGACTGCGGCGTAATCATCGATCCGACGGCTGAACAGCTGGCTGATATTGCGACGAGCTGCGCCAATCGTGCCCGCTACACCCTGGGCATCAAAGATGTCAAGGTTGCTCTGCTGTCCTATTCCACCAAAGGATCCGGCACCGGCGAAGGCCCTGAAAAAGTGGAAGCCGCCGTACAGATCCTGAAGGAAAGAAACGTGGACTTCGCATTCGATGGCGAACTGCAGGCAGATGCTGCCCTGGTTCCTGAAGTCGGTGAAAGAAAGGCTCCGGGTTCCAAAGTCGCCGGCCATGCCAACGTACTGGTATTCCCGAGCCTGGAAGCGGCCAACATCGGTTACAAGCTGGTGGAACGCTTCAGCGGCGCTACCTGCCTTGGTCCTCTGGTGCAGGGCCTGGCAAAGCCGATCCTCGACCTGTCCCGTGGCTGCTCCTACAGGGATATCGTGGATGTAGTGGCTGTCTGCGCAAGCGATGCTATTTTCGCAGATGCCATGAAGAATCATCAGAAATAAGCGGAACTGATAAAAGCTGTCCCCCATACGGAAAATCCGTATGGGGGACAGCTTTTTGTAACAGAAAGGGACATCAGCAGTTTGCAGAAAATGAAAAATGACTGCCTGACTATGCCATATTCATCCATGCATTCCAAAATCCGGTCTGTACAGGCCCCACAGGGGCAGAAAATACAGATAACAGGCAAAGAGGATGGATGTGCGCGGTGCTCCAACTGAATCGAGCACAAAGACGCAGGCGATGGACCATGGGATGAGGGGTACCATGACGACAGCTGTGTTTCCCAGATACAGTGCCATGGCTTCCCGGCTTTTTGGCAGGGGCCTGCAGAGTTCCTCCGTCAGTATGATGGCCAGCGTCTGATTGCAGGAAACCATCGTCGTGAAAAGGGCCGTCGCTGCAGTAGCTGCAAAGGGGCTGGTGTGCCGGCTGAACGTTTTGATGAGAGTTTCCAGCCGGGTCAGCATCTTCGTGCCGTGGAAAATCCCCGCATAGGAAGAAGAGAGACAGACGATGGCTGTGACATTCAGCATGGAAACAAGACCGCCGCCATCCAGTATGCCTGAAAGAGCGGGGATGGGGGCTTCATAGCCCAGGATCATGGTCCGTATAAGGGTGGCCGCATCCATGTGCTGGATGAAAAGGCAGAGCAGGGCAGCAAGGAGGATGCTGACAATCATATTTGGCCTGACCTGGACGTGCAGGAGACTCAGCCCGATGAGGGAGAGCGCGGGCAGGAGCAGAAGAGGCGTAAAATGGTAGACTTCACCAAATGGGGGCAGATCCATTTGACCCAGCCTGCTGCCTGTCTGGGAGACACCAAGCAGAAAAAATACGCAGCAGGCAAGAAGAAAGGGTACGAGAGAGAAGAAAAACAGGTTCCTGAGGTTCCTGTACAGATCCGTTTTCGTGAGGATAGTGATCAGGAGGGCACTTGTCGAGACCGGAGACATGCGGTCTCCAAAATAGGCTCCGCAGAGGATGACCGCTCCTGTATGGGCCGGATTGACGCCGAGTGCCATGCCCAGTGACATGGTAATGACTCCCATGGTTGCTGCGGTACCGAAGGCTGTTCCCAGCAGAAAGGAAACAAGACAGTTCAGCAGGAAAGCAAAGAACAGAAAAAAAGCCGGGGCAATCAAAGGCAGGGCCAGGGAGATGATGTAGGCAATCGTTCCGGCACCCCGCCAGAGACCCGTCAGGATACCGATGAGCAGAAAGACCAGAAAGATAGTCCTGATCGAAGCAATACCACTGAATGCCATGTGAAGGACTTCAGACAGTGAGAAACGGCGCCAGAGTCCATAGGCACAAAAAAGCAGAAAACCCAGACCAAGGGGAACCAGGAGGGGAAGGCCCAGAAAGATACAGCAGAACAGGATACAGCAAAAGAGCAGCAGTACCGCGATTTCCATGCGTCCTCCTAAAAAAAGAAAGCCTTATAAAAGGCTTTCAAAGTAAGCAAAGCGCCATCCTTTTGCAGTGCGGACGTATGGGAATTCCACAGTTTCTGTTTTTTCCAGTGTGGTCTTTGCGGCGTCCGTATAGACCGGCGTCTGAGCGGTTACGATATATTTGTCATCGCTGATTTTCTTTACGGTGAGAGTGGGGACTCCTCTTTTGGGATTCTTCTTTTTGGCCATCGGAGCCACGAACAGCTGCTTGTCGTTCTGGCGGTACATCTTGTTTTCGCTCATGATGAAGCTTGCCAGGGAATCCGTAAACGTATCGCGGACACGCTGCTTCAGATCCATCATGGTTTTGATCTGAGGATCCGATACCAGATAGTACATCATGTAACCGCTGTCGAAACGTTCTCTGCCTTGTGTCGGCAATGGATCATGTTCGAACCATTCATATACTTTGACAGCGTTCTGGTATGCGGAAAGGACCTCGTCAGTAGTCGGGTTTTCGGGGGATGCCAGGGCAGTGCCGGCTATAGCCAGGACGAGCGCGGCGGCCACGGCAAAAGAACGGAATAATTTCATGGTCATCGACTCCTTTGTTAAACTTCTATCATTATAACATAACTTTTTACAGGACTTCTTAAATTTTTGGAATTTTGCCGTGTGCTCCCTGACGGCAGAAGCGGAAGCAGCCGGCCATGTCTCCGGCAGCGTATATACGAAAGACCGTAGTGTAAGATAGTTCTCGGTGGAATGAATGATCCCTTATAAAGCTGCAAAAAGAAAGACCCTCATCTTAAAATAGTTTTAGCTACAAAACTTTACAAAGAGAGAAGGCCTTCCTTAACCATGATTTTAGAAAGTTTTTCGATTTAATAAAGGATTGTCCGGATTTTTTAACTCTGGAGCAGGAACTCATGCGCCTTGTGGCAGCCAAGGCTGCCGGTCCGTCTTGCCGAGAATCCTGAAACGTGCTATAATGGCTCCATTCGAACTTCACATGAATAAGATGTGTGCGATGAGCAAGAGAGTA
>OMYF01000031.1 GCA_900315205.1 uncultured Acidaminococcus sp.
AGTGTTTCGCTCCTTTGCCTTTGATCCCTTTCAGTATGGGTTATAAATTAATTTTGAGCAAGACGCTTTTGCGTTTACACAAAATATTTTACACACCCATAAGCGCAGGCCGCAAATCGCGATCCGCAGACCGCTGCTGGCTGCTGACGGCTGAATGCGATCCGCGGCACCACAGCATCAAGGCACCATAGCATCAAAGCCTGAGCTTCGCGACCCGCGGACCGCTGCTGGCTGCTGTACGCGGACCGCCATCCGCAGCGTCAAAGCATCAAGGCAACACAGCACCAAAGCATCATAGCATCAAAGCACCACAGCTCCCTATGTCCGGCCGTCCGTTCAGGCAAAATAGGATTCGCAGAAGGCAAGGAACTTCTCTTCTGTCGGACTGAGTTCTCTCGTCCCGTAATAGACGATATTGACATCCCTCACAGCCAGCGGATCATCGATTTTGTAAAAGAGCAGATGGGAAGGGTTTTCAAAGAGGTTCATCAGTTCCGACCGGACAAACGTAATGCCGTTGCCCGTGTTGGCGGCGAGGAATGCGGACTGCAGCTGGTCCATATAGATGATCTTGGAAGGGCGTACGCCGGCATTGCGGAGGAGTTTGTGCGCTCGGGTATAGAGGTCGTTTCCTTTGGAAAGCAGGATGAATGGCTTGTTTTGGAAGGCCGTGAGACTGATGGCCTCGTACTGGGAGAGATCTGCGGCGGTGCCTGCAACGGCAGCTGCCGGCAGGGCTTTGGAGCGGAGCTCGGGGCTGTCCGCGAACTGCTCCGGTACGGCAAGGACCACAGTTTCTTTTTTCAGGAAGCCGTGCTGGAAGCCTTTCCCGTAATTGTGGTCGACAGTGATGATGAAATTGGCATCGCCGTTCTGCAGCAGTGTCACCAGTTCGGAAGCATTGCCTTCCAGGACTTCCACTTTGCAGCTGTTTTTCGTTTCTTTCAGGAACTGCTGGATCAGGGGCGGCAGCACATTGGCACAGAAAAAGGCCGCACTTCCGATGGTTATGGTATTGCTCAGGGAGCGGAGCTCGCGGCGGAGCGCCGTTTCCAGCCTTTCTATCTTCAGGGCGGTCTGGATGTATTTCAATCCTGCTTCGGTGGGAACGATCGGTTTCACACTTCTGTTGAACAGGGTCACTCCATAATCCTGTTCCTCTTTTTTCACAATGGCGCTGAGCGCCGGCTGCGTGATGAACAGTTCGGAAGCCGCTTTGGAAAAGCTTTGTTTCTTGTATATTTTCAGGATGTAGGCCATCGCTCTCTGCATGTTTTTTCCCTCGTGGAATTCATAAATTTCGTATAAATCATTTCCGGTCAATAACTGTATTATACCGTACCAGCTGGTGAAATCAAGAAATAGATCATAATATTTTTTGTATACTGGACCCTTGATAAAAGAATTGGCCACCCGGCATTCCGTATGGTACTATAAGCACAGAGTGAGAAATATGATACGAAATGACCAACACGGATCATGTACTGCAAGGAGGAACATAGAATGGATCTGCTTTCTGAAAAATTCAAACGTCTGGGAATCGACAATGCCCCGGGACAGGAAGTCCTGCAGAAGGATGTCGCCCTGGATCTGCGCGGCGAACCGCTGCCGGGACCGGCTGTGAACTTTTCCCATGGTGATGTCGATGCTCATATCCCGACGCCGGGCTCCCTGGATCTTTTTGTGGAAGGCTTCAAAAAGGGCGGCTGCGTAGCCTATACGGAATACCGCGGCGGCAAGGGCGAACGGGATGACGTGGCAGCAAAACTGGCTGCTTTTACGGGTGCTCCCATCGATCCGGACAATGAAATCATCATCACCCCGGGGACGCAGGGCGCGCTGTTCCTTGCCCTGGGCTGCCTCGTGGGCCGCGGCGACAAAGTGGCCATCGTGGAACCGGACTATTTCGACAACCGGAAACTGGTCGAATTCTTCGAAGGCGAACTCGTCCCGGTCAAACTGGATTATCTGAGCCAGAACACCTGCGCCGGCGTGAACCTGGATGCGCTGGAAGAATCCTTTAAGGAAGGCGTCAAGCTGTTCCTCTTCTCCAATCCGAACAACCCGACGGGCGTCATCTACTCTCGCAAAGAAATCGAAGGGATCGCTTCTCTGGCCAAAAAATACAATGTGACGCTGCTGGTGGATCAGCTCTATTCCCGCCAGATCTTTGACAATCATCCCTACACCCATCTGCGCGCCCTGAAGGACCGTCCGGACAACATGCTGACCATCATGGGCCCGTCCAAGACGGAATCCCTGAGCGGTTTCCGGCTGGGCACGGCTTTTGGCTCCAAGTGGATCATCGACCGCATGGAAAAACTGCAGGCCATCGTCACGCTGCGTGCTCCGGGCTATTCCCAGTACGTGCTGAAATGCTGGTTCAATGAGCCGGAAGGCTTTATGGCAAAGCGCGTAGCCGAACATCAGCGCATCCGCGACGATCTGGTGGCTCTGGTCCGTTCCCACGAGGGCTGCGCCGTCAGGACGACGGAAGGCGGGAGCTATATTTTCCCGCAGCTGCCGCCGATGGACGTGAGCATCAGTGATTTTGCCAAGATCGTCCGCAAACTGACGGGCGTCGTCATCACTCCGGGCACGGAATTCGGTCCGCAGTTCACACGGAACTTCCGGGTCAACTTCTCCCAGGATCATGACAACGCCATCAATGCCATCGACCGGGTCCTGCAGATCATGGAACGGTACAGAAGCAAATAATAGAGATGGAACGGACGGATGCACGGGGCCTGGGATGAGTTCCCGGTCCCGGCAGCCCCGATTCGAAAGAAAAAATGAAGTTCGTCCGACTGCAGAATGTGAGGAAGAGATATGAAAAAGCTTGGCTTGATTGGTTTTGGAACGATTGGCAGACACATTTATGAAGATCTGAAAAATGACGTGGAACTTGCATTCGTCTATGACGTAGTCGCACCGAAAGATCCGGAAGCCGCAAAAGTCTGGATTTCCACGCCGGAGCAGCTGGAAGCAAAGTGCAAAGAAGGCGTGGACCTTGTCGTGGAAGGTGCCATTGCCAAGGTCGTCATCGCACTGGCTCCCACTGTCCTCAAATATACGGACATGCTCGCTTTTTCCACGACGGCTTTTGCCGAAGAGGGATTTAAGGAGCAGGTCGAGGCGCTCTGCGCAGAATATCATCATACGTTCTACATTCCCCATGGCGCGATCCTGGGTCTCGACGGCATTTTTGACGGGCGCAAGGTACTGAAGAGCGTAACGATTACGACGACAAAGAAACCGAAGAACCTGGGCCGCGATGACAAGACCAGGACGGTCCTGTATGAGGGCCCGACGAGAGGCGCCTGCAAGGCCTATCCGCGCAACGTCAATGTCCATGCGGGCATTGCCATGGCAGGACTGGGATTTGAAAAAACGCAGTCCCAGATCATTGCCGATCCCGATTCCCCCGGCAATACGCATAAGATCGAGATCGATGCGGAAGGCTGCCACTTTACCATCGACGTATTGAGCACGCCTGTGTCCGGTGTAACGGGCGCCTATACGCCTGTATCGGCTGCCTCCAGCGTCAGGAGAATCCTCTTTAAGACGGGCATCGTGATTGCCTGATTTCCTGTCGGCCATTCCGGAGATGCGGATCCTGTGGATCTGCGTCCCCGGATTTTTTTATCTTTGCAGACGGGAGGCGGTACCCGTCTCCCTGTACTGTCAGCAATGGGATCCGCAGCCTGGAAGGAGGGAAAATTTCCTCGAAAAATTAACATATTTTATATAAAAAAATCATGATAAATTAATGAAAGTGGCTTGAATACTTACTGTATGACAATTTATATCATAAATTTTTTCATATGTTGAAACAATGATAAAACAATTGGTATCCGGGCCTTCCATATGGTACCATCATCATAGAGAGACCGGACAGGATCCGGCCGTGGAGCCCGGCAGCCCTGGAGGGTCCGGGCAGTGAGGGGGAATGTATCATGAAGAAAATTGGCCTGATCGGCTTTGGGACGATTGGCAGACATCTCTATGAAGATCTGAAAAATGATGCGGAGCTTGCTTTTGTCTATGCCAGGAAAAGACCGGAAGACGCGGATGCTGCCAGGGTGTGGATCTCCACGCCGGAGCAGCTGGAAGCAAAGTGCCGGGAGGGCGTGGATCTTGTGACCGAGTGTGCCGTCACGAAGACCGTCCTCACGCTGGCACCCATCGTCCTGAAATACACTGATATGCTTGCTTTTTCGATCACGGCTTTTGCCGAAGAAGGATTCCAGGAACAGGTCGGGGCACTCTGCGCAGAATATCATCATACGTTCTATGTCCCCCATGGGGCGATCCTGGGCCTCGATGGTATTTTTGACGGGCGCCGGGTACTGAAGAGCGTGACGATCACGACGACAAAGAAACCGGAAAATCTGGGCCGCAAGGATCAGGCAAGGACTGTCCTGTATGACGGACCGACGAGAGGTGCCTGCAGAGCCTATCCGAGAAATGTCAATGTGCATGCAGCCGTGGCTCTCGCCGGACTTGGCTTCGACAGGACCCGGTCCCGGATCGTTGCCGATCCTGCTGCTCTCGGCAATACGCACAGGATCGAGATCGATGCGGAAGGCTGCCATTTCGCCATCGATGTGCTGAGCACGCCCGTATCGGGTGTGACGGGCGCGTATACGCCCATCTCGGCAGCATCCAGTGTCAGACGGGTGCTCTTCAGGGACGGCATCGTGATTGCCTGATCTCCTGCTTATGATCCCGGGGGCAACGGACTCAGAAAGTCCGCTGTCCCCGGGATTTTTGCGCTTTTTCGGTCCGGCGGCCATAACTGCCGTATCTGCAAATTCGTATAATCCGATACGGATATACGTATGATACGGAAGCATGCCCGTATGGTACAATAATAAAATAACCGGGTGATTGTCTGGAAAAGCAAGAAGGAGGTCATTCTGTGGGAAAAAGTTATTTTTCCGATGCACTGATCCGTGAGATCAAGGACCGATTTTATTATGTCGATACGGATCCACAGGGCCGCAGACGCCTGTTTTTCGAGAATTCAGGCGGCTCCCTGCGGCTCAGAGCCGCCGTGGAAGCCAAGGCTGAATATGAGAAGATCCCGGACTGTCCGGAACGGTATCACGATATTTCCATGCAGCTGCGGGCTGTCAAGGAAAAAGGGATCCGTGACATCATGCAGATCATCTTCGGGGCAGCAGAAGGGCAGGGCGCTCTGGTGACGGAACTGACTTCTTCCCAGTGCATGTTCCGCATCGTCCGGACGATCCTCGAAAACACCGGGGGCACCAACGTAGTGGTATCCTCCATCGAGCATCCTTCCGCTTTTGATTCCGTCACGGTCTATGCGGAAAGGACCGGCCGTGAGGTCCGGGTGGCGAAGGCCAACCCGGAAACCGGTGCCGTGGAAGTGGAGGAAGTGCTCCGCCACGTCGATAAGGACACGGCGCTCATCAGCGTGATGAGTGCTTCCAATATCACCGGCAGCATCATGGACATCCGGCGGCTGGTGAAGGAAGCCCGGGCCATCAGTCCTGATGTGTACATCGTTTCTGATGCGGTGCAGCATATGCCCCATGCGGTGCTCCACGTTTCCGAATATGGACTGGACGGGATGAATTTTGCCCCCTATAAAGCGTTCGGGATCCGCGGCTGCGGGTACGGCTATGTTTCCGACCGGGTTGCCGGAATGCCCCATGACAAGCTCATCGCGAAACCGGAAAAAGAATGGGAACTGGGAACGTTCCCGCATCCGAATTTTGCGGCCATGAGCGCTGTCGTCGATTATGTGGCCTGGCTCGGCAGCCATTTTACCGGTTCGGATAACCGGAAGACCCTGTATGACGCGGGGATGATGGCCATCCACAAACAGGAACTGACCCTGCTCCACCATATGCTGGAAGGCAGTGACAGCGTCAGGGGGCTGCGCCATATCCCCGGTGTGGAAATCTATACGGATACGCCGGACACGGTGGACCGGGACCTCATCGCCGCCATCGGCATCAAAGGCTGGGATTACACGGCCCTGCGGGAAGAATACTACCGCCGCGGCGTGACCGTGTTCGAACGGGTCAATACGAGCCTGTATTCCAAACGCATCGTGGAATCGCTCGGCCTGACGGGCTGCATCCGCGTGTCTCCGCTGCACTGCCACAGCTTTGCGGACATTGACCGGTTCCTTGAGATCACGGCTGCCATCGCGGCAGAAAAAAGCTGACGGCAGATATGAGTGTGATTGTGCCGGGGAGAGTGCCTTTTGCAGGAAAATCCGTGGAACAGCCCCGTTCCATACAGCTTTGGCAACAATGCCGTCAAATGGATCCTGACGGATATTTGAAAATAGTTTCTATACCTGAGGAGGATGCAAATGATCGAAGACAAACTGCGTGAACTTGGACTGGAGCTGCCGGAACCCAATCCGCCTGCAGCCATGTATGCCCCCTGCGTCGTGTCAGGCAGCCTGCTCTTTACGGCCGGTCAGACGCCCAAAAAAGACGGCAGACTGATCTTCCGGGGCAAGCTGGGTGCGGAGATCACCCTCGAAGAAGGCAGGGCCGCGGCAGAGCGCTGCTGCCTGAGCTGTCTGGCACTGATCAAAAAATATGCGGGCAGTCTGGACAATGTGGAGCGGATCGTCAAGCTGACGGGGTTCGTCAATTCCACGCCGGATTTCACGCAGCAGCCAAAGGTCATCGACGGGGCGTCGGAACTGCTGTACAAACTCTTTGGAGAAAAAGGCGCCCATGCCAGGAGCGCTGTGGGCTGCTCCAGCCTGCCCGGAGACGCGCCCTGTGAAATCGAACTGGTCGTGAAGATCAAAGAGTGAACTGTTTCAGGATCCGGCGCGGCAGTCAATCCGCCCCGGGTCCGATAGGACTGTGAGAGAAAGCACTGTTTAGCTCTTTCTCTCATTTTTGGATTGTGTTATCATGATAAGCAGTTAAACCGCACAGGAGGTGCTTATATGCTTTCACTGCAAACGATCAAAGAAGCACAGGAAAGACTTCGTCCATATGTGTTCCGTACACCCGTGATCCGTCTGGAAAATCTCGATGAGATTCTGGGCTGTCAGGTCTATGTCAAAGCGGAAAACATGCAGCGGATCAACGCATTCAAGATCCGCGGGGCGCTCAACAAAGCGCTGCAGCTTGCGCCGGAGACCCTGAAAAACGGGATCGTCACGGCGTCCAGCGGGAATCATGGCCGCGGCGTCGCTTTTGCCGGCAAGCTGCTGGGGGTCCCTGTGACCGTCGTCATGCCGGAACACGCACCTCAGGTCAAAAAAGACGCCATCAGGGCCCTGGGAGCGAAAATCGTCCTTTGTGAGAAGTCACAGCGCTTTGCCATAGCGGATCGGATCGTCCAGGAACAGAAATCCTGTTTCATCCATCCTTTTGATGATTATGATGTCATGGCCGGTCAGGGCACGGCAGGCCTTGAAATCATGGAACAGCTGCCCGAAGTGGATACGGTGGTCGTGCCCATGGGCGGCGGCGGCCTTATCAGCGGTGTCGCTACGGCTGTAAAGGAAACGAAGCCTTCTGTGAAGATCGTCGGCTGTGAACCGGCCCTGTGCAACCGCTTTACGGTGAGCCTTGCCGCGGGGACTCCGACGCTCATCAAAGCCGGGGATACCATCGCCGACGGGACCGCTACGGCAAAACCCGGAGAGAAGACTTTCCCCATTGTGCAGAAGCGGGTGGATCAGGTCGCGGAAGTGGATGACGCATTCATCGCAAAAGCGGTGAAGCTGCTGCTCCTCAGCGGGAAGATCCTGGCGGAACCGAGCTCTGCCATGACGCTGGGCGCCGTCCTGCAGGGTAAGGTCCATTTCCGCAGGGAGGACCGCGTCGTATTCTTCCTTTCAGGCGGCAATGCGGATTTTGCGCTGATCGATAAAATCTGCGAAGCAAAATAAAGAGAACAGGGATGTGAAGAAGGGAATCTTTCTTCGCACCCCTGTTTTTATATTTGAAGCAAAGCTCAGCGGTGAGGAACTTTTCCGGAACAAAGCAGAAATTTTTTAAGAAGAAGCTGGCTGCGCCGGTCAATTGGAAATATTTATGTTCATTCAGAAACAGAATATCTATTAAAATTATGGAATATACATAAATTTGCGTTTTTTTTTATTTTAGAGTGATTTTGTTCTATATTTATAACCGTGAACAAAGTATTATCATATGATGAACTTATCACTGGGATTGTCCTGCCGGGGAGGTGACGGCTGAAAAACGGTACAGAATCAGGCGGATTATGGTACAGGCTGCAGAAAGGATGGGATTGTGATGGAAGAACAAAGAGAGAGTGCATTTGCTTCTTTTGCAGAACGCCATTTTCATCTAAAAGAAAATGGTACGGACGTGAAAACGGAATTATTGGCCGGGCTGACGACATTTGCGACGATGTCATATGTCCTTGCGGTCATCCCGAATATGCTCAGCAAGTCCGGCATCGACAAATCAGGTGCTTTGACGGCGCTGATCCTGATGGTCGTCATTTGCAGCGGCGTGATGGCGGTCTACACGAACCGGCCTTTTTGCCTGGCTCCGGGCATGAGTTCCGTAGCCATCATCAGCAATCTGGATTCCATCGGGATGTCCGTTGAAACCGCTTTTGGCATTATCTTCATCGAAGGGCTGATTTTTGTCATCATCTCTTTTGCCGGCATGCGGGAAATCATTGCCAAAGCCATACCGGCCAGTGTCAAGATCGCACTGAGCGGGGGCATTGGCCTGTGGATCGCCCTGATCGGCCTGAAATCCGGCGGGATCGTTGTCGCTTCTGCGAAAAATACGCTGGTATTTGGCAATCTCCATACGGCGAAAGCTTTTATGTTCCTGATCGGATTCATCCTGATCCTGATCTTTGAAGCCCGGAAGATCAAGGGAAGCATGCTGCTTTCAATCATTATCGTTACGCTGATCGGCATCCCTCTGCACATTACAAAACTGCCGACCAGCTTTTTCAATGCCCCGGGCAGCATCATGCCTCTGATTGGAAGACTGAACATCCTGGATGCCCTGAAACCGGAATACTTTCCCTGGCTGCTGACCTTCTTCGTCCCGGATTTCTTTGGAACGATGGGCATTATCCTGGGGATTGCCAACCAGGCCGGCTGGCTGGACAAACACGGGGATATGGCAGGCATCGATAAATGCTTCAAGGTGGACTCTTCTTCGACCGTACTGGGCAGTTTCTTCTGCATGCCCGTCATGACGACGTATCTCGAATCGGCCAGCGGTGTCGCTGACGGCGGGCGGACCGGTCTTACGGCAATCGGCACCTCCGTCCTCTTTGCGCTGATGCTTCTTTTCACGCCCCTTGCGCTGATGGTGCCGGGCGTTGCCACGGGCCCCGTCCTGACCATTATCGGGTTCCAGATGCTGACCTCCATGCGCGCGATCGACTATACGGATGTCACAGAATTCCTGCCCGCTTTCATTGCTGTCGCGATGACCGTCCTGACCTACAATATCGCCAATGGCATGGCGCTTTCCATCATTTCTTATCTGATCATGAAAATCGCAGCCGGGAAAGCCAGAACGGTTCCGGCGGCTATGTATGGGATCGGCGTATGCATGCTGTTCTATATGTGGATGATCATTAAGTAAACGGGATCAGGACAGGCTGAAAACGGACCGGATGGTCCTCCTCCAAAACAAAAGGCAGGGGGCCGCGAAAAAATGATTTCTCACTTTTTCGCGGCCCCCTGCCATATTGCCGGAAACAGGCAGAACGGGAATTCCCGCTGCAGTCAGTGCATCAATCAATAAGCCTGGGTCATGGCGCCGTCGCACAGCAGATACTGTCCGGATACAGCCGTGTTGGCAGCGGAGCACAGGAATACAGCGGTGCGGCCGTATTCATCCACGGTCTGGTAGCGCTTCTGCGGGAAGCCGGCGCTGTCTTTCTTCGTGTATTCCTCTTCCGTGAGGCCCACTTTTTCGCCGCGGATCTTGTTTAGATACTTGATGCGGTCCGTATAGATGCGGCCCGGTCCCATGACGTTCACGAGGATGCCGTACTGGCCGACTTCACGGGCCAGGGTCTTGCTCATGCCCACGACGCCCATGCGGAAGGTGTTGGACAGGATCAGGTTGTCCAGAGCCTGTTTGATGGAGGAGGACGTGCTGTTCAGGATCCTCCCTTCGCCGGCTGCTTTCATGTACGGCAGGGCGGCGCGGATGGAGAAGGTGTAGCTGTGCAGGCATTTCTCATAGCCGTCTGCCCAGTCTTCTTCGGTCAGTTTCTCGAAAGGACCGGCCTTCGGGCCCGGGCAGTGGTTGACGAGGGCATAGAGGCCGCCCAGGGTGGTGGCTACTTCATTCACCATCTTGGTGATGCTGGCAGGGTCCTTGACGTCATAGGTGAACAGATGCGGACGGTTGCCCGTCTCTTTTTCGATGTCGGCCTGGGCCTGTTCCAGATCCTTCATGAAAGCCGGAGCCGTGGCGATGGCGACGGTGGCGCCTTCACGGGCGAATTCGGTGGCAATGCCCTTGCCGATGCCGGAAGCGGAAGACAGTACGAGAGCGACTTTACCTTTTAAACCTAAATCCATGGATGATTCCTCCTTGCTGACAGATGGTTCTATAGAAGATGGGAGAGGTTCCGGCTGCCTGAGCCGGAACCTGTTCATTCAAAACATAGGGGATCAATGTTTCTTCAGGTCGATGACGGGGTTCTTCAGCGGTTCCATGGCAAAGCCGTCAGGACCGTAGATCCGGCATTCGGCGATATCGCCTTCCTGGATATGGAAAGCGCGCGGCGTACCGGTGGAGAGCACATCCCCGGCGTACCAGCCCTGGATGCTGCTGTGCAGAGAGATCAGGCGGGCCGGCTTGTGGGTCATATGGTCGACCGTGTTCTTTGCGTGGATCTCGCCGTTATGGACACTCTGGATCTCCAGCTTCAGCACATCGGGCACTTCGTCGGGAGTGACGAGTTCAGGCCCGAAGGAGAAGAAGGTCGGGAAGTTCTTGACGATGGTGAGATAACGGGGATTGCCCTTCAGGAAATCGTTTCCCTTCAGGATGGATTCCTCGGTCATGTCGAGGATGGTGGTGTAGCCGGCGATGACGCTCTGCCAGTCGGCTTCCGCCACATCGCGGCAGTCCTTGCCGAGGATGATGCCCAGCTCAGCTTCGGCGGTGGTCTTTTCCGCTTCTTTCAATTTGGGGAGCAGGATGGTGTCCTCCGGCCCGATGAGGGTGTCCGCCATCTTGAAGAAGCTGCCGGGGAAGCCGACAGGGGGCGGAGTACCGATATCGCCGGCATGGTCGGAATAGTTCAGGCCGATGCCGAAGATGCGTTTCGGGTTGCGGTAGAGCGGGCCGTAGACGCATTTATCATAGGGGACGGCGTCGAGGGTATCCAGTTTGGCTTTGCCGCCGTTGTTGTACCAGTCGGTGATCTCAGGGATGGACTGGGCCTGGATCAGGGAGAGCATATCGAGGGGATATGTCTTATCCAGGGCTTCGTTCAGGGTGCTGATGGTGACGACACCTTTCTCAGCTTTGATGCCGGCCACTTCCAGGCCGAAGAGTTTCAACGTAACAAGACGCATGACAGGGAACCTCCTTTGGTTTCTCTTGTGACGGGCCGCTTCCCTCAGGCGGAAAACGGCGCGTATCAGTCAGTCTTATTTGGTCAGTTTGGCAATGCCATCGGCCAGACGGCGGCAGCCTTCCACGACGTCGTCATATCCCGTCGCAAAGGACATGCGCAGATAGCCTTCCCCGCCGGGGCCGAACACGTTGCCCGGCACAAGGGCGATCTTGGCGTTTTCCAGGAGCCAGGCCGCCAGGGCTTCGCAGTCCATGTTGATCTTCTTGCAGTTGATCAGGATGTAGAAAGCACCTTTCGGAAGCGTGCAGGACAGGCCGGGGATCGCATTGATGGCCTTGACCGCGTAGTCGCGGCGGCGCTTGTATTCAGCGACCATCTTTTCGACTTCGTCTTTTTCATCGCGCAGGGCCGTGATGGCGGCAACCTGGGTCATGTGGTTGGCGCAGGTCGCGCAGTGCTGATGGAATTTATTCAGGACTTTGATCCATTCTTCCGGAGCGGCCACGTAGCCGAGACGCCAGCCGTCCATGGCGTAGGCTTTGGAGAAACCGTTCATCGTGAAAGTGCGTTCCTTCATGCCCGGCAGGGAGGCGATGCTCACTGCCTTGACGCCGTCATAGACGATCCGTTCATAGACTTCGTCGGAGATGACCATCAGGTTATGCTGGATGCAGATATCCGCCAGTTTCTTCAGCGTGTCTTCACTCAGGACACCGCCCGTCGGATTAGTCGGCGTGACGATGACGACGGCTTTTGTCTTCGGCGTGATTTTCTTTTCCAGCGTATCCAGATCGATCTGGAAGCCCGTTTCTTCGGTCAGATCATAGAGGACGGGCACGGCGCCCAGCAGTTTGGGGACGTTGATGTAGTTCAGCCAGACCGGGTTCGGGACGAGGATCTCATCACCGGGGTTCAGGGTTGCTTCGAGGACAGCCATGACAGCTTCGGAAAGGCCTGCCGTAACCAGGATCTCTTCTGCTTTATAGGGGATGTTGTTTTCTCTGTTCAGCTTTTCCGCAATGGCCTGGCGCAGTTCCATCAGACCGAAGTTGGAAGTGTAATGTACTTTGCCATCACGGATTGCCTGGATGGCAGCTTCCTTGATGTATTCCGGCGTATCGAAATCCGGACGGCCGATTTCAAAATGGATGACTTTTTCACCGGCGCGTTCCATGGCAAGGGCCTTTTCATTGACCTTGCGGATACCGGAAGGAACGAGCTGATTCATTCTTTCTGCAACTTTCATGTATGATGACTCCCTTCTGTTGACAGCGAAATACTTCCGTATATGTTATAATTTTACTCGAAAAACGCAGAAAAATAAAATACGTGATTGTTAACACAAGTATATATTTTTACCTATAGGAGAGAACATGGCCGATTACAAAGAGTATGTGTATGCAGTCTATCAGGAAAAGGGATTTTCCCGGGCTGCTCAGAAACTGTTTGTGTCCCAGCCCTGGCTGAGCGCAGTCGTCAAGAAAGAGGAGGAACGCATCGGGTTCCCCATTTTCGACAGGCGCAGCAAACCGATTTCCCTTACGCCGGAAGGTGAGTATTATATTACCAGGATCGAGAAGATCATGGCACTCGAAAAGGAACTCGAAGATCATTTCCAGGCCCTCAAGCAGCAGAACCACCGGGAAATCCGTATCGGGAGCTCCATGTTTTTCATCACGTACGTCCTTCCGAAACTGCTCGAAGCTTTCCAGGGCCGGCATCCGGACGTGACGCTGAGCTTTACCGAAGGGGACAGCGACATGCTCTGGGAGAAGCTGGCCGACGGGGAGCTGGACCTTGTCCTGGAAGCAGAACGGGGTGAGAGGAGTGACGTGGAATTCCAGCCATGGCAGTCGGAGGAACTAATCCTGGCTGTACCGACGGAAAACCCGATCAACGCCAGACTGAAGGAGTACTGCTATGATTTTGCCTCTTTCTGCCGGCGCCGGGAACCGGGCGGGTCGAAGCCACGCGTGCCTCTCAGGGAGTTCGCGGAGCAGCCCTTCCTGCTGCTGAAGGAAGGCAACGACAGCCACGGACGGAGCCTCCGGATGTGTGAGGAGGCGGGCTTCCGGCCCCAGGTGGAAATGTACGTGGCCCAGCTGATGACTGCCTATTATCTTGTCTGTGAGGGCCGGGGCCTGGCCTTTGTCCGGTCTTCCATTTCCGAGTGCGTCGCTCCGACGGACGCTGTCCGGTTCTATCAGATCGACAGCGCCCTTGCGGTGCGCGATGTCTATCTGGCGTATGCAAAAAACCGGCGGAACGCGCTGGTGGATTCGCTTGTGCAGCAGCTGCTGGAGGAAAGTACCCGGCCGCTGTGACGGGAAAGGCTCCATACTGCAAAATACCGGCCCCATGCACTGCATGGAGCCGGCATTTTTATGGCTTGTCTTCCGGATCGGAGACGGGGCCTTCCTGTTCTGTGCCGGGGAGGCGGCCTGCGATCTTTGCGAGGACTCTTTCGGCCTCCGCTCCCGTGAGGATCGTGGGACGGTAATCGTTACAGTCCGGCGTCGAGGAGATGCGGCACGGAATGATGCGGCCAGCGTCAGAGCCGGCCAGTCTGCCGTCCCGGAACGTGAAAGTCTGCTGGAAGATCATCGTATCTTTATCGGACGGGTTGCTGTTTCCGCCAAAGCAGAAATTGCCCAGACTGTAGCAGATCTTTTTTCCTTTATATGTTTCCACTCCCTGGAGCACATGGGGATGGGCGCCCAGGACAAGATCCGCTCCGCTGTCGATGGCCAGATGGGCCAGATACACCTGGTCCGGATCCGGGACCGCGGCAAGTTCCGTGCCCCAGTGGAAATAGACGACGAGGAGCTGCGCGCCTTCTGCTTTCAGTTTCTGCAGCTCCGTGAGGAGCTGCTCTTCGGCACCGCCGGCCAGGTCATTGATCCCTGCCAGACCGACGGGGATCCCTTTGACGGAAAGGATCTGGCTTTCTTCGTAGCCGAAGGGCATGACGCCCGCTTCGCCCAGTGTCCTGAAGGTATCCCAGTAGGCGTCCTCCCCGTAGTCGTAACTGTGATTGTTCGCAAGTGTCGCTGCTTCGACGCTGCCTGCGGTCAGGACATTTACGTAATGGGACGGGCCCCTGAAGGCAAAGGTCTTTTCCTGACGGACGCCGCCTTCGCTCAGCGGGCCTTCCAGATTGACGATGGTCAGGTCATCGTTCCGGAAGACCGGTTCCACCCCTTTCAGGAAGACCGAAGCATCCCAGTCTGCTGCGTCATAGGCGGCTGCAAAGGTGCCGTCGTAGCCGAAGTTTTCATCCGTACCGAGCGTGCAGTCCCCGGCTGCGCTGATGGTCAGGGTGATCCCGCTGTCTTTGGGCGGGACGGACTGCTTTTTTGGAGCCTGCGGCAGCGTCCGGGCCGGTCCTGTTTTTGGTGCGGCCTGCGAAGGACTGCTCTGTGTTTTGCCTGCAGAAAGAGGCGCCTGTTTTTCCGGACCGCCGCTTTGGGCAGCGGAACGGCTGCTTTCCTGCATGGCTGCTGTCTGCGGGACGGCGGCCAGGGCCGGTGTCAGGGCTGCGGCGGACAGCAGCAGGGCAAGGGCAAGGCAGCGTACGGTATTTTTTCTGAATGTTGCTGAAAAGTGGAACATAGGCTTCCTTTCGCTGGGACTGGGTACGGCAGATCATTTTGGATGGGAAACGATCCTTCTATCTTAGCGGGGCTGCGGACCTTTTGTCAATCCGCGGCGCAATCCGGGACTTTCCAGTTTGGCAAAGTTTCCCTATAATGGGATACATGGAGGCGGCTGCAGATGCCGCAAAGTCAGCTGTGCAGAGGAGGCGGGCATTTTATGGAAGATATGACTGCGGGCAGTCCGCTTGCACTCATCCTGCGCTTCAGTCTGCCCCTGCTGCTCGGCAACCTGCTCCAGCAGGCCTACCATCTGGCGGATGCGGCGATCGTGGGCCGGACGCTCGGAGCTGCGGCGCTTGCCGCGGTGGGTTCCACATCGAGTGTCCAGTTCCTTGTGACCGGCTTCTGCCAGAGCCTGTGCCTGGGCTTTGCCATTCCGGTCGGTCAGCGGTTCGGCGCCGGGGACATGCGGGCCATGCACCGATTTGAAGCAGCCGGGACTTTCCTTACGGTGCTGTCCGCCTTTTTCCTGACGCTCGGGACGGTCTTTTCCTGCCGGCAGATCCTTGCGGCGCTGCAGGTCCCCGGGGAGATCTTCCTGCCGGCCTGGCAGTACCTGTCTGTAATCTTTCTTGCCATCCCCTTTACGCTTTTCTATAACTGGTTTGCCTCGGTGATGCGGGCTGTCGGGGATTCGCGGACTCCCTTCCTGTATCTGACCGCGGCTTCTCTGCTCAATGTGCTGCTGGACTGTCTTTTCATCATGGTCTTCCGCTGGGGCGTGCCGGGCGCTGCCGCGGCAACGGCCCTGTCCCAGGCGGCTTCGGCGTTCCTCTGTCTGCGGGCGCTGCGCCACCGGTTCCCGCTCCTTGCCATCAGCCCGCAGGAATGGAGTTTCCGTGCGGACGAAAGCAGGAGACTCCTTGCCATGGGGATCCCGATGGGGCTGCAGTGGTCCGTCATCGCTGTCGGATCCATGGTCATGCAGGGAGCCAACAACAGTCTGGGGACGGCCTGCGCCGCGGCGTATACAGCCGCGTCCAGGCTCAAGCAGTTCGCTCTTTGTCCTTTTGACGCCATAGCGACGGCTGTTTCCGCTTTCGTGGCTCAGAATTACGGCGCCAGCCGGATGGAGCGGATCCGGGAAGGACTGCGCAGGGCCACCCTGGCAGCTGTGCTCTACGGTTTCTGTGCCGGCGTACTGCTGCTGGTCTTTGCCCGTCCGCTGAACCGGATTTTCCTTGCGGGGACGCAGGGATCCGAAATGGAACTTGCCGTACTCTGTCTGCGCCGGCTGGGCTGCGGGCTCTGGCTCCTCGGCATCACGAACGGCTGCCGGGCGGGCCTGCAGGGAACCGGATTCGCCGGCCGGGCGATGGGGACGAGCCTCGTCAGTATGGCGGCGAGGATCCTTGTCTGTCTGTGTTTTGTCGGTACCTTTGGCTTCGGCGCCATCACCTGGGCCGACCAGGCGGCCTGGCTGGCCGGTGCAGCCGTATCCCTGCCCGTGCTCCGTCACGCCCTGCAGGAAGCCGGCCGCCGTCTGGAAGCAGATGCCGCAGAAAAGGGGGATTGATGTGAAAAAGCTCATTGCATTGCTGCTCCTTTGTCTTCTGGGGAGCAGTGCCTGCGCGTCCGTGCGGGACAGTGCCGGTCCGGCCGCAGAAACCCGAAAAGAGACGGTACTGACGGCTCAGGATGTACCCGGACCGGAGATCATACAGAAGCCGATCGCTTTTTCCAATGTGCGGCGGCGCCTGATGCGCGAGTATGCCCGCATCCATTATGGGGAGGAAATGGAAACCATCGTCCCCCGGGCCGTCGTGGTGCACTGGACGGCATCGGACTCCATGGAAGGGGTGTACCGTTTCTTTTATCCCGAGGAGCAGCCGAAGCTGAAGAACGGGACGCTGAATGTCGCATCCCATTTCCTGGTCGGCAAAGACGGCACCATCTGGCAGCTCACACCGGAAACAGCTCTGGACCGGCATGCCATCGGACTCAACTGGTGCGCCATCGGCATCGAGAATGTCGGCGGCGCGGATGGAAAGGAAGATCTGACGGAGGCCCAGCTCGAGGCAAATATCCGGCTGATCCGCTTTTTGCATCAAAAGTACCCGACCATCACGTGGGTCCTCGGCCATTATCAGCAGGATGAGGCCATGCATACGGAATTGTGGAAAGAAAACATCAAAGGATACTATCATGGCAAGATCGACCCGGGACCCATTTTCATGCAGGGCCTCAGGGATGGACTTGCCGGGGAAGGAGTGAAATTCTTTTGAAACCAGGGAAAGCAGTGTGCGCGCTCCTGGCAGCGGGGATGTTCCTGCTGCCGGCGCTGACAGTACCGGGAAGGGCGGCGGCTGCGCAGGCCGTATCGCAGCAGGAGGCAAAGCTCAGCCCGAGACTCCGGAAGATTGCCGGGATCATTAAAAACGCGGCTCCGTGCCATGTGTATTTTTCCGATCTGACGCAGAAAGGCGGTTTGTACCGGGGAAATGAGACGATGCCTTCTGCCAGCATGATCAAAGTCTTCATCCTGGCTCTGGCCTATCAGGACATTGCCGACGGGACTCTCAGCCGGAACGAAACGTTCACGCTGACGCGGGACAATGTGGTGGGCGGCTCGGGAACGCTCCAGAACCGGGCCTACGGCACCAGAGTGCCGCTCAAAGAACTGCTGGAGAAGATGATCATCGACAGCGATAATACGGCGACCAATATCCTCATCGACCGGCTCGGCATGGAAAATATCAACGCCTATATGCAGGCACACGGCTACCGCAGCAGCGTGCTCAGGCGGAAGATGATGGACCTTGCCGCACTGCAGGCGGGCCGGGACAACCTGACAAGCGTAAAGGACGTCGGGCTCCTTTTCAAACGGCTGTATAACGGTACCTGCGTCAGTCCCGAACTGGACGCGGAGATGCTCGGCATCTATGATCAGCAGACCGATAACGACAAGATCCCGGCCAGGCTGCCCGAGGGGACCGTCGTCGCTCACAAGACAGGGGAAGTCAGTGATGTCCGGCACGACGGAGGGATCGTCTACACGGCAAACGGTGATTATGTACTCGTCATCTTCACATCGGACTACTATCCGTACGATGGGATCGCCGCCCTGTCAAGAAAGATCTATGATGCCTATACGGCGGAATGAAGGGACTGCCGGACAGGCCGGAAGCGCCTGACGCCCAAAGCGGTCCTTGAAAAAACGGCTTATCCTGCATAATGTATCTGGCAGAGGACACCTTGTTTCTCCTTTGCTGTGGTTTGGTCACCTGATAGACTGGAGGATTTGATGTCCTGTTAATACCTGATTATCTTTGACCCCTTCAAATTTTAGGATAGAACCAAAAAAGAACCCGTTCCGGACCTGTTTCATCATGTGTCCGGAGCGGGTTTTACATTTGATCTTGCCATGCAGGCTGTGGATATTGTCAGATGATGCTGAGCCCTTTCAGCCATTCGTGGATCTGCGGTTCCACACTCCGGGGCTGCTGCTGGGCGCCGTTTGCACTCGATACCGATCTCTTTGGCCACAGAAGCGCCTTTGGCGTACGTGGGCAGGGTGTTTTCCTTTCCGCCATGATCCGGCTGATGTGCTCTGCATTGATTTTTTTATCGCCCAGGATGATCTTTTTTCCAAAACCGAAACGGCGGGCAATGGCCATGGAAATCTGACCGGCACCCGTTACCAGCATGACGTCTTTCTTCATTATCGATTCCTCTTTCAAAGGTTGTATGCAGATGGTTCTGTTCGTTCGTCGGGTCCATTATAGATTGCAATAATAAAATGATCAAATTTAATTACATGAAAATCAATAGAATAATTAAATTAAAAGGTGGACGTCCTGACTTTTGACAGCAGAGCGGCTCCTTCCGGCAGTCTGCGGCCGGCTCCGCTCCGATTTTTTCCAAATTTGTTACGCTTTTATGCGCCCGATACGGTATAATGATGAAATGAGATTTGCCCATCCACGGCCTGGAGCCGTCTGAAATAAGGAGTTGCCCATGAGTGAGATTTGTCCCAAATGTGGCCGCGAAATCGATTCGGGATCACGTTTTTGTCCATACTGCGGAGCCCTTCTCGAAGGGAGCGGTCCTTCACAGCCTTCCCGGAAGCATGCCGGGAAGGCACCGGATTTCTGGAAATCTCTTCCCACGTATCAGGCGGAGGAGGAGCAGTCCCTGGGAGATAAGTTCTTTTCGTTCCGGGGCCGGATGAACCGGAAAAAATTCGTGCTGCGGAACCTGATCCTCTACCTGCTCAATATCCTGCTTGCCGCGGCGGAGCTGCTGGCTGAGCCCGCATCTGTTCTTTCTGATTCTGACGCGGCCCTGCGCATGGCGGCAGAAACGGGGACGGTCAGTTCCCTGGGCGGGCAGAGCCTCTTCTTTATCGCTGTGGGAGTGGCCCTTTCCCTGGCGGACCTGACACTGGGGATCCGGCGCAGCCATGATCTTGGCAAGTCCGGCTGGTACCTTCTCTGGATGCTGGTCCCGTTTGCCAATCTCTATGTACTGATCAAATTGTGGTGTTTCCGGGGTACCGCAGGCCCGAACCGTTTCGGGCCCGATCCGCTGGCAGGCGCCGGAGCCTGAACCTTCGGAAAAGGGGCTGTGGTGCGCTGATGTTGTGGTGCTGTGATGCTGTGGTGCTTTGGTGCTGAGAGCTGTGGCGCGGCTTTCCTTCCATATGCTGTGGAATCCATCCTTGCGGCCCGGCTGCTGCAGATAGCTCAGGCCGTAAGCAACAGAACAGGAGCTGTGAAAAAATGAGGAATCATTTTTTCACAGCTCCTGTTTATCTGTCAGGCTGGCAATTTCCCAGCCCTGTTCGGCATTTTCCGATTTTCGGCCGGATCCTCTTTCCGGTACAGCGAAGGCTCCTTAGAAGCAGTCCGTCACGTTCCAGGCGAAATGATCCGTATGCAGGAGTCTTTCCGCCAGCGGACTCAGCGGTTTCTCCAGATATTCCCGGTAGAGCCGCTGGATCTGCGGGTTCTCATGGGAGAAACGGAGCTTTGCCTCTTTGTCGAGCGCGTGGAGACGGGCTCCCCGGACCCCGTACAGTTCTTCATCGTCGATGGAGATAGGCTGGCCGCCGCCGCCGGCACAGCCGCCGGGGCAGGCCATGACTTCCACAAAATCGTAGTGGGCTTTGCCCGCCTTGAGATCGAGCATCAGGCGGCGCGTATTGGCAAGTCCGCTCACGACGGCGCAGCGGACCCGGGTCCCGTTGATTTCATAAGTGGCCTCGCGCAGGCCCGTGCCCCCTGTACGGATGGCTGCAAACTGATCCGGCGGAGGATTTTCTCCCGTCAGCTTCCAGTAAGCTGTGCGCAGGGCCGCTTCCATGACACCGCCCGTGGCACCGAAGATGGTGGCTGCCCCGGTATGGGCGCCCATGGGATCATCCAGCGACATTTCTTCGAGATATTCCGGCTCGATGTTGTCCGCGCGCAGCATGCGGATGAATTCCCGCGTCGTCAGGGCGCAGTCCACATCCGGTCCGGCAGCTGTACGCATGGTCGGCAGGTTGCATTCGGCTTTTTTGGCCAGGCAGGGCATGATGGAGACCAGGAAGAGTTTTTCCGGTGCCACCCCGAGTTTTTCCGCCAGCCACGTCTTGGCGATGGCCCCGAACATCTGCTGCGGCGATTTGGATGTGGAGAGCCAGCCCGTGAGCTCCGGGAACTGGCCTTTGAGGAAGCGGACCCAGCCCGGACAGCAGCTCGTGAACATGGGATGGGTCTTCAGTTCACCCGCTGTGAAGCGCTCGAGGAATTCACTTGCTTCCTCCATGATGGTCAGGTCCGCTCCGAATCCGGTGTCATAGACATGATCGAAGCCGAGCTGATGCAGCGCCGCACAGACGCGTCCCATGGTGGCATCCTTCCGCTGCAGGCCGAACGCTTCTCCCCAGGCGGCCCGCACCGCCGGAGCGACCTGGACGAGGGTGATTTTGTCCGGGTCGGCCAGAGCCTGGTAGACCTTCTGCGTATCATCCCGCTCGCGCAGGCCCGCAGTCGGACAGTGAGTGATGCACTGCCCGCAGAGCGTGCAGTCGGAATCCTTGATGACCCGGTTGTTCGACACGTCGACGGTCGTGCGGCCGCCCGTGCCCGCGATGTCCCAGATGTGCATGGACTGGATCTTGTCGCAGACCTGGATGCAGCGCATGCATTTGATGCATTTCTGGTAATCCCGGTAGAGGGGGAATGTCGTCGAGAAAGCCCCGCGCAGCCCTTTGGGCAGCTGCACTTCAAAGGGGGAGCGGATGATGCCCAGATCGTTGGCGATCTGCTGGAGCTGGCAGTTGCCGCTGCGGACACAGTCGGCACAGTGACAGTCGTGCTGGGAGAGGATCAGCTCCACGTTGATCCGGCGTGTTTCGCGGGCCCGCGGGGAATGGGTATGGACCACCATGCCTTCCCGGACGGGACTGTTACAGGCGGTGACCATGGCATGGACGCCTTCGACTTCGACACAGCAGACGCGGCAGGCCGCGATTTCGTTGATGTCTTTGAGATAGCACAGGTGCGGGATATGGATATGGGCAGACGCGGCCGCTTCGAGGATCGTCGCGTCATCCCGCACAGAGATCTGTTTTCCGTTGATCGTGAGCGTTACCATTCCGTTTCCCTCCCTCCTTTGAAGCTTCCGAAGCCGTAATGGTCACAGCGCAGGCAGCGGCTCGCTTCCTGGTGGGCTTCCTCAGGCGTCATGCCGTCGACGGCCAGGGAAAAATCGCCGACGCAGTCGCGGTTCGTGTGCACTTTCAGGTTGATCCGGCCGCAGGGCGGTGTATGGGTGAAGTGGGCTGACGGGATTTCGACCGGACTGGAGATCTTATGGTCGAATCCCAGGAAGGCGTCGATGTTGGCAGCGGCGACCTTGCCGGCTGCCACGGCCCGGATGACCGTGGCCGGACCGGAGACGGCATCCCCGCCGGCAAAGATGTTGGACAGACCGGGGACACTGCTCGTCGTATCGGCCTGGATGGCGCCGCGGGGCGTCGTCAGCACACCGATGGCCTTGAAGGGCTGGCTCACGATGGCCTGCCCGATAGCGACGATGACATAATCACAGGGGATCCGCACCGGCGGAAGGTCGGCGTCCTTTGGCCTGGGCCGTCCGTCCCTTCCGTATTCGCTGATGATCTGGGGACGGGTCCAGAGCGCGGCTACCCGCCCCTGGGCATCTTTTTCGATATGGTCGGGCGCCTGCAGCGGGAGGATCCGGCAGCCTTCTGCCGTGGCAGCCGTGATTTCCTCCGGCAGGGCCGTCATGTCTTCTTCACGGCGCCGGTAGACGCAGGTCACGTTCCGCGCTCCCAGGCGGCGGGCGGTGCGGGTGGCGTCCATGGAGACATTGCCGCCGCCGATGACGCAGATGTCCTTTCCCGTGAAGTCGGGGATGCGGTTTTCGCCGATGTCACGCAGGAGCGCTACGGCACTGACGACATTTTCGGCATCTTCGCCGGGCAGGTTGAGTTTCTTGTCCTTATGGGCGCCGATGGCGATGTATACTGCGTCATACTGCCGCTGGATGTCCGCGATGTTGATGTCCCTGCCGACGGAGATCCCGGTCCTGTAGTGGATGCCCGCGGACAGGACATAGGCCAGGTCGCGGTCCAGCACTTCTTCGGGCAGGCGGTAATTCGGAATGCCGTAGCGCAGCATCCCGCCCAGGCGGGGCCGCTGGTCATAGACCGTCACGTCATGGCCCATCTGGGCCAGGTAGAAGGCACAGGTCATGCCGCCCGGGCCGCCGCCGATCACAGCCACGGATTTTCCTGTGGACGGCGCGTTGGGCGGCGCTGCCATGAGCTTGGCATGATCCACGGCAAAGCGCTTCAGGCCGCAGATGTTGACGGCATCATCCACCATGCGCCGGCGGCAGTGTTTTTCGCAGGGGTGCTCGCACACGTATCCGCAGACCGAAGGAAAGGGATTGTCCTTGCGGATCAGGCGGACCGCGTCATCGTACCGTTTTTCGCGGATCAGGGCCACATAGCCGGGGATATCGACATGGGCCGGGCAGACCGTCACGCAGGGTACGGGGTGGGTCAGTCCGGTGATGCAGCGCCCATGCAGGATGTGGGATTCATAGTCGTCGCGGAAGCCGCGCACGCTCTTCAGGATCATGCTGCCCGCTTCATAGCCAATGGCGCAGTCCGCCGAATCGGCGATGACCCGGGCGGTCCTTTCGATCTGGTCGATCGTCTCAAGGGTCGCGGTCCGGTTCAGGACGCGTTCGATAAGAACCGCGAGCTGCCCCAGGCCTATCCGGCAGGGTACGCATTTGCCGCAGGTCTGGGCATGGCAGAGCCGCAGGAAGCTGAGGGTCATGTCGATGGGGCAGAGCCCGGGCGAGCTTGCGCTGATGCGGCGTTCCATATCTCTGTACAAATCATTGAGCACAGCCTGTGCTCCGTTGGGGTTTTCGATGAACAGTCGAGTCATAAGCAATCCTCTCTTTTGCCTGGCAGCCGGGACGGCTGCTTGAATAAAATGACAGACTATTTAAATAGTATACAGCATACAGGAATTTAATGACAGAGGCAGAGAACAATTTTTGAATTTTCTGAATCGAAACTGTAAAAATATATAAAAGGTTACAAAATGATTTTAAAACGCGATGCCCGGCGCTTTGCAGCAAAAGGACCTTTCGGAAAAAGCTCGCCCCACAGTGCACGGTCCCGCCGGGAAAACCGGGGAAACGGTGGATGCGGTCAGGGAATTTTCCCGTTGCTTTCCGGCATGGGATATAAAAGACGGCAGGAAAGCGCAGTCCCCGGTATCCTTTCAGCGGCTGGAGCAGGCTGCTCTGCCGTGTTTATGAAGGATGGAAGAAAATATTTCCTGGATATCCCTGTAAGTTAGTATGGAATTTTTTTTCCATTTATAGTAAGATATAGCATAGATCGTTGAACGGATTTTACAGGAAACAGCCGGCAGTGTCTGCTGTTTCCAGGCTGGAGGAATAAAGTTTGAAAAAAGAAGCAGACGGTTAGATGCCGTAAAAGAAGGCGCAGCAAACAAGCCCTCAAAGGGGGCTTCAAAATATATTAAGTTTGAAAAAAGAAGCAGACGGTTAGATACCGTAAAAGAAGGCGCAGCAAACAAGCCCTCAAAGGGGGCTTCAAAAAATATATATGGTTGACTTAT
>OMYF01000076.1 GCA_900315205.1 uncultured Acidaminococcus sp.
TGACGGCGAATAGCAGCATCAAAGCTCCAAAGCATCACAGCACCATAGCCCTATACTGTACCCCTAAATGTGGACACTATTCAAGAGCCGACTGCTGGCGGCTGGCTGCTGACGGCTGACGGCAGATTGCAGCACCACAGCATCAAGGCACCACAGCATCAAAGCATCACAGCATCAGAGCTTCCCTTTCTCCCGGCATTCCACGCCCAGCAGATCTTCGTAGAAACGGATCATGGCTCCTTTGTAGAAGTCCCCGTCCCCGTGCCGGAGCGCCAGCTGGTACGTCTGCATCGTTCCGGACAGGGTGGGCAGGGGCACTTTGAACCGCGTCGTTACTTCTGCCATATGGGCCATGTCTTTATAGGCGCGGTCCAGAGAAAAGCCGTAAGTGAAATCCCCTTTCAGGATCTTGGGGATCAGCATGCGGGATGCGTTGCTCGCTCCGGATGCGGTCATCAGGACCTTTCCCAGTTCTTCTGCCGGAAGGCCCAGCTTCACACCGAGCGGCATCAGCTCGCAGAAGGCGGCGGTACAGATATTGAGGACGCAGTTGTTGATTATCTTGGTCAGCTGCCCGCTGCCGCTTTCCCCCATGTACAGGATGGTGGACCCGACGATATCAAGGAGCGGCTTTACCCGCTCGAAGACGGCCCTGTCCCCGCCGACCATGATGGTCAGCGTGCCGTCGGCAGCCTTGCTCTGATGGCCGGAAATGGGCGCGTCGAGATAGGCCACGCCCCGGGCGGCGCAGAGACCGGCAAGGTCCCGGGCTTCCAGATAGCCGATCGTGCTGCAGTCGATGATAATGCGGCCCTTTGGCAGTCTGGACAGCAGTCCCGTTTCTCCGAGGAGGACCTGATTGACCGAATTCCCGTCGGGCAGGCAGAGGAAGATGACATCACTGTCCGCCGCTGTCCCGTTCCGGGTGCTGATCTCCGCTCCGGCTTCGCGGAAAGCCGTCAGATGCTCCTCTCTGCGGGCGATGGCCCGGACGCTGAGGCCCTTCCTGATGAGATTCATGCACATTCCGCCGCCCATGACGCCGACACCGATAAAACTGATTTTCATGATGTTTTTCCCCGGTGACTGCCGAAGCGGGAGCACCGGACTCCTTTCTCTTTTTTGCTGCAAGGTGGAAGCAGCTCCTGAGATCATCGTACAGGGGATGGAGAATTTTTTCAATCGTAAAAAAGCACGGGCTCTCCTTCTGGACCGTTCCGGCTGCGGCAGGGCCGGTGCGGATCTGCGGGCAGCAGAAAAGTTGTGAGGAGTCCCCGTTTTTGTGTTACAATTAAGTTTCAGTGCAGGCTGTAAAAGCGGCTGCACCATCTTCGGCTGCTGCATCTTTGCTGTGGCACCATCATACGGCAAAGAGACCGCCGGATGCGCCGGGAGGCTCTTTTACCGGGATGGCGTCATCCGCAGCGGCCGCTGGGAAGGGAGAAAGATCGGAATGAGTGGAAAAACGAGAGAAGAAGCCTGGGAGCTTGTCAAAGAGTATAATAAGGAACCGTTCCACCGGCAGCATGCCCTGACGGTGGAGGGCTGCATGCGGTATTTCGCCAGGACCCTGGGTTATGGCGCGGAAGAGGATTTCTGGGGGCTCGTGGGCCTGCTCCATGACCTTGATTATGAAAAGTTCCCGGAGCAGCACTGCCGGAAGGAAGCCGAGATCCTGAAGGAAAAAGGCTGGGATGACAAACTGATCCATGCTGTCGCGAGCCACGGCTGGCCCCGCTGCAGCGATGTGGAACCGACCCTGGAGATGGAAAAAGTCCTTTATACGGTGGACGAACTTTCCGGGCTCATCGGTGCCGCGGCGCTGATGCGTCCGTCCCGCAGCGTCCAGGATATGGAAGTGAAATCCCTTAAAAAGAAATTCAAGGACAAACACTTCGCTGCCGGCTGCAGCCGCGACGTCATCGAACAGGGTGCAGCCATGCTGGGCTGGGATATGAACAAGGTATTCCAGGAATCCATCCTGGCCATGCGCAGCTGTGAAGAATCCGTCCGGAAAGCGATGGAAGCGGAAGGCTGATCCTTTTCGGGAAGCTCCGCCGAAGGCTCCTTTCAGGGAACCTCCGGGCGGGGCTTTTTGCATCTGCAGGCGGCCGTATCGGGAAGGCTCCTGACTGCGGGATGCGTTTCTTTCAGAAGATGCTATCCAACATTTCACCCTCTCTATGTTATAATAGCGTTACCAGAATAATCACAATGATCCGGAGGGACGAGACGATGGCAAATTTTTCTAAACCGGAGGAAATCCTCTACCATACACAATTATCCGGCAATATGCTCCTGGGGGCCGATACGGCGATCCTCCCCGGCGATCCGGGAAGAGTGCCGTCTCTCGCCCAGGCGCTGGGACCTGCTGTGGAACTGGGCAGCCACCGCGAATATACGAGCTGGCTGGCCCAGGTGCAGGATAAGCCCGTCCTGGTCTGCTCGACCGGCATGGGCGGGCCGTCCGTGGCGATCTGTCTGGAAGAGCTGGCGCGGCTGGGGATCCGCCGTGTCATCCGTGTGGGGACGGCGGGCTCCATCCAGGAAGAACTGAAGCTGGGGGACATCGCCATCTTCAAGGGGGCTGTCCGCCTGGAAGGCACGAGCACCCATTATGCGCCGCTGGAATTCCCGGCCGTGGCAGATTTCGATCTGACCCAGCTGCTCGCCTATGCAGCCCGTACGGAAAAGATCCCTTTCCAGGTGGGGATCTGCGTATCTTCCGACACGTTCTGGCCCGGGCAGGAGCGCTACGACAGCTTTACAGGATATGTGCCGCGCCGTTTCCGGGGCAGCCTGGAGGAATGGCAGGCGCTGGGAGCCCTGTGCTATGAGATGGAGACCGCTGCCCTTTTCGTGACGTCCCAGACCCTGGGGCTCAGTGCGGCCAGCCTCTGCGGCATCGTGGCCCAGCGGACCGAGGATGAGCACATCGCACCCCATGAGATCTATCAGCAGGCGGAGGAACGCTTCCAGAGGGTCGTCAAATGCAGTCTGGAGTGGCTTTTGGAAGGGAAGTGACAGTATGAGCCGCAGTATCATCCTGATGTTCGATTCTTTTGGTATCGGCGGCGCGGCTGATGCCGATCGTTTCGGTGATGCCGGGGCCGATACGCTGGGCCATATCGTGCAGTGGTTTGCGGCAAAGCGGGAAAAAGGGGAGGATCTGCCCCCCTTTGCGCTGCCGCATCTGGCCAGGCTGGGCCTTGGACGGGCCCATGCGCTGAGCACGGGCAAACCGCTTGTGCCGTCCATCGGAGAAGATGAGCCGCCTGCGGGCGCTTACACCTGTGCTTCGGAAAAAAGTACGGGCAAGGATACCCTGAGCGGCCACTGGGAACTGTGCGGCTATCCGGTCATGTTCGACTGGGGATATTTCCCCGATGTGCCGCACTGTTTCCCCAGGGAACTGATCGACGGCCTGATCCGGCGCGGCGGACTGCCGGGCGTGCTGGGAGAGAAACATGCCTCCGGGACGGTCATCATCCAGGAGCTGGGGGAGGAACACTGCCGCACGGGCAAACCCATCGTCTATACGTCGGCGGACAGTGTCCTCCAGATAGCCGCGCACGAACGGTATTTTGGCCTGGACCGGCTGTACAGCCTCTGCGAGACTGCTTTTGAACTGGTCCGGCCGTACCGGATCGCCCGTGTCATCGCCCGTCCGTTCATCGGTGAGAAAGCGGGCGCCTTCACCCGTACGGGGAACCGTCACGACTATGCCGTGGCCGCCCCGGAACCGACCCTGCTGGACGCCGTGACGAAACACGGCGGAGCCGTCTATGCCGTCGGCAAGATCGCCGATATCTTTGCCCATCGCGGCATTACGAAGGCGTACCATGCGACGGGGCTGGATGCCCTGTTCGATGCCACGCTGGAAGCACTTGGCGAGGCTCCGGACGGCAGTCTTGTCTTTACGAATTTCGTGGATTTCGATTCCTCCTACGGACACCGGCGTGATGTCCGCGGTTATGGGGAAGGCCTGATGCTGCTCGACCGGCGCCTTCCGGAACTCCGGAAATATGCCCGGCCCGATGACCTTTTCCTCATTACGGCCGATCACGGCTGCGACCCGACCTGGAAGGGCACGGATCACACGCGGGAACACGTCCCGATGCTCTTTTTCGGGGATGGCGTGCGGCCGGGGCCTCTGGCGCCCATGGCCACGTATGGTGATGCCGGTCAGATCATGGCGCGGCATCTGGGGCTGACTCTTACACGGGGGACGGCCCAGGAGGTATGGAAAAAATGAAGAAGATCAGGAATTTGTTTTTGCTGCTCTGCAGCCTCGTGCTGATGTGCTGCAGCGCCCTGCCGGCTTTTGCGGCGGATGGCAGTGCCGCACAGCCGGCTGCATCCGTACAGGAACCGGCAGCGGACAGCCTGAACCGGAAACAGATCGCGTTCATCGTCATCGACGGGACGGGCAGCGCTACGGCCCGGATGCGGGAACTGTGGCAGCGCCAGGTCCGGCAGGCGTATCCGCGGGCCAAATATACCTTTATCTCGGATCCGCAGGTGCTGCTCAAGGGACGGGATGCCATCCTGACCCAGGGCGGCGGCAGCGTCGATGAATCGGTCCTTGCGGCAGCGGCGGATGCGATGGGTGCCGATGTGGTGGCTGTCACGGTCGTGAATGCTATGCAGGAGTACTATGTGCAGCCGTTTTTCCTCGACTGGGACGACGGTCCGGAGACCTATATCCAGGCCGTGACGTCGGCCAATCTGTATCTGTATAAAAAGGACGGGGACAAGTTCCGGAAAAAATCTGTGCGGAAAGTGGAAACCCAGGATATCGCCCTGACGGTCCATCCCTATGTGGAGATCCAGCATGCCCTGAGCGACTTTGCCCGCTCTTTTGAAGGGCTGCCGCTCATCTGAAACTCTTTTCCGGGCGGCCGGCTGCGGGAGCTGTGAAAAAATGCCAGTCATTTTTTCACAGCTCTTTTTTGATGCCCGCGATTCGCAGGCCGCAAATCGCAGGCCGCAATCCGCAGACCGCTGATCGCTGCTGTATGCTGGTGGCTGGATGCTGATGACTGGCCCCGGCCCGCGACCCGCGACTGAATGCTGGCTGCCGACGGCTGACGGCTGGCCACCCCCGCGCCCCGCGTCTCATAACTCATAACCCACAACTCATAACTGTGCTGTACCCCTAAGTTTGGACACTATTCAGGATCTGACTGCTGGCTGCTGGCTGCTGTCCGCTGACGGCAGATTGCAGCATCAAAGTCTGTACTGAACTGTACCCCTTGTCAAGGACAGTTTTTAAGGTCATCGCCCCTGTTTTTAGACAGATTGACAATTCAAGAACCATCATAATGGACAGTTTGTCCT
>OMYF01000018.1 GCA_900315205.1 uncultured Acidaminococcus sp.
CTCCTCCTCCGGCTCGAGCAGGGCTTTGATCTCCACATCCATGGAAGCGCCGCCCACACGGATGACGCGGCCCTCCAGCTGCAGCACCCGGCCGTAGTGGATGGGGACATAGAAATTCATCGAGCGGACTGCCGCCGTCGTGACCCGCGTATGGACGAAGCGGTGTGCCGTGATGCCGGACAGTTCATCCATCCAGGCCATCAGGCGCCCGCCGAAGAGGTTCCCCGCCGAATTGGCCATGGAGAGCATGACCGAACGGGTCATCGTGACCGGCGCATTTCCCGGCCCCGTCATAAACGGTCTCCGAAATGCGTCTGCAGCAGACGGACAAAAGCGTCCGCGATCAGCGCATCTCCCTCCGCCGTGGGATGGAGCCCGTCACAGAAGAGGGAATGGCCCGCGGCCTTCTCCCCCTCCGCCAGGATGGGTTCCAGATCGAGCACGGGGAGATCCCGCCGGGCCGCCTCCTCATCCAGGAAGGCCCGGTACTCCGTCAGGGCTGCATTATGCTGAGCGAATTCGCTCGGGACCTGCCAGCCCGCATCGGTGCTCTCCGGACGGGTCAGATGGGGCTTGCCCAGGATGATCATGGGGATCTTCGCTGCGGCCGCCTGATCGAGCGTCACCGTGATGTTCTCCCGGATCTTCGCCAGCGGTTCATCGAGCAGGATATCGTTCGTCCCGCAGAGGACAAACACCCCGTCGGGCTCTTCCGCCGCCACGTCCGAACGGAACATGCCCCGCATCACCAGGGTCAGGCGCCCGCCGGCGGCGTTGTTCACAGCCCGGAAGGACAGCTTCCGGGCCGCCAGCTCGGGCCAGGCTTCGGCAAGCGGCACGTTGGGACAGCTCACGAGGCTGTCGCCGATGAAGACGATTTTCATAAGCCTTTCTCCTTCCGGACAGCTGCCAGGCGCTCACGGATCTTCCTATCCACTTTTTCCGTCATCGGCACGGACACATGGCAGCGTTTCGCCATGCGCAGCAAAAAGCCGGAAAACATATCGAGCTCCCCTTCCCGGCCTCTTGCGATGTCCAGGGCGAGGGACGGCGTCGAGGTCCGGTCCTCCTTCGTAAGGATGCGGCGGTACTGGGTCTCTCCGATGCGGTTCGGCAGGATGATCCCCATGGCATCCGCCACGGCACAGACTTCCTCCAGCAGCTGGTGGATGATGCTTTCCGCGTCGGGCTGCTCCAGGACTTTTCCGAGCGGCATGCCGTAATAGGCCGTCACCAGGTTGTAGGCAAAATTGAAGACATATTTCTCCCAGGTCTCCAGGCGGATGTCGACCGCCTGATAGGCCCGGAGGCCCGGATGGTTCAGCAGCTCGTGGATCTCCTCCAGGGCCTCATGGTCCTCGGAGCCGATGTAGATGCGGACCACTTTGCCGTGCTGGTGGATGGAATAGTCGTCCGCCATCTCGCTGTGGATATAAAGCGCCGTATCGACGATGATGCCCTTATCCAGGGTGCGGCGGATCCAGCGTTCATGTTCGGCGCCGCTCATCAGCGGCACGAGGATCGTCCCGTCATCCACGGCGGGGGCGATGTTCTTCAGCGCTTCCTCCAGGGAATCTGCCTTGACGCAGATGAAGATGATATCCTGTACGCCCGCCCGGGCTGGCTGATCGGTCACGGGGACTTTCACCAGCCGGTCTCCCAGGGCCTCACTGTACACGGAAATACCGTGAGCTTCCATATACTCCTTATGTTTGCCTCGTTCTGCAAGTGTGACTTCGCCGGGGCAGTATTTGTCGAGATATGCCGTGATATATCCGCCGACACCGCCGCCGCCGATTACCATGATCTTCATTCCATTCACCTCACGAACTTCCGCTGCAGTTTTTGCCGGAAGTCAGTCCTTTCTGCTGAAGTCCTCTCCGGAATTCAGAGCTTTCAATGCATCGATTGCCAGTTGACTCATCAGACGGGATCCCGTGATGAGTGCCTGTTCATTGGGGCTGCATTTGGCATTGTGCAGTCCGTAGACGGGTTCGCCCGGCGTACCGCAGCCCAGCCACAGGAACGCACCGGGGACCTCGGTCAGGTAGACGCCGAAATCCTCCGCTGTCAAATCGGGACTGACATGGGGTTCGACACCGCCCTCGCCGAGGACTTTGCGGGCCGTCTCGGCGACGAGCCTTGCCGGGACGGGCCAGTTCATGACCACGGGGTAGCCGCGGAAATAGTCGAACTCATAGTCGATGCCGCTTCCTGCCTTCAGGCCTTCCAGGATGCCTTTGATCCACTCGGGGATATGGTTCCGCGTCGTCTCGTCGAGCGTCCGGATGGTCCCTTCCATCTCCACCGAGCCGGGCAGCACATTGTAGCGGGAGCCGCCGTGGATGGTCCCGATGTTGATGGTCGCTGTATCGAGGGGGCTGATGCGCCGCGCCACGATGTGGCTCACCTGCTGCAGGAAGTCCGCCGCTGCCATGATGGCATCGATCCCTTCATGGGGATGGCCGGCATGGGCCGTGCGGCCCTTGATCTTTACGCGGATCCGGTCCGAACCCGCCATCAGGGCACCCGCCTTGACGCCGATCCGGCCGACCGGATAATTGGGCCACACATGGAGGCCGAAGACCGCTTTGACATCTTCCAGGAATCCGTCATCCAGCATATAGCGGGCACCGCCGGTGGGAGAAAGCTCCTCGGACGGCTGGAAGAGGATGCGGATGCTGCCTTCGATCTCATCCCTCCGGCGCAGGAGGCGGAGGATCGTCTCCAAAAGAGTCGTCATATGGACGTCATGGCCGCAGGCATGCATGACGCCCGGATTTTCCGAAGCAAAGGGCAGTCCGGTCTCTTCGCTTACCGACAGGGCGTCCATATCGGCCCGCAGTGCAATCATCGGGCCGGGCTTCGCTCCTTTGAGGGTCGCTGCAAGACCGTAATGGCCCTGGCCGCGAACTGGATCCAGTCCCAGTTCGGAGAGGATGCCACGGATCTTTTCCGAAGTCCGCTCCTCCTTCGTGCTGATTTCCGGGTGGCGGTGGAACCAGCGCCTCCATTCGATGCACTGCTGTTCCAGCTCTGCTTCTGTCATAGACATTATATCCATGGGATCATCTCCTTTTTTGAATTGACAGCTTTCAGCCTGTCATACATCGTATTGTACCATGTTGCCCGCCGTTTGCAAGAAGGCTCCGGACCATTTCACAGATTCGCCCCGGATCCGGCCCTTCCCCCTGCCCGCGTGAGGAAGCGGGATGCACAGGAGCGGGAACCCCGTCCTCCGCGCGGCTTTTGGCCACAGGACAGGATTCCCGCTCGCAATAATACTTTTCCCTTTTTATTTGATGATCTTTCCGCATCCGGAGTTTTTTCCGCTCAGGCAAATTCCCTGCCGCCCCAGAGGACGATCTCGCCTTTGCGGAGCGTTTCCGGCACATTGATGATCCGCTGGTTCCGGCTGCCCTTGAAACGGAGGTTCAGGTCCTTTTCGGCTTCGACGAATTCTCCGTCCACCAGGATATCCAGGTAGCTCAGCATTTCGCGCGTCACTTCCGGATCGCCCAGATGGCCCGACAGGATCTGCGAATCCAGCAGGTACCCGCTGTAGCACCAGATCGTCTTTTTGGGATACCGTTCCCGGATGTGCCGCAGCAGCCCCACCAGCACCAGCTGGTTCTCAGGTTCGAAGGGTTCCCCGCCCAAAAGGGAGAAGCCGCGGATGTAATCCGGTTCGAGCGCCTCCAGAATCTCGTTCACCTGGGCCATGCCAAAAGGCCTGCCGTAGGAAAAATCCCAGGTCTCCTGGTTGAAACAGCCCTTGCAGTGATGCCTGCAGCCGCTGACGTACAGGGACACCCGCACGCCCGGACCGTTTGCCACATCAGTTTTCTTGATGGCTGCGTAATTCAACGCAAACACCCCTTTTATAAATGTAATACCCTCGATTTGATTTCCTTGGTCTTGCCGACATTCCAGAAATTCTCACCCAGATAGCCGCAGGTCCGGCGCACGACGTTCATCTTGCGCTGATCCTTGTTATGGCACTGCGGGCATTCCCATTCCAGATTGTCGTTGATCTTGATTTCCCCGTCAAAACCGCAGACCTGGCAGTAGTCGGATTTCGTGTTGAATTCGGCGTACTGGATATTGTCGTAGATGAAATGGACCAGATCCTCGATGGCGGTCGGGTTCTTCTTCATGTTCGGGATTTCCACGTAGGAAATGCAGCCGCCCGTGGAGATGGGCTGGAACTGGTTCTCGAACTTGAACTTGCTGAACGCGTCGATGGGCTCCCTTACATCCACATGGTAGGAATTGGTGTAGTAGCCCTTGTCCGTGATGTCCTTGATGGACCCGAAGCGGGCTTTGTCGATGCGGGCGAAACGGTAGCACAGAGATTCGGCCGGCGTCCCGTAGAGGGAGAAGCCGAGGCCGGACTCTTCACGCCATTTCTTGCAGGCCGCGTTCAGATGCTTCATCACGCGGAGAGCGAACTCCTCGCCTTCCGGCGTCGTATGGCTGACACCCTTCATGGCCACGGTGCATTCGTAAAGGCCGATGTAGCCCAAAGACAGCGTGGAATAGCCGCCTTCCAGCAGCTTGTCGATGGTCTCGCCCTGCTTCAGGCGGGCGATGGCGCCATGCTGCCAGTGGATGGGCGAAACGTCGCTCTTGATCCCCTTCAGGGCATTGTGCCGGACCATCAGGGCTTCATGGCAGAGTTCCAGACGCTCGTCGAGCATCTTCCAGAACTTTTCCTCGTCCCCTTTGGCCAGGATGCCGATCTGGGGCAGGTTGATGGAAACCACACCCTGGTTGAAGCGGCCTTCGAACTTGTAATGGCCGTCCTTGTCCTTCCAGGGCACCAGGAAGGAGCGGCAGCCCATCGGGGAGAACACATTCCCCTCGTAGTTTTCCCGCATCTTCTTGGCCGAGATATAGTCAGGATACATGCGCTTGATGGAGCAGCGCACAGCCAGTTTCGTCAGGTAGTCGTACTTGCCGCCGTTCAGGCAGTTGTTCTCATCCAGCACATAGACCAGTTTGGGGAAGGCCGGCGTCACGTAGATGCCGACTTCGTTCTTGATGCCTTCCAGGCGCTGTTTCAGGATCTCCTCGATGATCTGGGCATTTTCCTCGATATATTCATCATTCGGATCCAGATGGAGGAAGAGCGTCACGAACGGGGACTGGCCATTCGTCGTCATCAGGGTATTGATCTGATACTGGATGGTCTGGACGCCGCTGGACAGTTCGTCCTTCATCCGGGCATCGAGGATCGCGTTCAGTTCTTTTTCGTCAAGTTTGCCGCCCGTCGATGCGAGGATCCGCTTGCGGAACTTCTCGCGGCTCCGGCGCAGGTACTTGCCCAGATGGGACACATCCACGGACTGGCCGCCGTACTGGGCCGACGCGACCGACGCGATGATCTGGGTCATGACCGTGCAGGCCACCTGGAAGCTCTTCGGGCTCTCGATCATCTTGCCGTGCATGACGGTGCCGTTGTCGAGCATATCGCCGATATTGATGAGGCAGCAGTTGATCATCGGCTGGATGAAGTAATCGGAATCATGGAAATGCAGGACGCCCTCATCATGAGCTTTGGAGATCTTTTCCGGCAGCAGGACGCGGCGGGTCAGGTCACGGGAGACTTCCCCGGCGATCAGGTCGCGCTGCGTGGAGATCATGACGGCATTCTTGTTGGAGTTCTCCTCCATGACATCCTTGTTCTTGTTGCTGATCAGGGACAGGATGGATTCATCCGTCGTGTTCGCCTTGCGGACGAGCGCCCGGTTGTAGCGGTAGATGATGTATGCCTTGGCGAGGGCATAATGGCCGCGCTTCATGATCTGCTTTTCCACCATATCCTGGATATCTTCCACCAGCAGGCGTTTGCGGTTCTTTCCCTCCACATACGAAGCGATGGCTTCGATATCGTCCTGCGGCAGGCGTTCCGTCTCCTCGACGGCCTTGTTGGCCTTCTGGATCGCCACTACGATTTTATTACGGTCAAAAGAAACGGTCGAGCCATCCCTCTTGATGACCTGTTTTCCGATCTGTACCATGATTCCCCTCCCATAAACACTGTATGCACACCCGCCCGGCGGCAGCGCGGATCCTCCTGATCCGGATACCGGGAACTGACGGGGCTTTCCGAACTTTCCTGACGGCGCGGCGCCGCGCGGGCCCGCGCTCTGATAAGCCTGCAGGCCCCCCTTTCTGCGGCGGGCACCTGCAAAATCTGCACTCCTAGCATACACCAAATGGCCCGCCGGCGCAACTATATATTGTGGTTTCAGGTGCGTTTTTACCTAAAAATACACAATAGGTAGTTTGCACATAAGAAACGTACACCCGTTACGCTTTTCCCCTTTTTTGAAGTTTCTCTTTTCGGACGCCGCCCTTCCGGAATGGCAAAAAAGAAAGCAGTGGCCGCCGTCGAGGGTCCTGCTCCGGTATTTTCCCTGTTTACACCTTTTGACGCACATCCATAAGCTTCCCGCGGACATTCCCTTCTTTTCCCTGCGGGACCGGCCAAAAAAAATAAAAATTCTATTGCCGCTGCCACGGAAACTCTTTTTTGCCGTCCTGCCCGGATTAGCCCTTTTGCCGGACCGGGTACTGCCTTTCCTGCAGGCCTCCCTGCCGCCGGAAAAGCCCCGTCAGGAAGGCCGGGACCGGACCTCCGGGGTATTTTCCCGTGCGGCGGATGTTCCCGCGTCCCTGTGGCCTATCTGCGGGCCCCGGAGACGCAAAAATGCTGCCGCTTCAGGGCGGCAGCATTTTTGCAGGAGCAAAGGATCAAAGGCTTTCTGCGAAAGCTTCGAGGGCCGTGGCAGCCTGACCGAAGTCACGGGTCATCTGATCCACGCCGACTTTGATGTGCGGGATATGGTGGGCATCCAGAGCCTTCTTCAGATCCGGATATTCCATTTCTTCAGGATCGCAGAACTGCATCATGAAGACAATGACGCCTTCTGCGCCGCTTTCCTTGACGAGGCTGCAGACATGCTCGCTTCTGGTGTTTTCCAGATAGGTCGGGTCATACAGCAGCACATCATTCTTCTGTCTGGCAAACTGCACGGCCAGAGCCTGGAGACCATTGTCCAGATCTTCCGGAGCATCCACAGCGAAGCTGCGGCTTTCGTAAGCGCAGTCATCGGCGGCAACAGCCAGTTTGTTGTCATCCAGAGCCTTCAGGATGCCGGGCATGTTGTAGATGATGCCGGAAACGACGACTTTATGGCCGTCGAACTTGCCGGCCGGAGCGGCGGCCAGTTCCTTGTTCAGTTCTTCCAGTTTGGCCGTGTATTCATCCTTCAGCATGAAATAGGCAGCTCTCAGGACGGCAGCACGGGCGGAAGCCGGGATCAGGTCAGGATGCTCGCCAGCCAGCTTGCAGAATTCGCGGCGGGCGGCACGGCTCTTGTTGTAGACCTTGATGGCGTCCTTGATGGCGTCGTTCGTGATTTCATGGCCGCAGATCTCTTCCAGATGGCCTTTCACTTCGTTGTAGGCATCGTAGGTGAACTGCTTGCCTGCAGCGTTCTGACGGACCTGAGGATGGGCCAGGAAAATGACCGGCATCTTGTCCTTCATGGCAACCTTGAAGTTCTGGCTCATCGGGCGCAGGGTATCGCACAGGACCGGCGTGATGATGCCGTCCAGGCCGTCCAGCGTGCCGTCGAGCAGCATTTCCAGGGACTGCTGGGCAATGGTGCAGTAGAACGTTGCGCAGTATTCCTTGGAACGGATTTCCTGTTTGCCGTTGCAGCCCCATACACCCATGGGGACCATGCCGGCGGCATAGACCAGTTCTTCCGGAACATAGTAAGGCAGGCAGCCGATGGCTTTCTTGCCTTCAGCTTTATATTTTGCCAGCATCGTCTTCGGGCTGGCAGAAACTTTCTTGAATTCATCAATAAGTGCACTGATAGCCATTCTCAATTCCCCTTCTTTGCGGCATTTGCTTCCATGGCTTCGACCAAGCCTTGTACACGGGTCTCATACTGCGCAGCATTGAAATTCCTCGGGTCAGCCTGGTCTCCGTCGAAACCAGCCGTCGGAATGCCCATGTCCTTCGTGAAGCGGCGCTGCATTTCAGGCATATAGCCGCTCCAGGGCTTGCAGGACCGGTTGTAGTGTACCAGCACACCGTCCACCTTGTTGTCGCGGATCAGGCCTTCGCGCCAGGCCACGCCCTGTTCGATGCTGACAGAGTTCGGAGCCTTGCAGTATGCCTTTACGAGTTCGTCCAGGTTGTTGTAGACGAAACCGAAGGCCGGTGCATACACGACGCCCGTGATGTTCAGGCCGTTCGCCTTGAGCGGTTTGAACAGGTTCGGCAGTTTCGGCCAGCAGGGGATGCCTTCGAACATGATGCGGTACTGTTCCTTGAAGGGTGCGGTCGTCGTGCCGTCCTTGACATGCTGTTCCAGCTCGCTGGCCAGCAGTTCAAAGGCTTCTGCCGCTTCGACACGGCCGCGGGCCGTGACGACGTCAGCCATATGGTTGAAGAGGTCGAACCCGTTGAACGGGGACGGCTTGTACTGCAGATAGTCGCAGACCTTCAGCCATGCCTTGGCCGTGCGGTTTGCGTTCTGGCAGCACTGTTCGAACTTGTCTTCATCGAACTTTCTGCCGGAGATCTCTTCCATCTGACGGATGGCCGTATCCAGCTGGGAACGGATGTACTTGACGTTGGCTTCGTTGACATGGTCGAATTCGTTGTAGGGGACGTCGATCATGATCAGGGGAATATTGTGCCGGCGGGCGATATCTTCATACCATTTGGTCATGCAGTTGCAGATGTTGTTGCAGCACAGCACGAAGTCCGGCATCGGCATCGTCATCTGACGGTACTTGTGCAGAGCGTTCTGGCGGCGGGTCTTTTCCTCGCCGTCGGGCAGGGCCGCGATTTCATAGATATTATCCGTCGTGGCATACGGTTTTCTGGTCTTGGGATCGATGACGGGTTTGCCGTTCTCATCGAAGACCTTCTTGCCGTTGGCATCTTTCATCTGCTTGCCGCTGTTCGGATTGATGATATAGTTGCCGTCCTTGTCCATCTTGTTGGCACCGCGGTAACCGGCAGCATAGGCCAGGGAAATCCGGGCATAGCCGCAGATATCATTATCATATCCGATATCTTCTGCCGCCTGGCACATCACTTCGCCGTCACGGTTGGCGGCGATACCGGCAGCCTGGTTTTCAGGATACCCTACATGCAGACCGAAGGATTCAGCCAGTTCGCAGGGGAACTTGGAAGAAGACCAGCCTACAGGTTCTCCGGCTTCCTTTGCTTCCCGGAGTTCTCTGTACACTTTTTCAACTACATCTCTTAAAGCCTGGACGCCAGGGCTTACAGTTTTCGCCATAATTATCCTTCCTTCTCCATTCGTAAAAAATTATTTGGATGCCTTCCGGTACGCATAGAGCGCCGCACCGAGAGCACCGTTGTACTGCGCCAGCGGAGACGTATGGATCTCCACGCCGAGACCTTCCTGCAGCGCATCCACCACGCCGAAATTCTGGGCGACGCCGCCCGTCATGACCACGTCCTTCACGACACCGACGCGGTTGGCAAGACCGATGACACGGCTCGCCACGGAACGGTGGATACCGGCAATGATATCGATCTTGTCCGTACCCTTGGACAGCTGGCTGATCACTTCGCTTTCCGCAAAGACGGTGCAGGTGGAGCTGATCGCAATGCGCTTTTTGGACTGGGCTCCCAGTTTTGCCAGGTCCTCGACTTTGACCTCAAGGACGCGGGCCATGACATCGAGGAAACGGCCTGTCCCGGCGGCGCATTTATCGTTCATCTGGAAGTTGGTCATCACGCCGTTTTCCACGTGGATGACCTTTACATCCTGTCCTCCGATATCGATGACCGTATGGACATTCGGCCAGATGAAACTGGCCCCCTTGGCATGGCAGGACAGTTCACTCATCTGTTTGTCCGCAATGCCCTCCAGCGAATTCCGGCCATACCCTGTTGCCAGGGTAAAGGCCAGATCGCTCCTGGTCATCTTTGCGTTTTCAAGCACCTCGGAAATCGCCCGGGCCGGGCCGGAAGTGCCCGCCCCCACATCCACCAGGGATTTGGCGATGATGTCTTTGCCATCCTTCAGGATGACGCATTTCGAAGCTGTGGAACCGACATCGATACCAAGCGTATATATACTCATTCTCTTTCCTTATGACAGTTTATTTCTTGACGAACGTATCGAATTCCCGGATGGCCCGCGGCAGCATCATCTGATGGAACGGGCAGATGGACTGCGGGTTCTGGTAGGCAGCTTCCGTGAAGGCTTCCACATAGCCGCGCAGGTTGGTGAAATCGACGATTTCATCGACCAGGCCGAGTTCTGCACAGACTTTCGGACGGGATTTGGTATGGAACGCCTGGATCAGGGCATTCATCTTGTCGATGGTCGGCTGGAGATCCTTGCCGGCCTTCTTATCCTTCGCCAGTCTGCGGGAGTACATGGCAACGGCAGCCGTTTCGCCGTTCATGACATAGATCTCCGTAGCAGCCGTGCCGATGGAGAAGGCGTTCGTATCGTTGCCCTGCGGGCCGCCCAGCACGTAGTGCGCAGCAGCGGAGCCCTTTCTCAGGGTGATCTCGAACTGCGGGATATGGGAGCTCTGGATGGAGTAGATCAGGGACTGGCCCAGGCCGAGCAGTTCGGCTTTTTCAGCGTCGTTGCCGACGTCGATGCCGGACGTATCCTGGATCCAGACGATGGGCAGACGGTCACGGGCGCAGAGCGTCACGAATTCGTTCATCTTGATCAGGCCCTGACGGTACAGTTTGCCGCCCAGTCCGACCGCACCCGGCTTGTATTCGGGATAGTTCATCAGAAGGCCCATGAAGTTGGCCACGACACCGACCAGGAGGCCGTTGACCTTTGCCATGCCGGTGATCATTTCAGGGCCGTAGCCCTTCTTGTATTCTTTGAATTCGCTGTTGTCGAACAGACGGCCGATGACATTGTACATATCATAGGCTCTCTTGTCGTTCAGCGGGATCAGGGAATACAGGTCGTCCAGGGGCAGAGCCGGGACTCTCGGATCGTCGACGCGGAAGAATTCGGGATCATACTTCGGCAGCATGCCCACATACTTCTTGATGCCTTCCAGGACGCCTTCTTCAGAAGCATAGACTTCGCGGAAGAAGCCCGTTTCGGTATAGTGGATATCGACGGCTCCCGGAGGTTCGGTCTTGCCGCTCTTTGCCACGGAATCAGCGATCTGTTCGGCCCCTTCCATGTCGATATAGCCCTTCGGGCTCATGCCGCCCAGGATGCCGGCGCCGCCGACAGCCATATTGGCTTTTTCATGGGCGATCAGGATGGTCGGGCTGATGGAATGGTAGCCGCCGCCGGCAGGGTTGGTCCCGTAGATGCCGACGATGACGGGGACACCCAGCTGGTTCAGCTCGGAGTTGCGGTAGAAAGGAGTACCGCCGCCGCGGCGGTTCGGATAGACCTTTTCCTGTTCATCGAACTTCACGCCGCTGCAGTTCAGCACATAGATCAGAGGGATGTGCAGCGTCTTGGCCGTATCGGAGGCGCGGAGCAGGCATTCGGCCTGACCGGGCACCCAAGCGCCGGCCAGCTTCTTGTTGTCCGAAGCCACGATGACAGCCCAGTGGCCGTTGACGCGGCCCAGGCCCTTGACCAGGCTGACAGAACCGTTCTTGTTGCCTTCCGGATTGAAGATGCTGTTGAGCGGTCTGAAAGTTCCCGGTTCGACCAGTTTCTCGACGCGCTGCAGTGCCGTCAGCTGGCCCGATGCGTTCAGCGATTCGTCGCTGCGGCCGGCGGACTGGGCAGCCTTGATCAGCTCATGGATCTCGGCTTCGATTTTCTTCAGCTGCTCTTCATTCTCGGGATTGGCTTTCTTGAGCGGCTTGCCGACCTGCGGCATTTTTTCGAAATATCTAGGCATTGAGTAAAAACCCATTCTCGTTGATCCTCCCTATTCTCACTTGTTTTCTTCTACGGGGACTTTGATGAAGGCCTGGCCCGGGTCGATTTCCTCACGGATCAGTTTGATGACGGAGGGTTCCGGAGCTTCCAGTTCGACAGCTCTGGAGACATCGATCTCGAAACCGGTGTTTTCGATGACGTCTTCCGGGGAAGAAGTCGGATAATAGCCGGCCAGATACATCCTCTTGGTCTTTTCATCGAATTTCAGGATGCCGCGGTCCGTAACGACCATCTGCGGGCCCACATCGCCCGGCAGACCCAGTCTTTCACGGCCGCCGGGGCCATCGATCCAGCCGGGGCTGGTCACATAGTCGATCTGCTTCATGAATCTGCGTTTTTCATGCTGCATCATGATGATCGTATTGGAATACGTCGCGATCCCGTTGGCACCGCCGGAGCCGGTGAAACGGGTCTTCGGATGATGGTAGTCACCGATGGACGTGGAGTTCACGTTGCCGTAGGCATCGATCTGGGCGCCGCCGATGAAGGCAATCAGACGGTTGGCCTTGTGCAGGTATTCGTTGATCTCGAAGCCGACGAAACGGATATTCGGCCAGATGGTGCCGCAGTGGGCCATGAATCTCAGGTCACCTACGGAACGGGGCACTTCCACAGGGGAGCAGTCCATCAGGCCGCTCTCGACGATGATATGGCAGTCCGGAGCATAGACGCGCTTGGCTACGCTGGCACCGATCAGGGGAAGCCCGGTGCCGACGGTCACGACCTGACCGTTTTTGATCTGCTTGGCAATGGTCACTGCCTGCATTTCCTTATTGGTGTAATTCGTATAATCAGACATCCTTATTTGCCCTCCTTCGTCATATCGATATGATATCCCAGACCGGGGACTACCTTCAGGTTGATCAGCCGGGTAGCACCCAGTTTGTTCAGGTATGCATCATGATCCGGCACATCGAAGATCCATTCCTTGCAGAAGGCATCGAAGTCTTCCTGGGTCTTGCTGACGACGTCGTACACTTTCAGGAACGGATTGTCGTAGTCATACAGGCCGTAGCACTGGGACGGATGGGCACCGTAAGGAGCCAGGACGACGGCATCGACGCACATGCACGGGATATCGTTCTGGGTCGGATCCCGTCTGATTTCCTCATTGCTGATGATCTCTTCGCACGTGACGATCGTATGCTTGGCAGCCATGGCGATATCGACATCCTGGAACTTGCCGCCCCAGATGCGGACCGTGCCGTCCGGAGAAGCCTGCTGGGCATGGATGATGGCCACGTCGATCTGCGGCACTGGGATTGCCAGGACGCGCTGTTTCTTGTCAAAGGGATTTTCGATCTCGACGAATTTTTCATCAGGGACCTTGTCCAGGGTCTTGCGGACTTCCTTGCTGATCCCCCATTCCGTTTCCAGGCCGGAGCCCTGCATCAGGGATACAGGCAGGAAGGGCAGGCCGAGGGCAGCGGCATGCCACATCAGATAGATGACGTCCTGAGAATAGTCTTCCATCGTCAGTTTGCCCGCTTCGAACCATTTGCGGAACCGTCTCGAGACGTTGGTCACGCCGGAGTTTGCTGTGTAGCAGTTGATGTAGGCTTTGACGCGGCCGTTGCCGATGAGCAGATCCCAGTCACCGCCGGCGGCACCGCCGAGGCCGGTGAAATCGGTAAGTCCCTGTCTCAGGATTTCATACACGGCTGCATACGGTTTGCGGTCAGTCGTGAAGCCGCCCAGGGCAATGTGGTCACCACTGTGGACATACTTCGCAACAGCGTCATGTAACGTCATTACTTTACTCAAAACAAAAACCCCCTTATAAAAGTTTACAATCCTTCTGAGCAGATCCGTACTCTCCTCCAGAAGAGCTGATCCCGCCCTTTCAATCAGAGATCGCGCAGTTGTATTCCGATGGCTATGCCTCCACTGTACATTTGGATTATAACACAAATAAATATTTTTTTACATTATTTCGACGGATGTTCCTTGAGTTTTAAAATTTTTGCGTGAATTCTAATAATTTTTACCCTCTGCGTTAAATACTTTCGGATTTTTCGCTTTAGCAGATTAAATTTTGTATACGCCGCGCCCAAAAAATAAGGACCTCCGGTCCCCTTTTGTGCCGGGCGTCCTTATTCAGAGTAAAAAACAGTACATTGTATCTTAAGGAGGGACACTGTGTCCGTTCTCAGCCGTCCGTGCGCTGCTGTCTTGCGAGCCAGCGGCGGGCCGCCGCAAGCAATCCGTCAGGCCGGTTTTCCATGCTGCGGTCCTGCACGCGGTGCAGGAAGAGCGGCAGCAGCGCGGAGATCCTTTCTTTCGGGATTCCCATTGCCATCAGATCCCGGCCGCTCACAGCAAGGTCCGACGTATGGACGGGCATCTGATACGCCATGGTCACGAGCCGTTTTCCGTACATCTGGGCATGGATGATATCGCTCCGGGTGGCCGCCGTGGCGGCCGCATCGGCCACGCAGACGGCCGTGAGCTCTTTAAAGGCCTCCGCCATCTCCTTGTTCACGCGGAAATGGCCGCTGCGGGCTTCCCGGCGCAGCCAGCGCCAGGTGGCTGCATCGTCCAGGGCGCTGGCAAAACCGAAATGCATATGGCTGCGGACGAGCCAGGCGGCCCGCTCCGTCAGCTCCCGGGGCAGCCGGAGCCGTTCCATGATCTGACGGGCCATGACGGCTCCCGCCTTTTCGTGCCCGTTGTCATGGGGATGGCCTTCGGCGTCGTACGTACGGATCCCTTCCCGTCCCTTGGCGATGTCATGGAGCAGGATGGCCCACCCCGTCTCGAGGCGGCGGTCCCCCTTGTCGAGGGCGATGGCCGTATGCGTCCACACATCATAGGGATGGAATGCCGGATTCTGCTCCACGCCCACGAGCGCCTCCAGTTCCGGCAGGATGGGAACCGGGACATAGCTGCCGTGGGACCTGATGCGGCAGTCCTGGGCTGCCAGACGGCTCCGCACCATGAGATCCATGCCGCGGCCGGCCCAGGGCGCGCAGAGCAGCTTGTTCAGTTCGGCCCGGACTCGTTCCAGGGACAGGCCCCCGACCCGGTCCAGGTTGGCTTCCATCGCGGGCAGGACCGCGGCGTCGGGCGTGCAGCCGAGCTGCGCCACGAAGCGGCAGGCCCGGAACATGCGGAGCGCGTCCTCCTGGAAGCGTTTGCGCGCGTTCCCCACCGTCCGCAGGACCCGGCCGTGCAGATCGTCGAGACCGCCGAAACAGTCGATGATCCGGCCCTGCCGGTCCGCTGCCATGGCGTTGATGGTGAAATCCCGCCGGCCCAGATCATCCTCCAGTTTTTCGCAGTACCAGACTTCCGCCGGCCGGTGGGCGTCGCTGCCGTAGGTCTCGTTGCGGTAGGAGGCGACTTCCACCGTATGGCGGCCGCTGCGCAGATTGACGACGCCGAAATCCTGGCCCAGGGTGCCGATGACCCGCAGGTTCCCCCGCTCCGCCGCCAGTTTGATCTCATCCGGCCGGGCATTGGTCACGATGTCATAATCCTCGGGGACGCGCCCGAGCAGGGTGTCCCGCACCGCTCCTCCGACGACATACGCTTCGAACCCCCGCGATTCCAGCAGTTCCAGCACGTCCAGCACGTAATCGGGAAATGTCAGCTTCATCACATCCACGCCCTTTCTACCCTGTCAGCGGAGCACTCCGCACGCATCCGCCGGCCCCTTTCCGGAAAAGTGGGGACGCGCGGCATCTGCCGTTTCGTTTCCTTCTTTTATTATACCGGATGGCCCGCCGGATGGAACGTTTTTTCCTGCGGCGCTCCGAATGCGCTGCGGGGAAAAGCAAAAAATGGGTGCTGCATGTTTCCATACAGTACCCATTGGGTCATCCCGGATGGTTCAGGATGGTAAAGGCTCCCGCCATCAGGGCGGGGTCGCTGGCGAGCCGGATATGGCAGCTGAATTCCTTTTCCATGTCGCGGACGCCGCGGACCGCAAGCCACTCATACACCTGGGGATGGACGGTGACGAGCAGGTTCCGGGCCATGGCGTGCTGGCTGAACAGGCCGCGCAGGCGCCGCCTGATCTCCACACAGACCGTTTCCGGCGATTCGACGCGGCCGCTGCCCTGGCACATGGGACAGACCGTGTACAGCGCGCCGGCGAGGTTCCGCCGCGCCTTGCGGCGGGTCATCTCCACGAGATTGAGCCGCGTAAAGCCCAGGACGCGCGGTTTCATCCGGTCCAGGGCGAATTCCTGCTTCAGGATCTGCAGGACTTCCTCCCGGGCCGCTTCCGTATCCATATCGATGAAATCCACGACGATGATGCCGCCGATATCCCGCAGCCGCAGCTGCCGTGCGATCTCCGCCGCCGCTTCCCGGTTCGTCCGCAGGGAGGTCTCCTCCCGGCTGTCTCCGGCGGTCAGGCGGCCGCTGTTGACATCGATGACCGTCATGGCCTCCGTATAGTCGAAGACGAGGTAGCCGCCCCCGGGCAGCCAGATGATGCGGTCCGACACGGCTGCGATCTCCTCGTCCAGCCCGAAGTGGGTGAAGAGGTCTTCCGTCCCTTCATAGTGCTCGGCCCTCACCTCGCTGAGGCCCAGGCTCCGGAGGAGCTCCTGCACTGTATGGAACGCCGTCTCCTCGTCGACGACGATGCGGTCCACATCGGCGGTGACGTAATCCCGGAGCATCCGGATGGAGAGGTCGAGTTCGCGGTGGAGGAGCTGCGGGCCCCGTCCGACCCGGCTCCGCCTGAGGATGATGTCCCAGCTGCGGACGAGCTGTTCCAGATCGGCCAGGATCTCGTCATCTCCGGCCTCGCCGGCCGCCGTCCGCAGCACGAGCCCCATCCCGCGGGGCACATGCGGCTGCACGAGCTCCCGCAGCCGCGTCCTTACGGCCCTGCCGGCGATCTTCCGGGACAGGGAGATCCTGCTGCCGAAAGGCTCCAGGACGACGTACCGCCCGGGCAGGGTGATGTTCTGCGTCACACCGGGACCTTTGTTGCCCCGGCAGTCCTTGACGACCTGCACAAGGATCTGCTGTCCCTGGGTCAGATGCTCGTCCCCGCGGAGCGTCAGGAAACCGTTCCGGTCCAGGTCCAGATCGACGAAGGCCGCCTGGATTCCGGGCACCACATTGCTGACGCTGCCCCGGTAGATATTGCCCACAAGGTTCCCGCTGCCGTGGCGCTCGACGATATAATCCTGCAGCCGGCCCGCTTCCACAAGGCCCATGCGCGTCTCTTCAGGACGCACGCTCGCATAGATACACTTCATGGCACCCGTCCTTCCTTCAGGCCCGGGCCGCCTGGAGGAGCGGCACTTTGAGGCCCGCCGCGTCGCGGGCATAGAGAGCGGTGCGGGCGATGTCGGCCGCGTCGATGGAAAGAGGAAGGCCGAACTGCTCCGCCAGGACCTCCAAGAATTCCCTTGCCTTCATGCTGCCCGTCGGCGTGATGCGGCAGTCGAAATCAAGTCCAAGGTCCCGCCCGTCCCAGTGCCAGGAAAGATCGGAGATGAATTCCTTGACTGGGATGGTCCGCGGGCTCCCCTTCGCCTTGCTGTGCGCCTTGACGAAAGAGACCTCCGATGCCGCTCCGTAGGCGGCAAGCGCCCCGTCCGGAGCGGACGCGCAGGGCACACTGACATGATAGGACGCGCCCGCAGCCTTTGCCATCAGTTTGGGCGCCTTGTCGTCACAGAGGTCCGCCGCGACGACATGGATGCCCATGGGCAGATTGGCCGCCAGGGCATCCACCAGTTCCTTAAGCGGCCGCTCCTCCCGCAGTTTCAGCTCCATGAACTCGCACTGGCTCGTCACGCCCACGCCAAGGGCGGAAGCCAGGGAAAACCGCATATGGGGATTGAAGCCCTGGGAATAGGCCACGGGGATCCGGGCCCGCCGGATCGCCTTCTCCAGGGTCTTCTGATATTCCAGATGAGAAATGAAACGGATGCCCCGTTCCTTGGTGATCTGCACTCTCAGTTTCATTTCTCTCCATCCTTCCAGTCTATGATCTTCACACCCAGGTTCGGACATACGCCGCAGCCCGTGCAGGACGCCCGGCGGCAGTCATGGGTCAGGGCCGCCTTTCCTGCGCGCTCAAGTTCCCGGGCGAGGAATGACCGGTCGACGCCGCAGCTCGTGTGCTCCCAGGGGAAGCGTTCGTCGGCGCCGCGCTCCCGGGCATTGTAGAACGCCATATCAAGACCTGCCTTCGCGCAGGCTTCGGCCCAGCGGTCATAGGAAAAATGCTCTCCCCAGCTGTCGAAGCGGGCTCCCATCTCCCAGGCATAAAAGATGGCCCGGGCAAGGCGCCGGTCGCCCCGGGCCAGCACGCCCTCCATCAGGCTCGTCCGGGAATCATGGTACTGATAATGGACGTTCCGCATGGGCGCGAAGGCATTCTTCAGCAGGTTGTGCTTGCGGTCGAATTCCTCCTTCGTATTCTGCCCTGCCCACTGGAACGGCGTATACGGTTTGGGGACGAAGTTCGACACGCTGACGGTGACTTTGGCGCCGCCGCGTCCCGTCACTTCTTTGTATTTACGCTGCACCGCCCGGGCAAGGCCGGCGATGGCCAGGACATCCTCGTCCGTTTCCGTCGGCAGGCCGATCATGAAATAGAGCTTGACCTGGGACCAGCCGTTCTCAAAAGCCGCCCCGACGGCATCCATCAGGTTCTGTTCCGTCACGCCCTTGTTGATGACGTCGCGCATGCGCTGGCTCCCCGCTTCCGGCGCAAAGGTCAGTCCGCTCTTGCGCACGGCCTGGACTTCCTGGGCAAGGCGCACGGAAAAGCTGTCGATGCGCAGGGAGGGCAGCGAAACGCTCACTTTGTCGTCTTTAAACTCGGCGATCAGCCGGTGGATCAGGGGATCCAGGCAGGAATAGTCCGCCGTGCTCAGCGAAAAGAGGGACATTTCATTGTAGCCCGTGGCCGGCACGAGCTCGCGGGCGAGCTTCAGCACGTTTTCCATCTTCCGTTCCCGCACGGGCCGGTAGATCATGCCGGCGTTGCAGAACCGGCAGCCCCGGCTGCAGCCGCGGAACAGTTCCAGCATGATCCGGTCATGGACCGTATCCCCGTAGGGCACGATGGGATGGGTCGGATATTCCAGATCGTTGATATCCGGTTCCACGCGCTTGTAGATGACGGCCGGCGCGCCGTCCGTATTGGGACGGACTTCCGCCAGCGTCCCGTCGTCATGGTAGGTGACATCATAAAAGGACGGGACATAGACGCCCTGGATGCGGACCACCCGGTGCAGGAAGCCTTCCCGGCCGCCCGGTTTGCCGGCTTTCTTCCATTCCCGGTACGCGTCCGTGACCTCGACGATGATGCGTTCCCCGTCGCCGAGCATGCAGAAATCCAGGAAATCGGCCAGGGGTTCCGAGTTGAAGACGCAGGGCCCGCCCGCGCAGACAAAGGGGTCATCGGGCCCGCGGTCGCGCTGCCAGACAGGGATGCCGCCCATCTCCAGCATGTTCAGGATATTGGAGTAGGACATCTCATATAAAAGGGTGAACCCTACGAGGTCGAACTCCCGGAGCGGGCGCATCGTCTCCAGCGACATCAGGGGGATCCGTCTTTCCCGCATCTTCGCTTCCATGTCCACCCAGGGGGCGAAGGCACGTTCCGCCTGGATATAGGGGCGCCTGTTCAGGATGGCATAGAGGATCTTGAAGCCCAGATAGCTCATGCCGATCTCATACGTATCCGGAAAGGCAAGGCAGAAGGAAACGTCCGCCTGCCCCTCCGGTTTGACGATGCTGCCGAATTCCATCCCCGTATAGCGGGCCGGTTTTTCGACGGCATTCAGGATATCTATGGGAAATTCCTTGCGCATGGTGCCTCCTTACATGAAACGCAGCTTCTGCGGATGGGCGTGGATATTGAGCAGCAGGGTCACCATCAGCATGTTCGTCGTCAGGGAACTGACGCCGTAGCTCATAAAAGGCAGCGGTACGCCCGTGACGGGCATGACGCCGCTCGTCATCCCCACATTGACCAGGATATGGAACGTGAACATGGAAACGATGCCCACGGCCAGGAGCGTGCCGAAATCATCCGCCGCATGCATGGCGATGGAGATGCCGCGGTAGATGATGATGAAATACAGGATCAGGATCAGCGTGACACCGACAAAGCCGAATTCTTCCCCGGCCACGGCAAAGATGAAATCCGTATGGTTTTCGGGCAGGAAGTTCAGCTGGCTCTGGGTCCCGCCAAAGAGGCCCCTCCCGAAAAAGAGACCGGAACCGATGGCGATCATGGACTGGATGACATGGTAGCCGCTGCCGTAGGGCTCCAGGCCGGGATTCAGGAAGACCCGGATCCGGTTCCTCTGGTATTCATGGAGCATCCGCCAGACAAGCGGCGCCGAGGCAAGGCCCAGGCCGCCCATGATGAGGAAGTAGCGGATGCGGAAGCCGCAGAGGACCATGATCCCCAGGAGGATCGCCAGAAAGACCAGGGAAGTCCCCAGGTCGGGCTGGCGCATGACCAGCGCAAAGGGCACAAAGACATACCCGAAGACCGAGAGCCAGCTCCTGAAGCTGCCCAGCTTCGGCAGGCGGCGTTCCACGAAGGCCGCCTGGGCGATGATCATGATGGCCTTGGAAAATTCACTGGGCTGCAGGCTGATGGGCCCGATCTGGAGCCATCTCTGAGCCCCCAGGGCCGATTTGCCGAAGAACATGACCGCCAGCAGCATGACCAGATTGAAGATATAGAGCGGCCGGGCCAGATGTTTCAGGATGCGGTAGTCAAAGCGCATCAGGTATGTCCCCAGCGCCAGGTTGATCACTGCAAAGACAGTCTGCCTGACGACAAAGCTGTAGCGCCGCGGACCCGGGATATTGGCATGGGTCGCGCTCGCAATCAGCAGGATCCCGATGAATATCAGGCACAGGACACTGATGAGGAGCATCTTGTCCGTATTTTTCAAATACTTTTTTACACTGCTCAGCATAGGACTCCTTATCTCTTCTTTGCATTTTTGCCCGGCAGGACGCCGGCCTTCTTGACGCCCGGCGTCGTGAAGGCATATTCCAGGATGGATTTGACGATAGGCACAGCGGAAACAGAACCGTAGCTGCCCTGCTCGACGATGCAGACAACGACGAGGCTGGGCCTGCGGGCCGGTGCGTAGGCGACGAACCAGCCATGCTCCGGTCCATGCGGGTTTTCGGCGGTACCGGTCTTGCCGGCCACCTCCACGGGCAGATTCTTCAGGGACGAAGCGGTGCCGCCCTCTTCCGTGACGGCCTGGAGGCCTTCCTGGACCAGTTTCAGGGTCTGTTCCGAAACCGGCAGCGAGCCTTCCTCCTGCGGATCGAAACGCTTGGCCACGCTGCCGTCATCGTTGATGATCTTGCTGACCAGATGGGGTTTGTAGCGTTTGCCGTCGGTTGCCACAGCGGACATCATCTCGGCGATCTGCAGGGGCGTCGCCAGGGTGAAGCCCTGACCGATGGCCGTGTTGAACGTATCGCCCAGATACCATTCTTCGCCAAAGACTTTTTTCTTGTATTCCGGGGTCGCGATCAGCCCGGCGGCTTCGCCGTGGAGGTCGATCCCGGTTTTTTTGCCCAGACCGAAGTCCGCGGCGTATTTATCGAGGGCCTTGATGCCGAGGCGGTTGCCCATTTCATAGAAATAGACGTTGTCCGAAGCCGACAGGGCCCGCTTGAAATTGATCCAGCCCAGGGCTTCGCCGCCGGCATTGCGCATATCGACGAGCCAGTGCCGTCCGGAGTCGTAGATCAGTTCATCCGGCGTCACTTTCTTCTCTTCCAGGGCCGCCGAGCCCGTGACGATCTTGAAGGTCGAGCCGGGCGGATATTCCCCGGTGATGGCCTTGTCCGTCATGGGATGGAACGAGTCCGTCGTCAGATAATGCCAGTTCTTTTCGCTGATCCCGTTGACGAACCAGTTGGGATCGAATCCGGGCCGCGAAACAAGGGCTTTGACTTCGCCGTTGTTCGGGTCGAGGACGACGACGGCGCAGCCGCGGGCACCGATGCTCTTCAGCTGACGGTCCACAGCCTGTTCCGTGATCCGCTGCAGTTTGGCATCGATCGTCAGGATCAGGCCCTGGCCCGGTTTGGGATCCACTTTATCCATGATCTGGATGACCCGGCCGTTGACGTCGACTTCTTCGCGGTAGCTTCCGTCCGTGCCGCGCAGATAGGCATCATAATAACTTTCAAGGCCGAATTTGCCGATGATATCGCCGGCCTTCAGGTCCGTATAGACTCCCTGGCTGATTTCGTATTCACTGACTTCGCCGACATAGCCCAGGGCATGGACGGCGAGTTCCTTGTTCGGATAGTTCCGGACGGGCTGCACCTCGATCATGACATCGGGCAGATAGCGCAGGTTCTCTTCCACCTGGGCCACCATGGCGGGCGGCGCGTTGCGCACGATCCGGATCGGTTCGGCACTGCCGCCGTGGAGCTTGATGGTCTCCCGGATCTTGTCGACCGGCACTTTGGTCAGGACCGCCAGGCGTTCCAGCGTCTCGTCCCGGTACCCGTCATTGCGGCGTGCCAGGGAAACGTTGAAGCCCGGCTTGTTGTTGGCCAGTTCCTCCCCGTTGCAGTCGTAGATGATCCCCCGCGGGGCGGCGATCCGGGTATAGCGGGTCCTGTTGCCTTCGGCCTGGCGGCTGTAGTAACTGCCGCGGATGATCTGTAGGTAGAACATGCGTCCTATCAGGAAGAAGATGATGAGCGCCGACGCCACCAGCATGAACTCCAGCCGATATGCATACTTTTTATTCAGCACGTTGATTCCTTCCTAAAAATGATAATAATACGTCCTGCGGCGCTGCAGCCGTTTCTGGATCTTATGGTACAGCACCCATACGACGGGGGCACACACCAGGTTCCAGCCGATGCTGCGGAGCGTCATTCCGACAAAGGGCAGGAAAGGCAGCCAGCGCCGGGCCGCGATACATAAAAACAGCCCATGGGACACCTGCAGCAGCAGTGTCGCCATAGCCGTAAGGACCAGATACGTGGGCATCCGGTCGGCGAACATATTCATCCGGTTCTTGCCGATGACGGCTCCCAGGAACATCCGGGTCGCGATATGGTAACCAAAATAACTGAACGTCACGATGTCGAGGAACGCACCGATGCCCAGACCGTACAGAGCCCCTTTGCGGCCTCCCTGCCTGAGCGAATACAGGATCAGCATCAAAAGCAGCAGGTCCGGGGACTGGCGGGTGGAAAAAGCCATGAACCAGTGCGTCTGGACTGTGAAAAGGAACAGATTGAGGAGAAGCCAGGCCAGGATGTTCATCGTTACCGGCCCCCCTTGGCAGACTTGGGATCCGTGTCACGGCCTTCCTGCTTCAGGAAATCGGCAAAACCGGAATAGTTGGTGATGACGAGAGCTTCCTCGAGATGGCTGTAATCGACGGCGGGCGAGATCCAGGCCCGCTTGGTCAGGCCGCCGGGGTCCATCTGGACCTCTTCCACCGTGCCGATCACGAGGCCTTCAGGGTGGTAGCCGCTGTAGCCGCTCGTGACGATCGTATCGCCGGGCAGCACATCCGCGTTGCGGGCCAGGTTCCGCATCTCCAGGGACACATCCGGCCCGGCCACGCCATTGACGATCCCGGCCGCGCGGGAATCGCCGCGCAGGTTCAGACCGCCGATGCTGCTGCGGGAGCTCGTGATCAGGAGGACCTTGGACATATGCGGATAGACATTGTCGATGATCCCGATCAGACCCGAAGCATTGACGACGGGCATATTGACCCGCAGTCCTTCCACACTGCCCCGGTCGATCAGGATCACATCCTTGAAATCCCCCAGGTCACGGCTGATGACCTTGGCCGGCAGTGTCTCATATTTGGGATGGAGCTGCGTAAATTTGAGCAGCTTGGCCAGCCGCTCGTTCTCCGCCTTCATGGCAATGAGCTCCACATTGGTCTCACGCAGGTCCTCATTTTCTCTTTTCAGGGCTTTGTTCTCCGTCTCCAGAGCGGACTTCGTCGTAAAGAAGTCCGTCGTGCTGCGGATCCCCTTCGCCACGCCGCCCACGACGAAATAAATGGGCCTGGCGACAGTGGACAGGGCGCTGTTCACTGCGGGGAAACGGGACAGGCCGTCCCAGATGATTCCCGCTGCCAGCAGCGCCGCTGCCGCGAGGATTGCCAGTTTGATCTTCTTTTCCTGCATCATGCTTCCAGACTTCCTTATTTCTTACGGACGGGCACACCCGCCGTCCGCCGTACATAATTTAAATTCTTGGCAGCCTTCCCCGTCCCGAGGGCCACACAGGAGGGGGCGTCCTCCGCCACGGCTACGGGCATGCCCGTTTCCCGTGACAGGACACGGTCCAGATTGCGCAGAAGAGCGGTCCCGCCCGTAAGGACGATGCCCCGGTCCATGATATCCGAGGCAAGTTCCGGCGGGATCTGTTCCAGCGTGGTCTTGACGGCGTCCACGATATCGCGGACCGGTTCGGCCAGCGCCGGGATCAGCTGGTTCTGGTTCAGGGTCTGGGTCCGGGGAAGTCCCGTCACGAGGTCCCGGCCGCAGACATCCATCGTTGCCGGCCGCGTCGACTCCAGGACCGTCCCGATCTCGATCTTTGCCGTCTCCGCCATCGTCAGGCCGATAAGGAGATTATACTTTCTCCTGATATAGCGCACAAGGGCCTCATCGATGCGGCGGCCTCCCATGCGCAGGGTCCGGGAATGGACGATGCTGCCCAGGGAAATGACCGCGACTTCCGTCGTCCCTCCGCCCAGATCGACGACCATGTTGCCGGCCGCCTCGCGGATGAACATCCCCGCGCCCATGGCTGCCGCCACGGGGGCCTCGATCAGGAAAGCCTCCCGTCCGCCGGCCTGGCTGGCCGCATCGATGACGGCACGCCGTTCCACGGCAGTGACCCCGCAGGGCACACTGATCACGAAGCGCGGATGGACGAAGGAGCGTCCCCGCAGCGCTTTCTTCAGGAAAGCGTGCAGCATGATCCGGGCCATGTCGAAATCAGCAATGACCCCGTCCTTCAGAGGATGGACCGTCATCAGGGATCCCGGAGTCCGCCCGATCATCCGATAGGCCTCCTGCCCCACGGCAAGGACCTTTCCCGTCTTCCTGTGGACGGCCACGACGGACGGTTCCCGCAGCACGATCCCGGCGGTCTTCGAGCAGATCAGCGTATTGGCCGTGCCCAGGTCGATTCCCATATCCACAGAAAAGGAATTGAATATCCCTAACAACCTGCATCCCTCTTTTCCTATAATAAACCATGTTCCTTGAAACTGTAATAAATGCCGTCGCCGATGATGACGTGATCCAGGAGCGGCACATCCATGACCTTTCCCGTCGCTTCCAGCTTGCGGGTAAGCTGTGCGTCCTCCCGGCTGGGCGTCGGATCCCCGGAGGGATGGTTATGGGCCACCAGGATCGCCGCGGCATGATAGACGATCGCCGGGGCGAAGACTTCCCGCGGATGAGCCACGGTGGCATTGAGACAGCCCCGGGAGATTTCCTTGACGGCCATGACATGCCCCTTGCTGTTGAGGAGGAGCGCCAGGAAATGTTCCTGCATCTCGTAGCGCAGCCGGTCCATGACCAGCTCCGCCGCATCCTGAGGGCTGCGCACCACGGCGCTCCGCCCCCTGCCGGCTGCGGCAAGCCGGCGTCCCAGTTCGAGCGCGGCCACGATGACCGCCGCCCGGGCAGGGCCCAGGCCGGTCACCCCGGTCAGTTCCCTGACGTCCCGCACCCGCGCCAGACGCTGCTCATCAAAGGCTCCGCCCGTCAGCTCGCGGGCAATGCTGACAGCGGAGCGGCCCCGCGATCCGGAACCGATCAGGATCGCCAGAAGCTCCGATACACTCAGCGCCTCGGGGCCATGGGCCATCAGCCGTTCACGGGGACGTTCGTCCGGGGCCATGTCCCGGATCATGTACTGTGTCATAGAAATCAACTCCTAGTGCGTTACAGACTGCATATAATGAAGCAAGCGGCAGGCCCACGACATTGCTGTAGGACCCTCTGATGGAGGGGATGAACAGGGCGGCGATGCCCTGGATCCCGTAGGCGCCGGCCTTGTCGTCCGGTTCTCCCGTAGCGATATAGCGCCGGATCATCGCGTCCGTCAGCGGTGCGAACGTCACATCCGTGGTCTCGACCACGGCTTTTTCCCGTCCGCCGTAAAAAACAGCAAGACCCGTATGGACCTGATGGGTCCTTCCGCTGAGCATCCGCAGCATCTCCATCGCCTCTTCCGGGGACGCGGGCTTGCCCAGCACCGTACCGTCCAGGGCGACCACCGTGTCCGCGGCCACGACGAGATCGCCGCGGCTGCTCGTACGGCAGACGGCACGGCCCTTCAGCAGGGCATTTTCCTTTACGAGTTCCTGCGGCGTCGCAGCCGAGGAAACTTCTTCGATATGGCTCACCTTGACGATGGGTTCCACGCCCACCTGGCGCAGCAGCGCCAGCCGCCGCGGTGAAGCAGAAGCTAAGATGACCTCCATGTTCTGTCTCCTCACAGATGTTTAAAAAGGATCATGGCAAGGACCATCCCGATGATGGCGACCAGATTGGGGGAAAAACTGAATCCCACCGTCAGCTGGGCGATGTACAGATCGATGGTCACCGGCGGGATGGCGAGCACCTGATATTTATGGACCAGGAACTCCGTGCCGGACCCGAAGAACTGGGATGCCTGGAGGCTGTCCCCCAGCAGCCCGCCGATGATGGCGCCGGCTGCCAGAAAAAGAAAGAACCAGAAATTATGCTTGGAACCCACCGTCATGCCTCCCCGTCCGTATGCTTCCCGTCCGTCTCAGGGATCTCGCCTTCGCTGTAATACCCCGTGATGGACCACTGCTCGCCGCGGTGAGCCACATCCCGGGCAAAGGTATGGACGTAATTCCAGCCCAGGAGCAGCCAGACGGCAGCGCTCAGCACCGCCGTCAGCCATGGGGACAGCGGTGAATAGGGCGCGACGGCCCGGCCAAAGGCAGCACCGGCAACAAGGCACAGGACCGGGATGCTCCGCATCAGCCAGCGTCCCTTTTTTTCATCCATGGTCTGCCGTTCCACCCGGACCCGGGCGCCCCTTTTGGCTTCACAGACGTTCCAGCAGTCCAGGACGCGCGGTACATGGCTGCCGTCTCCTTTTTTCCTCTCAATGGCGACCCGGGCACGCTGTCCGTCCAGGGCCACCACTTTTCCAACATAATATGACACTTCCCACTCCTTGCTCAGCCTTCCAGATCGATGAACCGGTCCGGATAGCGCCGGCACAGCTCGTCGATCATGGCATCGCTGCATTTGAAAAGCAGGCCCCGCAGGTCCTTGCCGTGGCGGTAGACAAGGATCCTCACAGGCCGGTCGTCGAGCGAAGAATACCGGTAGATATACATGCTGACCTTGGTCCGCCGAAAGAATTTTTTCTTATAGAGATTGCTGAAGCTCTCCATGTCCGCCAGAGGGACGGAGAAACGCCGTTCCATCCCGAGGCCGTACATGACAACGGTAAAAGCCCGGTCCGTCAGCGTGCACGTATACTGGAACCCGCAGCGCCAGAACCACAGTGCCAGGAAAAGGAAACCGTATCCCCAGCCCAGGACACTGAAGCGGTATTCCGCGAACGTCATGTATGCCTCATAGAGAAAATCCAGTATGATGAGGGCAAGTGCCGCATACTGGAAGGGTCTCCGGCTTGCGCTGATCTGTGATTCTTCCTTCAATTCTTTCTCCATGGCATCCCTACTCCTTGTGCGGCACAGGCCCGGACGAAATCATGCCGGGACGAAAATGCGCCTTCAATTGTACATGAAATATCTACTTATTATAACAAACTTTATACTCTTTTCATACACTCCGCGGAGAGTTCGTCCCAAATTTATAGGTAAAAATAAACAGCGCCCTTTCCCACGGGAAAGGACGCCGTCCATAAGACCGACCTTATTTTGCCGGACCAATCATCGCCAGCATCGTACCGGCGGCTACTGCCGTACCGATAACGCCGGCCACGTTCGGACCCATCGCATGCATCAACAGGAAATTGCTCGGATTTGCTTTCTGCCCCACGACCTGGGAGACACGGGCGGCCATCGGCACTGCGGAAACGCCGGCACTGCCGATCAGCGGGTTCGTCTTGCCGTGATCGAAAATGCACATCAGCTTGCCGAAGAGCACCCCTGCAGCCGTACCGCCGGCAAAGGCGACCAGCCCCAGGAAGATGATCAGGATCGTCTGATAGGTCAGGAAGCTTTCTGCCTTCATCGTCAGGCCAGTACCGGTTGCCAGCATGATGGTGACAATGTTCATCAGAGCATTCTGAGCTGTATCGGACAAACGTCCCAGGCAGCCGGCTTCTGTGAACAGGTTCCCCAGCATCAGCATCCCGATCAGGGAGCAGACAGAGGGCAGCAGAAGGGAAATGAAAATGGTGCAGACAATCGGGAACACCACTTTTTCAAAATGGGATACCGTACGCAGCTGAGCCATCTTGATCTTACGGTCTTCTTTGGAAGTAAACAGCTTCATGATAGGAGGCTGGATCAGAGGGACCAAAGACATGTAGGAATAAGCAGCTACAGCAATTGCGCCCAGCAGATGGGGAGCCATCTTACTGGCCAGGTAAATGGAAGTCGGGCCGTCAGCGCCGCCGATGATGCCGATGGCAGCAGCTTCCCGGACATTGAAGCCCAGGAGCATGGCGCCCAGCAGGGCCACGAACACACCGGCCTGTGCCGCTGCGCCGAGGAGCAGCGTCTTCGGGTTGGCCAGCAGGGGGCCGAAATCCGTCATGGCACCTACGCCCATGAAAATCAGGGGCGGGAAGACTTCGTACTTGATGCCGGCCAGGATCAGCTGCATCACGCCGGGATCGGTTTCAAATCCGGTCTTGGGGATATTTGCCAGGAGACATCCGAAAGCGATCGGAGTCAGCAGCAGGGGTTCGAAGCCTTTGACGATGGCAAGGTAGAGCAGTACACAGCCCACCACGATCATGATGGCATTGCCCGGCGTAAACGCCATGAAGCCGCTGTCATTGATGATGGACTGCAAGGCTACCACAAAAGCATCCATATTCTTACGTCCTCCTTTTGATCAGGGTGGCGTGAGATCAGAGAATAACCATCACGTCGCCGGTGGCAACCGTATCGCCTGCACTCACACGGACGTCAGAAACAGTACCATCTTCCGGGGCCATGATTTCGTTCTGCATCTTCATGGCTTCCAGGATCAGCAGGACATCGCCGGCTTCCACTTTATCGCCGGGCTTTACATTGACGGACAGGACTTTGCCGGGCATCGGAGCTTCAACAGTGACAGAGCCGGCAGGAGCAGCGGCAGCAGCCTTCTTGGGAGCAGCCGGGGCAGCAGCAGGAGCAGCCTGGGCAGGAGCAGCAGCGGGAGCCGGAGCAGCCGGAGCAGCAGCAGGAGCCGGAGCAGGAGCAGCGGCAGCAGGAGCAGCCGGAGCTACAGGAGCGGCAGAGACGGCGCCGCCGACTTCTTCCACTTCAACCTGATAGACAGTACCATTTACGTTAACATTGAATTTTCTCATTATCATAACCTCCTAAAATTCTCTTTCCCAGAATAGTTCGCTTTCCATATAGTCCGCTCCAGGCGGCATCCATGAGTGTATCTGATGAACGGCCCTCCTCCGTGCATCAGAAGAAATGATGCGGCAGAACCAGTGGCTCAAGTCTTCTCTTGTGCTCGGCGATCGCAGCCGCCAGAGCCGCTGCCAGCGCATCGTCCTCATCCTGCACCAGGGCCAGGACAGCGGCAATGGCAGCCACTTTTTCCTCTTCCTGTCGAACAGCAGCTGCTGCAGAAGCCGGCTTGGCCGGTACAGCCTTCTTCTTGGCCTGTGGCTTCTTTTTCGTCGGATCGATCCAGTAGATGATTTTCATCAGGATGCCCAGTACGATCAGCACGCCGAACACAATCGTCATGTTGATAAGCGCAATCAACCAAGGATTTTCAGTCATGAATGTCACCTCTCTTTCCTGTTGATGGATGGGTTATATCAAAATCACAGCGGAATATTACCGTGTTTCTTTTCCGGTCGGTCTTCCTGCTTTGATTTTAACATACGCAGAGCTTTGATCAGGATCGGTCTCGTCGTCCTGGGTTCGATGACCATCTCGACCATGCCGTGCTTGGCGGCATAATACGGGGTGGCGAAATTGGCGATGTATTCCTGCGTCTTCGCCTCCACATCCTCCTCATGCCGGAAGATGATCTTGGCAGCGCCCTGAGGCCCCATGACAGCGATTTCCGCCGTTGGCCAGGCAATGACGTGGTCGGCTCCCAGCTCCTGGGCGCACATGGCCAGGTAGGCCCCGCCGTAGGCTTTGCGCGTGACGAGCGTGATCTTGGGTACTGTCGCTTCGCAGTACGCATACAGCATCTTGGCTCCATGCCGGATGATGCCGCCGTATTCCTGATCCGTCCCCGGAAGGAAGCCCGGCACGTCGACGATATTGATCAGCGGGATATTGAAGGCATCGCAGAAACGGATGAAGCGGGCCGCTTTGTCCGAGGCATTGATATCCAGGCAGCCGGCCATGATCCGCGGCTGGTTGGCGATGATCCCCACCGTGCTCCCGTCCATGCGGGCAAGGCAGGTGATGATGTTCCTCGCATACATCCGGTGCGGTTCCACATACTCTCCGTTATCGACGATGCTGCGGATGACCTTGTACATATCGTAGGGCATCTGCGAGCCGTCGGGGATGATCGTATCCAGGCTGTCGTCCATGCGGTAAGCGCTGTCGCCGGTTTCATAGACGGGCGGCTTCTCTTTGTTGTTGGACGGCAGGAAACTCAGCAGGTAGCGGATCTGCTCCAGGCAGTCCGCGTCGTTTTCCGCGGGGAAATCAGCCACGCCGCTGCGGGTGCAGTGGGTGAACGTACCGCCCAGATCTTCCTGGCCCACATCCTCGCCCGTCACGGTCTTGACGACTTCCGGGCCGGTGATGAACATCTTGGAATTCTTCTTCACCATAAAGATGAAATCCGTCAGGGCCGGGCTGTACACAGCGCCGCCGGCACAGGGACCCATGATGGCTGAAATCTGCGGGATCACGCCGGAAGCCCGGGTGTTCTGCATGAACATCTTGCCGAAGCCTGCCAGGGCATCCGTGGCTTCCTGGATCCGGGCACCGCCCGAATCGGACATGCCCACCACCGGGGCACCGACTTTGAGAGCCATGGCCTGGACCTTGGCGATCTTATTGGCATGCATCTCGCCGAGGCTGCCGCCTTCCACGGTGAAATCCTGGGCAAAGACAAAGACTGTGCGGCCGTTGACCGTACCGTACCCGGTCACGACGCCGTCACCCGGCAGGTACTTCTTTTCCTGGCCGAAATTGGAGCAGCGGTGTTCGACGAACTTATCCAGTTCTACAAAACTGCCTTTGTCGAGAAAGGCGTCGATTCTTTCCCGGGCGGTCATCTTGCCGGAGTCATGCTGTTTGGCAACCCTTTTGGCGCCGCCGCCGGCTTCTATTTTTTCATAACGGTCCTTCAAATCCTGTATCTTCTCAGCTGTAGTCAAATAACGCACCTCCTTTGCGCCACGGGCTGCATACCCTGACGCAATAGCACAATTCTATCATAATTCTTTTTCAGTGAACAGATATTCCAGCAAAATTCCGCGGTTTTATGCGCGGTTTTATTTTCTTCCAAAAACGCCGGCCGGGCCGGGACAGTGCGTCCCGCCATCCTTTTTACATTCCCGCCGTCCATGTACTCCATCATATCAATATTTCAGACAACTTTCAAGCAAAATGACGATTTCATTCCGGCCTGCTGCAGCTTTCGCCCGAACAGGGCTCAGCCGCTTCCGCACCCTTCCTGCGGCCCTTCATGATGCAGTCCCCCGCTTCGGCATAGCCGCGCACGACATCCTCGGCAAAACTGCGGCACGTCGGTGCCCCGCAGGCTCCGCAGTCGAGCTGGGGCAGTGTCTTTTCAAGTGCCGTCAGGGCTTCCATCTTTTCCAGCGCTTTGCCGAAATCCGCGTCCAGCGGCGGCACGGGCTTGGGCTGCAGCGGTTTGATGTAATCCGCCGAATGGGGAAAATTTTCGCAGATCTCGGCCGCGCGCATCGCGTCCCTGCGGTCTTCCCGTTCCCGTTCCCGGCGGAGGGAGATGCGCCGCTGCAGGTTCTTGAAGGCCACGAATTTATTGACAGCCACGCTGGGTCCGCCGATACAGCCGCCCGCACAGATATAGCAGGCGATGTACTTCACATCGGACAGGTTCCCGAGCATGATCTGCTGGAACATCTCATCCACATCCTTGGGGCCGCTGACGGCCAGGGCATTGCGTTCCCCCGTAGCCTCGATCTCGCCGGTCTTGAGGCCCCAGCTGAGTCCGTAGGAAGTCCCCACGGGGATCTCCTCGAACTCATTGTGCGTCCCCTGCAGCTTTTTGACGGCTTTGGTGAGGGGTGCATAGAGCGAGCTCAGCGTGAAAGACCCCGTCACGGCCGTATGCCGCACATCCACGGACTGATGGATGTTGGTCCCCTTGGCTGGGCACGGCGACAGGAACCAGATCCCGACTTCCTCCGGGGAGATCCGGAGCTGTCTTGTCGTTTCCCGCCGCACATAGATCGCGGCAGCCTCCGCGGGCGCCAGGGCGGGCACCACATGGGAGAGCAGTTCCGGATATTTCGTCTGCAGCAGCCGGAGCACAGCGGGGCAGGCTGAGGAGATGACCGGGAAGGGCCCCTGGCAGGCCGCCAGGTAGGCCTCGATCTCTTCCGCGATGTAATCCCCTGCCAGCGGCACATCGAAGGCCGAGTCGAAGCCGATCTCCCTCAGGCCCGCCCAGAGGACGGCGGAGGGGACGGACGTATCGAACTGGGCATAGAAGGAAGGTGTCACCAGCGCAATATTGACTTTGTATTTCTTCAGTTCCGTCAAAGGTTCCGCCCAGGTCGTCACCGCCCGGGTGGGACAATGGCGGACGCACTCCCCGCAGTCGATGCAGCGGTTGGAATTGATCACGGCCTTGCCGTTCCGCACCCGGATGGCCTGCACCAGGCAGTTCTTGACACACAGGAGGCAGCCTGTACAGCGCTCCCTGTCGATGCGGACGGAATTCAAATAGGGACTCTCCACGGACTTTCCTCCTTTCTCTGCCGCGCCGTCAGCAGTTGAACGTCATGGTCACGGTCGTGCCCTGACCCGGCGCCGTCTCGATCTCCAGTTTATCCGAGACTTTCTTCATGTTGGGCAGTCCCATGCCGGCACCGAAGCCCTTGGCCCGGATTTCCGCCGAAGCCGTGGACCATCCCTCCTGCATGGCTTTCTCCACATCGGGGATGCCCGGCCCATGGTCGCTGATGATGACCTGGATCTTCCCGCCCTCGATGACCGCACGGACTTTCCCGCCGCCGCCATGGATGAGGCAGTTGATCTCTCCCTCATAGGTCCCGATCGCGACCCGGCGGATCAGTTCCGGAGAAAGGCCCAGCTTCTGCAGCAGTTCTTTCAGGGAAATCGATGCGGCTCCTGCTCTTTCGAAATCGTCCCGGGCGACCGTATATTCCCGTACCACGTCAGACCCTTTCCGCATCTTTCGCCGTACAGCCGCGGATCCCCAGTCCATACAGGCGGCCGCAGGCCTCGAACATCGTGCATTTCGTATAAAGGACCGGGATGTCCTTGGCTTTGGCAGCCCGCAGCACTTCCTGTTCGGGATGTTTGTCCCGCACAAAGACGATCGCTGCCACATCGCTCACGTCGGCAGTCCGCACGACCTGGATATTCAGGAGACCGGTCAGCAGGATGGCCTTTTCCTTGGCGTAGGCCAGCACATCGCTCATCATGTCGCTGCCGCAGGCAGTCTTCACTTCCCGGTTCAACAGATTCTCCCCGGAAACCACCTGGGCCTGGAGCACTTCTGCCGCTTGCTGTAATGTAATCATTTCATTTCCTCCTTCATTTTTGAAAGCACTGATGCATTCGCATTCGGTCGCTTGCCCGTTTTACCGTCTGGTGATGCAGAACAGTTTTTCGAGTTCCTGACGCTCCCACGCGTCCCGGTACTGATCGAGGGACTGCAGGGCCCGCGTCGCGTAGCTCGACATGCTGCCCGGATAATGGCTGCTTACGGCCGATCCGGGCCAGCGGTGCTTGATCATGGCAATGACCATATATACATATCCGGCCTCACGGGGATTGTTCATGTTCCCCAGCTTGGCCAGCGCATCATCCAGGAATCTCCCGGCGTCTTTTTCCTTTTTCTCCCGCATCGAAAGGAGTGCCAGATAGGCCTCGACGATGGGATGGCGCCAGTAGAAATTATACCGCGGGAAAAGTTCATAGGCCTGCATGAAATAGCGTTTTGCCATATCATACTGTCCCTGTTCATAGCAGACGATGCCCGCGTTGCACGAAAAGACCACCCACGAACTGTAGGCATCCTGATCGGACGCGTAGCGCATGGCCTCCTTGTAGAAGTCCAGGGCCTCCTGGAGCCTGCCCTGGCCCCGGCGCACTTCCCCGAGATAATTATAGGCCCCGGCAATGTTCAGGGCATACCGCCGCTGCACGCTCTGGGTCACCATGAAGGTGGAGATCGATTCCCGGAGCAGCCGCTCGGCCTCCTTGAAATCGCCCTGCATGATCATATTGAGTCCCTTCAGGCGCAGCAGGATGCCCATCTCCTTGTGGTAGTTGCATTCGTCCGCCACATTCAGGGCCAGTTCGAGGTAATTCTTCATTTCCTCCGTATTGCCAATCTGGATGTCATAGTAGATCATCTGCTTGTAGCCCATCAGCAGATAATCCAGATTATGCACTTCACTTGCCAGCTCGAGGAGGCTCAGGATGTTGCGGACACCCTTTTCGTACTCCCCGGTGCGGATGTAGTGCCGCCCCATCAGATGGAGATAGGTCATTTCCAGATCCTTGACCGCGGCCGTCTCCCCGTACGTCCGGTGGATGGTATGCATCATCTCATCCACTTCGGAAAGGAACTCATCCAGATGGAGTTCCAGCGAGCTGCTCTCCACCCGGTCCTCGCGGACATCGTTGCTGTTGAGCACGGGGAACAGTTCATTGCTGAAGTTCAGGTAGTACATGAGGGTCTTCAGCTTGTAGCGCCCCATGTTCACGAGCTCGCCCGCTTCTTTGTAATGGTATTCCAGGTGCCGGTAGATGCGGATATCCTGCGTCGAATGGGTCAGCCGCTTCTCCCAGAGTTCCGCGATGAAGCCATGCAGGATCCGGCATTTTTCCTCGGAGATCTGGGAGTGCAGATACTCCTTCAGTTTCTGCTGCACGATCTCGTAAAGGACTTCGGGCTGCTGCGGGACGGGCCGGATGAAGTTCTTCTTTTCCAGGGCTTCCAGGCACTCCAGCACCTGGAGGCTGCTCATATGCATGTATTCGGAGATCATGGCAAGCGGCGCCCCGCCGTAGAAGAGGGAGACGAAATCCAGGATCTTCCGCTGGTCATCGGTCAGCGTCATGCAGCTGTTCCGGAAGATGGCCCGGACATTCTCCGTCAGATCATCGAGGCTGCCCGTCGTCTTTAGCGCCATCATGTATTCGTTCAGGAGGAACAGGTTGCCCTCCGACTCGCTGTAGAGACGGTCTACCAGGCTGTCGTCCAGTTTGACGCCCAGCGGGCGCTGTGCCGCCAGGGCCCGCACCTGTTCCCGGTCCAGCGGGAGCAGATCGACGGTCTGCAGCTTCCCGTACATGGCGACGGACGTCTCGAACTGCTGCAAATCCTTGTCCGAAACTTCCCGCGCTGTCAGAAAGAACATGAACCGGCGGGATTTCTTGTGGAGGATCAGGCTGCTCAGCACCGAAAGGCTGAGGGTATCCATCCACTGCAGATCTTCAAAGACAAGGATCACGGGATGGCGGACTGCCACAGCCTCGAGCACCGAATAGAGCGTGTGGAAGATCGCATCCACCTTGAGGAGTTCCTTGATCTCTCCCAGCCCCACTTCCCGGCCGTCCGACAGGTCCAGCTGCGGGAACAGGCGGTACAGCCGGCTGGAATCGATATCGGGCACGCGGATATGCTCCGCCTGGATCATGTTCCGCAGTCCTTCCATGATGCCCGTCCAGGGCCGGAGCGGGATGTTCCGTTCCGGCTGATAGCAGTTGCACTGGATCACGGAAACTTCCGGCGGCAGGTTCGCCAGCGCCAGATCCTTCACATTGGTCTTGCCGCTGCCGGCGGCTCCCCGCAACAGCAGCGTGTCGCCGCCCTCACCGGCAAGGAACCGGTCCAGGATGGCACGGACGGCCTGCTGTTCCTTTTCCCGGCCCGTCACGGCGGCCGCCTGATTTTCCGTTTCCGCATGCGCACCCGGCTGTTCCCGGGCCTCGGCACGCTTCATCATGGCTTCGATCTCCGGCGGGACGCTGCTCTGCAGTTCCTCCCGGAAGATCTTTTTCATTTCATTGTACAGCTCCAGGGCCTGCCGCATATTCCCGGACTCGCAGTACGTCCTGAGAAGGAGGATGTAGATGCTTTCGTCATAAGGATTATGCGCCATCAGTTCCCGTCCGTACCGGGACACCTGGGCCATATTCCGGATCGCCACGGCTTCCTTCAGCTTCTGGAAGAGCGCATCGATATAGATTCCTTCCAGCCGGTCGCGCTCCGTCAGGTACCAGTTCTCATAATCCGGGGCATCCTTGATGTAGAACCCCTGCAGGAAACTGCCCTGGTACAGTTCCAGATTGTTTCCCGGATCCGCCTCGAAACGCTTCACATCGACGCTGAAAGAGACTTCCGGATTGACTTTGATGATGGCCTTCCGGGGCGAGACAAAGACGTCCGTCCCCAGCAGTTTCTTGGTTTCGTAAAGAGCGTTGCGGAGATTCTTCTTGGCCACTGCATCGGATTTGTCCCCCCACAGGATTCCTCCGAGCTCATCACGCATCACAGTTCCCTTGACGAGGATATAGTACACAAGAGCGTTGACCTTGTTATAGGGGAAGAAGACTTCCTGCCCGTCTTTGCGAATGACCGGTGCGCCCAGAAAACGCGCTTCAAATTTACAAGACATACCGTATCCCTCACCATTCAAATGATTCCAAGAAAAATGTAAAGGGAATGCAGCGGCCTGGACCGGCGCAGTCCCTCTGCTCCCCGTAAAAAAACGGAAAGCTGCCGGATCCGCAGTCGTTTCCCCGGGCAGCTGCACTTCCTGCCATGCCCATAATACGTACTCATTATAATATAAAACTTGTCAGAAAACAAAGCCAAAGGGCCGAAAAACGGAGAGGATGCGCACCTTTCCGCCGGGACTTTCCCTTCAGTCCCGGCCGGCTTCCCGCATAAAAAGAGACGGGAAGGAATCTGTCACGATTCCTTCCCATCCCTCTTTGTGCAGCTTCCCGGGCCGGCGGCCGGTTCCGGGGCGCTTTCCGGCTCAGGTGCTCTCCCGTTCGATCAGCCTCGAATCGAAGCTGATATGCTGCACCGGCACCGTCTCTGCCGCGTCAGCTTCTATTTTTTCAAGGGTCATCCGGGCCGCCTTGATCCCGATTTCCCGGGCCGGCATCTCCAGGGTCGTCAGCGATGTCTCCAGGAAGCTTCCGATCTCATGGCCCGTCAGGCTGATGACGCGCACATCGGCGGGCACGCGGCGTCCGCTTTCCTTCAGGGCCCGCAGCGTGCCGATCCCCTGAGAATCCGTTGCGGCGATGACAGCGTCGAGCTCCGGATGGGCCCGGAGCATATCACCCGCGGCATCGTACCCGTATTTCATGGAAATCGTCGATCCCACGGCCTCCGCAAAGATCTCTTCCAGTCCCAGCTCCTTCATGGCCCGTTCGTACCCTTCCAGCCGGAAACGGTACGGCGAGATCGTCTGGGGTCCCGTGATCAGCCCGATATGGCGGCATCCCTTCTGATACAGGAAATGGACCGCGTCGGAGCCGCATTTCCCATAGTCCACCGTGATGCTGCTCTGCTTTTCATCGACGATGCGGACGATCTGCGTCACTGCGATCCCGGAAGCGGCGATATCGCGGATCAGGGTCTTGTTCTTTCCCGTGCCGGCAAGGACGATCCCATCCACCAGCCCGCTCCTCAGGCGCATGAGCCCGTCCTTTTCCGTGGCCGCATTGTCATCGGTGCAGAAGATCAGTGTCGCATATCCCGCTTTGCGGGCCGTTTCCTCGACACTCTGGGCAATGGTCGAGAACACGGACAGATGCAGTTTGGGTACGACGAACCCGATGGTATGGCGCTTGCCCTGGCGCAGGCCCTTGGCCAGCAGGTTGGGCCGGTAACTCAGTTTCTCCACGGCAGCCATGATGCGCTTCTTCGTCTCGGCATGGACGCAGGGATGATTGTTGAGTGCCCGCGACACGGTGCTCACATCCACGCAGGCAAGCTGGGCCACATCCTTTAAAGTCGCCATGATTTCCCCCTCCTTTAGAAATCGTTTGCATTCAGTTATTATATATCATAAGCCGCACCGTTTTACAAGGAAAGAATGGAATTTGCTTTACTCACCGCATATTCTCCGGAGTTGCAAGCTGTTCCCCGATGCAAAAAATTGCGGAAACTGCAGGGATTGTTGACTGCAAACGTTTGTTATGATATAAATTAGACAACGAGATACAAACGATTGCAAAACGAAACGGCAATCGAAAAAAACAGGAAACCGATCTGAGGAGGATATCAATCATGACGAAAGTTAAGAATTTCAAGACCATTTTCCCGGCTGTCGCTGTCCCGATGAATGCGGATTATTCCATCAACGAACCGG
>OMYF01000001.1 GCA_900315205.1 uncultured Acidaminococcus sp.
CTGCGGGAACAGATTGTTCAAGCAAACACTGCGCATATCTTATTGGTGAATAACTATTCGATGAAAAGGTCTTGACCGAGAACTTGTTGACACATACGGCCGCTGCACAGGCGTCGCTTTCCCGGATCGATTTGTGCTATACTGTCAGTATAAGACCGATCCGGCAAAGGAGGGAAAACGCGTTGCTGCTTACGGATTATCTGATGATCATCATGGCCCTGCTTGCTGCCATGCGGTATTACGATTCAAGGAGTTATGCCGTCTGGGCATGCTGTGCCATTTATGTGCTCATCCGCATTTACCAGATCCGGAAAAAGAAAAAATAAGACCGCTGCCGGGCCAGCCTCTCAGATGAAAGAAGGTACTGTCATGGATCAAAAAGAGATCCTCCGTTTTGCCCGTGCAAACGGGTTTGACGGCATCATCCATATCAGCAGCCGGGATGGCTGTGATATCTATGAGCCCTACTGCCTGGGCGGTCCGGAGTGTTCCCTGATCCGGGCGCCCGGGCAGATCCTTGTGCAGGGCAGCAGCATCCGGCTGGAAAGAGGGAAATGACTGATCCTTCCGGGGCGGGGAATTTCCTTTTTTTCGGAAAAACTGAAAAATGGACGGGACCGGTGTATGGACAGAGTCCGCAAAGGGGCACCCCGACGGGTGCTGACCTTCTGCGGACTTTTTTTTGCTTTTTTCAGGGTTTCCACACGATTTTAAAAGTGCCTGATCAAGAGAGCTTTTTAAGACTCGATATACTGAAAACGGTTTTTCGGGAGACATGATGCTGCAGGAAAAGAGAAAAATAGTTCTATATTATAAGAACTATTTTTGAAAAATTACAAATGTTTATTTAGAACGAATCGGTTGAAATAATACAGTAAAATACGAACATTAAAATAGTAAAATCAATATATTATTAGAATAAATGCTGAAAAAATGGAAAAATAATAGAAAATGATAAAGAATAAACATATTTAAACATTTTCTGCATATAAAAAATCATGATGCATTCTTGAACAGAAAAGAAGAAAAATGGATACAAAAAGCAATAAAAAACATAATACATGTAAAAAACATTTCAAATATTTAACGGTTTTTACTATAATAATGAATAACTGTACCTCAATTACAAATAAAAGTATGTAATTTAAATACAAACAATAAACAAAAAATGCAAGATAATTTTATTGACGGGAAAAAGCGAACATGATATGCTTTATACATCGATTACGTTTCACTTTTTAGAGGATTCGGACGATTCCATGTTTGCTGCAAAAAAGTCTGGAAGGACGAAGCCTTTGAGAGAATGGACGAAACAGGATCACTATTTATCAGAGGAGGGATTTCAGTATGAAAGCTGCAAAGGTAATGGGTTCGGTAATGGCTCTCCTGGTTGCCGGTTCGCTTTTGGCCGGCTGCGGAGGCGGCGGTTCAAAGAGCGCCAGTGAAGGGGGCAAGCTCGACCGCAGCAAACAGTTCGTGACAGTATTGACCGGGCCTACGAGCGGTATTTATTTCCCGATTGGCGGTGCCTTCTCCAAGGTCGCCGGGGAGATGGGCTATAAGACATCTTCGACAGCTACCGGTGCAACGGTCGAGAACATCAACGGGATCCTGACGGGAAAAGGGGAAATGGCCATTGCCATGAGTGACTCCGTCATCCAGTGCCAGGAGGCCTTTGGTGCTTTCGAAGGCAAGAAGAAGGAAGAAGACCTGCGGGTCATGATGGGCCTGTGGCCGAATGTCGTACAGATCGTGACGACGGAAGATACGGGCATCAAGAAATTCTCCGACCTCAAGGGCAGAAAAGTGGGCGTGGGCGCACCGAACTCCGGCGTGGAACTGAATGCGCGCATGATCTTTGAAGCAAACAACATGAGCTATCAGGATGCCAAGGTCGACTACCTGTCTTACGGCGAAGCCATCGACCAGATCAAGAACGGGCAGTGTGATGTGGCATTCGTAACGAGCGGACTTGGCAATGCGACGATCAAGGAACTGGGAACGATGAAGAAGATCCGCTTCATCCCCATTGAAAAAGATGCGATGGACAGACTGACAAAGAAGTATCCGTTCTACATGCCGTACAAGATCCCCAAAGAATCGTATGATACGGATGTCGATACGCCGACCGCTGCCGTCATGAACGTCATGCTTGTCGACAAGAAGCTGCCGGATGATGTGGTGTATGACCTCTTGACCGGTATCTATTCGGAAAAGGGCCTGGAGACGATCGGCGCCTCCCATGCTACGGCAAAACGTGAAATCAAGCTTGACACGGGCCTCCGCGGCATCAAGGGAACGAGCCTGAAACTCCATCCGGGTGCTGAAAAATTCTGGAAGGAAAAAGGAATGCTGTAAGCCCGATGCTCAAAGGCAGAAAACGCATTGCCTTTTATCTGGTCCTGGTACCGGCTGCCATCGGAATGCTTTTCTGGTGGCACTGGGCCAGCCAGACTGTGCTTCGCATCAAAGATTTCAAAACGGGTCATATATATGTGGAATTCCCGGCAAAAAAAGGGGATACATTATTTTTTGGCTGGATTCATTCACTGGAACATATTCACTGGCATGAGTATTTCCACATAGGCGCGGACAACACGCTGATCCTTGATACAATTTCCTTCCCGGCCTTCGGAGCCGGCATCCCGGAGAAACGGGGTACCAGGACCTGGATCGACGGGAAGGGAAATATATTTATGGGCGGAATCGATCAGAAATTTCCACAGATTGACTGGCTCAACTCTCATTATGCGACGCGGGAAATCAAACTGAACGATGTGCTCATCACAAGCGGGCGTCTGCTGCCGGAACACACAAGGCTCAGGCTGGTCATAGAAAAGAGGGGATTCACAGATGGACGATTTGAAGAAAAAAACGGGAACGGTGGAAACGCCCATTAATGATTCTTTTGCCGACGTCCCTGCGAACAAAGACGGTGTCATTACGGGCGATATGACCGATGAGATGGCAGCCAAGACAAATGCCATCATCGAAAAGGTGGACAAGGAATCGGCAACCCGTAAGTTCACCGGTGTCATGCAATCTTTCTTTTATATTTTCTGTATCATTGTTTCGCTGTACCATTTATACACGGCAATCTTCGGGCCTCCTGTCACGCTCGTCCACAGAAGCCTGCATGTGGCCATGATGAGTGCCCTGTGTTTCCTGATGTATCCGATGCGGAAAAAGTCGAGCCGGACGAAACCCAGCATCCTTGACTGGATCCTGGCCCTGGCTTCCTTCGCGATCCCGATTTACATCTATACGGATTATCTGGGTGTTGTCGAGCGGGCAGGTCGCGCCAGCCAGACCGATATGATCATGGCGACCCTGCTCGTGGTCCTCGTCCTGGAAGCGACGCGCCGCTGCAGCGGCAAAGCGCTGCCGCTGCTGTCCATCGGCTTCATCCTGTACGGGATCTTCGGCCGTGAATTCCCGGGGATGTTCATGCACCGCGGGTATGACTGGCTCAGCCTGAGCAACCATTTCTTCGCCAATACGGAAGGGATCTACGGTACGTCCGTCAACGTGTCCGCAAGTTATATCTTCCTCTTCATCCTCTTTGGCTGCGTCATGACAAGGTCCGGCATGGGCAAGTTCTTCAATGATATTTCCCTTGCCGTGGCAGGGCACACCAAGGGCGGTCCTGCGAAGGTATCCGTCGTGGCTGCAGGCCTTCTCGGCTCCATCAACGGTTCTGCCGTGGCAAACGTTGTGACGACGGGTTCCTTTACGATCCCGCTCATGAAGAAGACGGGCTATTCTGCTGAATTTGCCGGCGCCGTATCGGCTGCCGCTTCCGTCGGAGGCCAGCTGCTGCCGCCGATCATGGGCGCTGCTGCCTTCATCATGGCGGAAATCCTGGGGGTTAAGTATTCTGAGATCATCGTGTGGGCTGCCATTCCGGCACTGCTGTACTACATGGGCATCCTGATCCAGGTCCAGCTCCGTGCCTCCAAGGACGGACTGGTCGGCGTTCCCCGTTCCCAGCTGCCGAAGGCTTCGGCTGTGCTGAAAGCGCAGGGGCACCTGATCATCCCGATCCTGTTCCTGCTCTACATGCTGTTCTTCTCCGGTTCCACCGTCGTCTATGCTGCCGTGCTGACCATCGGTGTGACGATTGTCGTGGCAGCTTTAAAAAAGGCTACGCGGATGAGCTTCCGGCAGATCGTCGATGCCCTGGCTGACGGTGCCCGTCAGACTGTGAGCGTGGCCATGGCCTGCGCCTGTGTGGGCATCGTGGTCGGCGTTTCTTCCAAGACCGGTTTCGGCCTGACGATGGCTAATACGATCATCAGCCTGGGCAATACGTCCATCATGTTCACGCTGGTCTTCACCATGATCACCTGTATGATCCTGGGCATGGGCCTGCCGTCCATCCCTTCCTATATCATCACGTCTTCGATTGCGGCTCCGGCTCTGTTCAAGCTGGGTATCCCGAATGCTTCGGCGCATATGTTCAGCTTCTACTTTGCCATGTTCGCAAATCTGACGCCGCCGGTCGCCCTCGCTGCCTTTGCCGCTGCCGGTGTCTCGGGCGGTGATCCGATGAGGACGGGCTGGATGTCCGTGCGGCTTGCCATTGCAGGCTTCATCATCCCGTACATCTTCGTGCTGTCCCCGCAGCTGATGCTGATCAATACGACGCTGGCAGAAGGCGTGCTGACGACGGTCACCGCCGGCCTGGGCGTATTCCTGCTCGCTGTGGTCTGCGAAGGGTATCTGTATGCACCGGTCAATATCCCGTTCCGGGTGATCGCGCTTGTCGGGGCGCTGGCACTGATGGTCCCGGGTATCCAGAGCGATATCGTGGGCGCTGTGATCCTCGTGGCACTTGTGGTCCTGCAGAAGAGAAAGGGCGCAAGCCTGAAAGTGGCATAACACGGATTGTTCCAACTGCAAGAAGGGGCTGTGAAAGATGCGCGTCATTTTTCGCAGCTCCTTTTCTGATAATCATGGGCCCTGGTCTCCGCGGCAGCCCGGCTGCAGGGCTGGATGCCGCAGCAGTGGAAGAAGAGCCTCACAGCATCAAAGCATCAAAGCACCACGGCTCTTTCCTTGTCTGCCGGATGCGGATGGCAGATAAAAACGGAGCGCCGGGAAATGTTCATCCATTTCCCGGCGCTCCATTTTTATGGCTCTGATTTAAAATGCATCCTTATGTTCCAGCAGGAAAGAACCGGCCGTGCAGGCAGGGCAGAAACAGTATTTTGCACCCTGGGCCTTCAGTTCACGGCCCTTCCTGGCAAATTGTGCGGCTGTCTCTTTGCCCAGTACGGCTTCGCCGGCAGGGGATTCAAAGAAAGGAATGACGTGGTCGAGCGTGCACACATCTTCCTCCAGTTCCTTTATCAGAGCTGCTGTCTTTGCTTTCTGATCCGGTGTACCGATGCTCTTCAGGAAAGCATCGCAGGCGGCCTTAAGTTCCGGGCAGCAGCTGGGAGCTTCCATCGTTTCCTTTACTTTTGCTTTCATCATTTCAAATGTCACTTCAGCCATGAAGCATACCTCCATCCATGTACCATCTCAAGTGTCCGTGGAGTGCAGCAGGTGCTGCACCTCCGCCTTTCCTATTATACTGTAAAATACCACTTTTGATAAGCAATGTGTAACCGGCAGCAGTCCTCCAATCAGTGCTTACAGCGGGAGCCGGCAGCGGTCGAGCGAATCTATGAGGGAGAGGACGCGGCAGATCTCAACCCGTTTCTGCACGCGTTTTGCGGCTTTCTTTTCTTTCCGCCAGCGTTTCGAACCTTTGACCGCTGCCGGTTTCGGCATTGCTGCAGCCGGCAGGGGATGCTGCCGGCGGTACCGGTCATGGGCGGAGATATACCGGATCAGCTCCGGAATGCCAGAACGGACCGTGCACTGGACATGACAGGCATCCGTTTTTCCCAGGGTATTGCGGTGGAACAGTGTGCGTTTCCCGTCATCTGCAGGAAGGACGTACCACTGGCTGTGCGGTGAATGGATGTGCAGCTGTCCCTTCCGGACAAAACAGGAGATGCCCAGCTCCTGGCTGAGCGTCTGCAGCTCCCTTTTCCTTTCCCGCATTTCCCTGACCAGGGGACTGCAGAAATGGCAGAGGTGATAACCTTTCCGGAAGGCTTCCTCGATGGAGTAAAAGAATACCCTGTTTTCCGGGTGGAGCCGGATGGCAGCGTAATGGCAGTCCTGGTAATGGATTGTTTTCGTTTTGCAGTTGCCGACGAACATGGTATGATCCCTCTTTCCTGATTTGCTGCCTCCAGCATAGCACGATGGGAAGCGGCAGACGGGGAAGAAATCCGCCCTGCATTTAAAAGGGAAGAAAATCGGACAGTAATACAAAAAACATTTTGCCGGCACAGCCCGATCCAGAAGAAATTTCTTTTGCTCTGTGCTATAATGGCACTGTATTGGATAGTATTTTGATAAGGATGGATCACATCATGTCAATTGATTTTTTACGTAAGGAAGGGGTCAGTGAAGACCTCATAGAGGGTGTTGAAAAGTACCGGCAGCAGTATCCCGTTGCCGAAGAAGACCGGCAGAGGATCCCGGTACCGCATTTTCCTTTTTTTGGCAGAGAGATCTGGGAGGACGCGCTGTCTGCGCTGCTGTGCGGGCAGAACCTGATGCTTGTGGGACCAAAAGCCACGGGGAAGAACGTCCTTGCCGAAAATCTTGCTCAGACGTTCGGGCGGCCGCTGTGGAACGTTTCCTTCCATATCAATATGGATGCCGCTGCCATGCTGGGAACGGATACGTTCAAACATGGCCAGGTGGAATTCCGGCCCGGCCCCGTCCACCAGTGCGCGTCCCATGGCGGGTTCGCCGTTTTCGATGAGATCAACATGGCACGGAACGAAGCCATGGCCGTGCTCCATTCCCTCCTGGACTACCGCCGGACCATCGATATCCCCGGATACGATGTCCTGAAAGTCCATCCGGCCTGCCGCTTCATTGCGACGATGAACTATGGCTATGCCGGTACGCGCGAAATGAATGAAGCGCTCATGTCACGTTTTGCCGTGATCAAGATGGAACCGATCCAGGAAGGCCCCCTGACGCGGCTCATCCAGGGTGAATTCCCGTCCATGAAGGAAAAAGCCGTCACAGCCTTCGTCCAGATCTTCCTGGATCTCGAAAAAAAGTGCAAGGAAGCGGAAATCTCGGATAAGGCCCTGGACCTGCGGGGACTGCTGGATGCGCTGCAGCTCATGCATTCCGGCCTGGAAGCCCACAGAGCCCTTGCCATGGGCATTACGAACAAGTCTTTCGATGAATATGAGCCGGCTCTCATTACGGACGTCATCAATCTCCATATTCCGGGAGACTTCCTGCGCAAGGATATTTTTGAGGACTGAGCGGCATGGCCAAGCGGAAATACGATTACAAAAGAAGAAGGGCCCTGAATATCGTCTGGGATGTTTCAGGGGACTATCGTTGTGATCCGGATTTTCTGTCCTTCACGCCGGCCCGGGAGCCCAACCTGTATCTCAATGCCATTGTCGGTCTTTCGTACAAATATTATGATGCAAAACTCCTGAAGCAGCTCTTCGATGAGCTGGCCCGGTCGGCTATGGCGGATCTTTTTTCAGATCTGCTCTGGCTGGGCCTGGAAGGGGTCATCTATCAGAAAGAACTGCCGCACCGGCCCGTCATGGCCTATCTGCGCCGGCAGCAGGCCCTTGCTTATTTCAGCGGACCCCTTTCTGTCCGGCACGGCGTGGCTCAGGAGATGCAGGCAGCGCGCTGGCACGAGGTACTGGGACAGAAACCGGGGCTGAGCGATCCCTGGGCAAAGGGACTGTATGCGGGTCTTGCTTTTGATCCGGCCTGGACGACACAGCAGATCTGCGACCACTTCCGGGCATTGACCAAAAAGTATTTTGTTTCCCGTTTCCTTGTCCGCGAAAGCCTGGAAAAGGTCATAATCGGCAAGGGACTTGGAAAATTCCTGTCCTTTCTGGTACCGCAGTTCAAACGGTTCAATGAAGCGGACCTCAATTTCCAGGTGCGCAAACGGAACGATGCCGACGTCATAGCCGGCAAGGAAGCACACGACGGACTGATGGCGCATCTTACGGGCGAAACAGCGCAAAAGAATTACCAGTACATCGTGTCCTGCTTCGGGTCTTCCATCTACAGTGCTTCCCAGATGCTGGATATTGAACGGACATTCTGCACGGGCCCTCATGAAGGCTGCCATCTGCACTTTACACGGGGACGCCTGGGCAGCAAAGGAGCTACGGGGGAAGCATCGCGCTGGCTCATCAATGCGGCCAAACAGCGGGCCCGAAACCTCAATTATTATAAAGAGAACAGTGAAGCCTACCGCAAGAGCATTGCCCGGCTGACGACGCAGATCCGCAGTGCTCTCCAGCAGACCTATATGAAACTGCAGGTCCCTGCCAAGGAAGGGGAAATCGTGCCGGGCCTCATCTGGCGCGGTCTCTATCTGGATGACGATAGAGTCTTCTATGGCCGGGAAGTGCAGTATACACCGGATTTCACGGTCGACATCATGCTCGATGGCTCAGCTTCCCGCGGGGAGTACCAGCGTGTGATCGCGGCCCAGGCTTATGTGATTGCCGAAGCCCTGCGGCAGTGCGGGATCCCTTATCAGATTTATTCGTTCTGTACCATCCGCGGCTATACGGTCATGACCATTTACCAGACCTACGGGGAGAAAAAGCGCAGCCAGAACGTGTTCAACTACTGTGCCACCGGCTGGAACCGGGATGGCCTGGCCCTGCGCGGAGCTAGGCAGCTCATGGGGGATCTGACGTCGAGCCGGAAGATCCTCATGATGCTGACGGACGCATCGCCGAATGATGACAGGCCGCTTCGGGATGGCGGGAATCTGCTGCATCAGCATGAGTACAACAATGAACGCGCCATCGCCGATACGGCGGCAGAAGCGGCAGCCCTGCGGCGGGACGGCGTGCGCATCATCGGCCTCATCAATGATGAGATTTCTGGCGGCCTTGCAGAAGCAGAGAAAATCTTTGGCAAAGACCTTGTCCGCGTCAAGAAAATCGATAAGATGGCCGAAGGCGTGGGAAAGGCGCTGTGCCATCAGATTTCCACATTGTAAAAAAGGCTTCTCTGCCCGGAAGCGGCAGCCTGACGCAAATCCGGGCAGCCTGTCTTTTCCAGAAAGAATGGGCAAAAAGATGTGGATATGGTATAATATCAATAATAAATATTAATTGATAAATGTCAGCTTGTCGAAACCGGGGGAGGTGCCGTATGCAGTTCTATCAAACGCGTCTGAAACAGACTGTACAGGAAACGAGCAGCATCTACAGTTATATCATGGATATTCCCGCAGGGTATGCCTGGCAGGCGGGACAGCATGCCGCCTGGCAGTTCCGGGGCTTTGATCTGGCTCCGGATGACCGGGAGATCCGTGTCTTTACGATCGCTTCTGCGCCGGAGGACGGATACCTGATGTTCACGACCCGTATCGGAGAAAAACATACGAGCCTCAAGGAGGCGCTGCTCCATCAGATCAGACCGGGGCATCCCATCGGGGTCGCGGATCCTCTGGGCGGATTCGGCTTCCATCCGGAAACGCACCGCCATACCCTCATGATTGCCGGCGGCGTCGGCGTGACACCCATCCGTTCTGTGCTGCGCCACTATCTGGAGAAGCCGAAAGAAGGTCACAAGATCACGGTCCTGTATTCGGACAGCGACAGAGAATATGCCTATCCGGCATTCTGGGAAGAAGTGCGGAAACGGCTTCCCGGCGCGGAACTGTTCTTTGTTTCCGAACGGGATTCCTTTGTGGGGCGGGCGGACGCGTTTGCCCGTACCCATGGCAATGCGGCAGAATATCTGCTTGCCGGATCCCCCGGGATGAACGATGCCTTTACAAAGCAGCTCACAGCCCTGGGTATTGCGGCAGAAAATATCTGCAAAGATGTTTTCATGGGATACTGACAGGGGAGCCTGGCGTAAAACAGTTCCCGGTGGGCTGGATAATCCCTTATAAAAGTGCAAAAAAGGAAGACCTTCATCTTAAAACAGTTTTTTCCACAAAACTTAACAAAGAGAGAAGGTCTTCCTTAACCATGATTTTAGCGAAGTTTTTCGATTTAATGAAGGATTGTCAGGATTTTTTGACGCTGGAGCAGGAACTCATGCGCCCTGTGGCAGCCGAAGGCTGTCCTTTTTATTGACTTTCTTTTCCGCACTTGCTAAAATTGTACCGTATATGGAAAAAGCGAAGAACGGAAGCAGTACAGCCGGCCGCGTCGCAGAGAGAATGCGCGGGGTGGAAGCATTTACGCAGGCAGCTGGAAGTCGTCCGGGAGCTGACAGAGTGAAATCATGAACTTTGTCCGTCGCAGGCTCGTTACGCCGGTTGAGTGCCCAGTGGACTGGGAAAATAGGTGGTACCGCGAACAACTCGTCCTATCCAAGAGGACGGGTTTATTTTTTTAAGGAGGTCTTTTGAGAAATCATGGCAGCAGAAAATAATATTCCAAAGGTCTATAATCCGGCGGAAGTTGAAAAGAAATGGTATGCATACTGGATTGAACATGGCTATTTCCATCAGCCCGTGGATAAGAGCCGCAAACCGTTCAGTGTGGTCATTCCGCCGCCGAACATCACGGGCAAGCTCCATATGGGCCATGCCCTGGACAACACCCTGCAGGATATCCTGGTCCGCTGGCACCGCATGATGGGCGATAACACATGCTGGCTGCCCGGGTACGACCATGCAGGTCTGGCCACGCAGATCAAGGTGGAAGAGGAACTGAAGAAAAAAGAAGGACTGACCCGCTTTGATCTGGGCCGGGAAAAATTCCTGGAGCGGGTCTGGGCCTGGAAAGAAGAGTATGGGGACCGGATCGTGACGCAGCTGAAGTCCCTGGGGATTTCCTGTGACTGGGACCGGCAGCGGTTCACCATGGATGAGGGTCTGTCCCGCGCTGTCCGGGAAGCCTTTGTGAGCCTCTATGAAAAGGGACTCATCTACAAGGGGACCCGCATCATCAACTGGTGCGTCAACTGCCGTACGGCCCTGTCCGACGTCGAAGTGGAACACCAGGATGATCCGGGACATCTGTGGTACGTAAAGTACCCCATCGAGGGTGAACCGGGCCGCTTCCTGACCATTGCCACCTCCCGTCCGGAGACCATCCCCGGCGATACGGCCGTGGCCGTCAATCCCAAAGATGAGCGCTACCGTGATCTCGTAGGCAAGCAGATCCGCCTGCCCATCATGGACAGACTGATCCCCATCGTGGCGGATGATTATGTGGACCTTGAATTCGGTACCGGTGCCGTGAAGATCACGCCGGCCCACGACCCCAACGACTATGAGGTCGGCCAGCGCCAGCACCTGCCTTCCATCACCGTCATCGGCCTGGACGGCAAAATGACGAAGGAATCCGGCAAGTATGAAGGCGAAGACCGTTATGAATGCCGTGAGCATATCGTCAGGGATCTGGATGATCTGGGTCTTCTCGTCAAGATCGAGGATGCGCCTCACGCGGTGGGACACTGTCAGCGCTGCCATCATGTCGTGGAACCTCTGATTTCGACCCAGTGGTTCGTCAAGATGAAACCGCTGGCCAAAGCGGCCATCGAATGCGTGGAGGACGGACGCGTCCAGTTCGTGCCGCCCCGCTTTACCAAAACGTATACGACCTGGCTTGAGAATATCCATGACTGGTGCATTTCCCGTCAGATCTGGTGGGGCCACCGGATCCCGGTCTGGTACTGTGACGACTGCGGTGCCCAGATGGCTTCCCGCACGGATCTCACGACCTGTCCGAAGTGCGGCAGCAGCCATATCCATCAGGACGAGGATGCCCTGGATACCTGGTTCAGCTCCGGCCTGTGGCCGTTTTCGACGTTCGGCTGGCCCGACAGGACACCTGAACTGGAACAGTGGTATCCGACGAGTGTCCTTGTGACAGGCTATGACATCATCTTCTTCTGGGTTGCCCGCATGATCACCATGGGTATGGAATTCATGAAGGACATCCCGTTCCATCATGTGTTCATCCATGGCCTTGTCCGGGATGATCAGGGCCGTAAGATGAGCAAGTCCCTGGGCAACGGCATCGATCCTCTGGAAGTTGTCGGCAAGTATGGCGCGGATACGCTCCGCTTCATGCTGATCACAGGGAATACGCCGGGCAATGATATGCGTTTCTACTGGAACCGCATCGAATCGACGCGGAACTTTGCCAATAAGATCTGGAATGCCTCCCGTTTCGCCCTGATGAATCTGGACGGATATGATCCGCAAGCGGAAAAGGCACCCTATACCCTGGCGGACAAGTGGATCCTGTCCCGCCTGCAGCATACGATCGAAGACGTGACAGCTTATCTCGGCAAATTTGAACTGGGCGAAGCCGGCCGTCTGATCTATGATTTCATCTGGGGTGAGGTCTGTGACTGGTATATCGAGCTGATCAAACCCCGCCTGTACGGGAAAGTCAGCGAAGCAAGCCGGGCGACGGCGCAGGCTGTCCTGTGCCGTGTCCTGGGTGACGCGATGAAGCTGCTCCATCCGTTCATGCCTTTCATTACAGAAGAAATCTGGCAGCATCTGCCTCACGAAGGCAGCAGCATCATGATCGCTCCCTGGCCGCAGGCTGACGAGAGCCTCTTTGACGACACTGCAGAAAAAGGCATGACGGTCATGATGGATGTCATCAAGGCCATCCGGAATATGCGGGCCGAGGTCAATGCGGCACCGGGCAGGAAGGCGCCTGCCATCGTCCTCATCGACGATGCGCTGCGCGGCGTCGTGGCCGCCAACGAAGACTACATCAAACTCCTGGGCACAGTGGATACGCTGACGCTGGGCAGCCTGGATGATCCGGTCCCGGAGAACGCCATGACGGCTGTGGTCAATGGTGCCAAGGTCTATCTGCCGCTCAAGGGACTCATTGATGTGGACAAGGAACTGGCCCGTCTCCAGAAGGAAGTCGACGGGGCTGAACGGGAACTGAAGCGGGTGGAAGGCAAGCTGAGCAATGCAGGCTTCCTCGCCAAGGCTCCGGCCGAAGTCGTCGAAAGAGAAAAGACCAAAAAGACGGAAATCACTGCCCGCCTGGAGGGCCTGAAGGAACGGCTCGAAACGCTCCGCAAACTCTGAGAAAGAGGAGGAAAGCAGTATGGCTATGGATTATGCAGCGGCGCTGCAGTATGTGCAGAGCCTCGGCAAATTCGGGATCAATCTGGGAATGGAGCGGATTGCAGGCCTGGCTGAACGGCTGGGGCATCCGGAACGCAAGATCAGGACGATCCATATTACCGGGACAAATGGTAAGGGCAGTGTCGCTTCTTATCTGAGTCATATCCTTACCGCTGCCGGCAGGAAAACGGGCTGCTATACATCGCCGCATTTTGTCCGCTATAACGAACGGATGACACTGGATGGAAAGGAAATCACGGATGCGGATTTTGCCTCCGTGACGGAGACCGTCAAAGAGGCTGTGGAAGCATTCATGGCTGACGGGGGCGAGCAGCCCACGCAGTTTGAAGTGCTGACCGCAATGGGGTTCCTGTATTTTGCCCAAAAAGCAGTGGATTACGCTGTGATCGAAGTGGGGATGGGCGGCCTCTGGGATTCGACGAATATCATCATCCCGGAAGTCTCCATCATCACCAACGTCACGCTGGAACATACGGAACGGCTGGGCAGGACCATTGCAGCCATTGCGCAGCAAAAAGCCGGGATCATCAAGGAAGGCATCCCCGTGGTCACTTCCTGTGAAGGGGAGGCCCTCAGGGTCATCCGGGAGACCGCGGCAGCAAAACACTGCGCTCTGTATGAACTGGGACGGGATTTTTCCTGCACACCGCTGCAGAGCACGATGGCCGCACAGACCTTTGCCTATGGATCCGACGGCCACCGTACGGAGGTGACGATCCATCTTGCCGGGGCGCATCAGCTGCTCAACGGAGCCGTGGCACTCAAAGCGGCAGAAGTGCTGGCCGGGAAGGATGCAGCCATCACCCGGGAAGCCATGCTGCGGGGGATGGCTGAAACGACCTGGCCGGGCCGCCTGGAACTGATCCATCAGCACCCCGATATCATCCTTGACGGGGCTCATAACCCTTCCGGCGTAACGGTGCTGAGGAAGGCACTGGATGCATATTACCCAAAGGCCAGGCGGATCTTTGTCTTCGGCATGATGGGGGATAAGGATGTCAGTCAGGTCTCCGATATCCTTTTCCGTGACAGTGATACGATCTATACGGTACAGGCGGATGCCACGGCGCGCGCTGAAAAACCGGAAAGACTGGCCGCCAGGCTCCATAAGAACGCCGTACCCATGGCTGATCTTGCAGCTGCTTTCAGACGTGCCGTTTCGGAAGCAGGGCCCGATGATGCCGTCATTGTCTGCGGTTCCCTGTATTTGATTGGGACTTTCAAGGGAATGGGCCTTGATCAGGTGATGACATGACCAATAAACAAATTTTCCCCGCATCGTGGAATCTGAACCAGGTCCTTTACGGGCTGCTGGCACTGTATATGTTTGCGCTGCCTCTTTACCTGAAGGCGGCTCAGGCGGTCTTTGCGGCCATGCTCGTGCTGAATCTCATCAATGTGATCCGGACAAGGCAGTTCTGGCCCGATGTCCATATTTCAAAAAAAATCAGCCGGCCCCTGTGGGCACTCTTTATCCTGAGCGGACTCAGCGTGCTCTGGTCGCCCGAACCGGCTTTGTGCGGCTTCAACTGGATCTATGTCGTGGGCCAGGAAGTCGGGATGTTCTATTTTATGCTGCGCTATGGCAGTACGGGACGGCGCTCCCTGTTCCTTGTCAAGGTCTTTATGGTTTCGGCGGGACTGGTGGCCCTTATCGGCATCTGGCAGTATTTTTACGGTGCCACCGTCCAGGATATCGAATGGATCGATCATGTGGCTTTCCCGACCATGACGCGGCGGGCTTTTTCCACACTGGAAAACCCCAATATCCTGGCCAGCTTCCTCGTCCTCACCGTGGCCTACAGTGAAGGGCTCTTTGCACCGATCACCGGAGGCAAGCGGCGGCTCTCCCTCGTGATCATCTTTGCTTCTTCCGTCATCTGCCTGATGCTGACATTTTCCCGCGGGAACTGGATCGCCCTGTTCTTCGTACTTTTCGTTTTTGCCGGAGCTTTTTACCATAAGGCTTTCCTGCCTTTTATCGGCGGCGGCCTGGGGGTGCTCTACCTGGGGTGGGATCAGATCGCAAGCCGGATGATGTCCATTTTCTCGATCGAAGATACTTCAGCGGAACTGCGGCTCATGTATCTTGAGAGCGCAGCTTCCATGATCGAGGAACATCCTTTTGGAGTGGGCTGGTATGGCTACCAGTTCGAATTCCCGGATTATAACTGGGGGTATGTCGATCCCGATGTGATCATGTACCACAGCCACAATATCCTGACCAATGTGGCAGCTGAACTGGGTATCCCCGGTCTTGTCATTTTCCTGTATGTCATGTGGCAGCTGATCAGGACCGCCCGTCACATCCGCCACCGCAGGGTGGATCCCTGGATCCGCGGCATGGCCTGCGGGTATATGGCTTCCCTGGTGGGCATCTTCGTCGCAGGCATGACGGACTACACACTTTTTAATTTGCAGCTTGGTGTCCTGTTCTGGATCTTCAATGCGATGATCATCGCCCTGGAAAGCCTGACAAAGGACAATGAACTGCTGGAAGAACGCTGAAACTGAGTTTCGCGCAGGCGGCTCTTCTGTACGGGCGGGTTCCGTGCGGCGGAGCCGCTTTTGCTATGCTTCGGCCGCTTTGGGCAGCACAGGAGGCTGTCCCGGCATCTAAAAAACTCCCCGGAAGTCCCTAAGGACTTTCGGGGAGTTTTCATCAGCTGACTGTCTGCAGCACAGAAAGTCAGATCTCTACATCTTTCTTGACCTGTCTTACGACATCCATGATGGAGCCGTCACGGGCTTCGATGATGCCGACGACGCGGTCTTCGAACTGGACAGGATCCGGTTTGCCGACGATATTGTATGCCGTGTCACGGAGTTCTTCGATGGTAACGATCGGCAAATCGCAGCCTTTGGCAGCTTCGATGATATCCTGCCGCTTCGGGTTGATGGCAATGCCGTAGTCGGTCACGACGACATCGACCGTTTCGCCCGGCGTGGTGACAGTCGTGCAGTCCGTGCAGATGGCGGGGCTGCGGCCCTGCAGCAGCGGAGCGATGACGATAGTGCACTTGGCGCCGGCAGCCGTATCCGGATGACCGCCCTGGGCCCCGGTGATGACACCGTCGGAACCTACGACGACGTTGACGTTGAAATGGGTATCTACTTCGAGAGCGCCCAGGATCACGAAGTCCAGTTTGTTGACATAGGCGCCCTTGTTGAACGGATCGGCATACTGGGAGGTCGTGATTTCGTAGTGGTTCGGGTTCGTCTTGATGTCTTCGATGGCAGCCGTGTCAAAATCCTGGGTATCGGCGATCTTGTTGATCAGGCCTTCATGCTGCAGTTCGCAGATGGTCTGGGCAATACCGCCCATGGCCACGCCGATGTGGATATTGTCGTTCCTCAGATGTTCAGCCAGGTATTTGGTGGAGGCGATGGAAGCGCCGCCGACACCGGTCTGATAGATGAAACCGTCTTTGTACCAGGGCATATGGACCATGAAATCAGCCGCATATTTGGCCATCAGGAGCTTTCTCTGGTCCGTGGTCGGCTTGGCAGCACCCGTGGCGATCTTGTTCGGATCACCGATGTCATCCACTTTGACGACATAGTCGACATTCGTCATATCGATGGAAGCCGGGACATTCGGGAACGGGACCAGCGTATCAGTGATGACGACGACCTTGTCCGCATACTGGGCATCGACGGCAGCATAGCCGAGGACGCCGCAGTCACTGCCGGACTGGCTGCCGACGGCACGGGCGTTGCCCATGTCATCGGAGCAGGGAGCGCCGATGAAAGCGATGTCGATATGGGTCTCGCCGGTTTCGATGGCACGGACGCGGGCGCCGTGGCCGCGCATGATGGCGAGGCCTTTCAGTTTGCCGTTGGAGATGGCTTCACCGATCGGGCCGCGCACGCCGGAAGCCTGGATATTGATGACCGTACCGTCTTCGATCATCGGTACGAGGGAAGCCTGAGCCTTGCCGAGGGAAGAAGCGCAGATCGTCAGATCCTTGATGCCCATCTTGTGGACGGCTTCCATGACCATGCTGCAGACATGGTCCCCTTCACGGAAATGATGGTGGAAAGAAAGGGTCATACCGTCATGGATGCCGCATTTCTTCAGCACGTCCTCGATGGAGCCGACCAGCTTGCTGTAATTTGGATCGATGACAGGAGCCACCGTGTGGGTAGCTGCTTTATAAGCCACCTGATGCATGGCAAAACTGCCCTTGAAGACGTCTTTGCCGGTTGCTTTCAGGATTTCTTCAGGAATTTCTCTACCTACTGCGTTCTTCATCTTATAAATCCCCCTTATAGACACCAGCTGCTTTAGCCAGGGCGATTGTTCTCTTGGCACCGTCATAGAAAGCAACGTCGAGCATCTTGCCGTTCAGCGTGAAGACACCGATACCCATGGCTTTCTTGGTATCGATTTCGCGGACAACAGCTTCGGCCCAGCGGATTTGTTTTTCAGTCGGAGTGAACACTTCATGGCAGACCGGGATCTGGCGCGGGTTGATGATGGATTTGCCGTCAAAGCCCATTTGTTTGATGGTTTCCACATCCTTGCGGAAGCCTTCCATGTCATCCAGGTCGGTGTAGACCGTATCGAAGCACATCTTGCCGGTAGCACGGGCTGCGATGACCATTTGCTGCCGGGCACCCATCAGTTCCACACCGGTCTTGGAAATGCTGGTCTGCAGATCCCGGGTGTAGTCGCCGCCGGAAAGGGCCACGCCGAACAGACGGTCAGAAGCCTTGCAGATATCATAGACATTCAGGATGCCTTTGGTGGATTCGATGGCAGCCATGATGAGGGTGGAACCCACTTCACGGTGGAATTCTTTTTCAGCAGCCGTAATGGCTTCTTCAACGATCTTGACGTCCTGAGCGGATTCAGTCTTGGAGATACGGATCGTGTCGGCACCGCCTGCGACGCAGACACGGATATCTTCCTTCCAGTGCGGGGTTTCCAGACCATTGATGCGGACGACGCGTTCGCAGCCATGATAATCGATTTCCTTCAGGGCATGGAACAGGGAATAGCGGGCTGCATCCTTCTGGTTTTCAGCAACGGCGTCTTCCAGGTCCAGCATGATGGAATCGGGCTTATATACATACGGATCTTTGATCAGGCTCGGTTTTTGTGCGTTCAGGAACATCATGGATCTTCTGAGACGCTTGAAGTTAGGATTTGTGTTTGCCATATTATAAGACCTCCCAGGGATTCGGAGTATCCGGGTCCTCATTGATAGAACGGAACACAGCGCCTTCCACACGTGCTTTCAGTGTGCAGTCCAGAGCGCCCTTATCCACAACGGAAACCTTGGCGTTCTTGACGTCGAGCTTCTTCAGAGTATCCAGGACAACAGCCTTGATCTGTCTGCCGTACTGATGGATGACACTGCTTTCGATAGTGAGCTCGATGCCGTTCGTGCCGGGTTCTACGGTTATCTGGGCATCAGAGGATTCGACAGTGCCAGCCATGGCTGCCTTCTTTAATTCCATGAAAATTCCTCCTTACATAACAAACAAGAACTGTTTACATTCTTACACACTGATGGTATCACAGGAAAAAATGGAAAACTAATATAAATAATGGTATAATCAACATAAGTGTGGACTTATCAAGAGGCGGAGAGCGCCTTGTGGTGCGGGGTTTGTCCCTCTGCTATATTTTCGTAAAAATTCAGCAATTGAAATATCTATAAAATCCAACTGGAAATGCGGACCGCTGGGTAGGAAGGAGTTACTGGATGAACCTGAAACATGCGCAGTATATTATGGAAATCATCAAGGAAGGAAGCATCACCAATGCTTCCAAGACCATGCATGTATCTCAGCCTGCTCTGAGTCAGACGATCAAAGCTGTGGAAAAATATCTGGGAGCACCCATATTTCTGCGCAATACCAAGCCCATTGTCCTGACGGAAGCAGGTAAAAAATATATTGCTGCAGTGAAGAAGATCATCACTATCAGCACGAACCTGCTGCATGAAGTTTCGGACATCCAGTACGAAGGCTACGGCACGCTGCGCCTGGGAATCCCCATCCAGCGGGCCATGCAGATGCTGCCCCGGGTCATGCCCGTATTCCGGCAGCGGTATCCCCATATCAAGCTCGAAATCAAGGAAGCGGGCAGCAACACCACCGAGAAGGCCGTCCTCAACGGGGATGTGGACATCGCTGTGCTGACGACGACCCCGAACAATGATGAACTGAACTACGATCTGGTGGAAACGGAGGATGTCGTCCTGGTGGCCAACAAGATGACCATGCTGGCCCAGCGCATCGAACCGGGAACGGCCATCCATATCACGGAAGCCAAGAATGAGTCTTTCATTTCCATCACGGAAGGTCATAATGTGCGCCGCGTGCAGGAAACGCTGTTCGATGTATACGAGATGAAGCCCCACATCATCCTGGAAACATCCAGCATCGAAGTGGGAAAGCGCCTCGTCAACAGCATGGAATCCGTGTTCATCTGTCCCGACGTCTATCTGGATCCGTATTTCCTGAGCCAGGACCGCTGCGTCCTCTACCCCCTGCTGGGAGTGGCCAATAAGCGGTACTGTTATGTCTGCAGCCGCCGGGATGCGTATCTCAGCCCGTATGCGAGGGCTTTCATCGAACTGATCAAGACGCGGGGCGTAAAGGAAAGGATTCAGGATGACTATGAAAAAAAATGATCCCGTGCCGCCGGAACTTGCGGTGGAAGTGGAGGATATGCTCCGGGCAAGGGACGGGCGCGTCCTGGCTCAGCGGAAACTCCTGGAAAGATATCATAAACCGCTTCTCTTTTTTACGATGAATATCCCGGGTCCCCGGAAAGTCTCGCCTCTGGTCCGGATCGGATTCGAGGAAGGCGTCAGACGGGTGGAGCTTGCCCTGGACGAAGCATCGGTTCCTGTACTGTTCACGAAGGTCATCGCTTACAAGACGGGATATGAAAAATATTATGTCCTGGACGGTGACGTGAAAAAGATCAAGGCCCTCACATCGGCGCTGGAGAATGCTGACCGTCTGGGAAGGCTCTTCGACATGGATGTCCTGGATGTGGACGGCCGCAAGCTCTCCCGGCAGGAGCTGGGACTTCCCGGACGGACCTGCCTTGTTTGCGGCGAGCCCGCCCAGGCCTGCGCGCGCAGCAGGAAGCACAGCGTACCTGTCCTGGTACGGAATGTACATCGGATCCTGGAAAATTTTGTCCTCGATTCTGCGGAAATCTTCATGCGGGACGCACTGGAGGGTGAGGTGGCGGCGACCCCGAAACCGGGACTCGTGGATCTGGACAATTCCGGTGCCCACAGGGACATGGACTGTCATACTTTTGCTCTCAGTACGGATGCCATCCTGCCCCACCTGCGTCTCATGGCGGAAAAAGGCTGGCGCTGGAACGGGGACGGGGAGTCCCTTTTCGTGGCGCTGCGCCCCATGGGTGCTGCCGCGGAGAAGGCCATGTTCCAGGCTACGGGAAATGTCAATACGCATAAGGGGATCATCTTTTCCCTGGGGCTCGTCACGGCTTTTACACTGTGGCATGTGGCCCGTCACGGCTATGTGGACAGCGGAGCTATCCTCAGGGAAATCGGAAGTGTCGTGACACCGCTCCTGGAGCGGGATTTTGCAAAGATCGATCCCTATCACCCGCACACGCACGGAGAGATCCTTTACGTGCGGGATGGCTGCCGCGGGATCCGCGGCGAGGCGATGGACGGATTTCCTGCTGTGGCGGATATAGGGCTTCCGGCCCTGCGGAAATTTTCACAGGAACGGCGGCCGGCAAACGAAGCCTGCATCCAGACGCTGCTGCTGCTCATGAGCCAGGTGGAGGATACGAACATCCTGAGCCGGTCGGACCGGGATACGCTCAGCTATGCACAGGCACAGGCCGGCGCCGTCCTCCGGAAGGGCGGCGCCTTTACCCCCGAGGGGATCCGGGCCGTGTGGGCACTGAACGACGAATTCGTCGCCCGCAATATCAGCCCCGGAGGCTGCGCCGATCTGCTGATCCTCTCTCTCTACCTTGTGCGGATGGAAGATCGTTTCGGCAAAAAATAAAGTCTTTCGTGACCCTGTGGATCTGCTGCGAACCTGTCTTGCCGGCCATTCCGCAAGACGGATATGCAGCAGTGGGGCAGGGTCATATTTTGTGATAAGAAAAAAACAAAGAGTCATATAAGCAGTCCATACTAAAATAATAGGATATATGAAAAAATTGAATCACAGACCCCTTCCAGCCGAATCATCCTGTTTTCCCTGATGGGCTGGGGCGTGGAGGCATTCCAGCCCGTTTTGGAAGCTGCTGCCGGCAGTAAAAAAAGTGGGGTGGGCCCCTTGAGAAATGGAAAAAAGGAGACTACAATAGGGAACGGCTCAGGGAGGATGACTGCCGGACTTTTCCGTCCGCAGCTTTCTGGAGCCGATCTCATCTTATTGATACTTGATCGAGGGAAGGGTTTTACTATGACGGAAAGAGAATACGAAACCGAAGCCAACCGCATGGCTGAAAAAGCCAATTATGATTCTGCTGAGAAAACAGGTATTGCCTATAAGGGCATGGATGTATATGAAGGCACAGGCCATCAGGGCGATGTCCCGGGCTACCCGATGTTCCTCCTTGCAGGAGCCGGCAGGGTCAGGAGAGCGGATATCCACGAAACCTGTGATATCATGGGAATCATGACCAAAAAGGCCAGCTGCAGGTAATCCGGCATTTTCCTGGTATACAGCTGCAGCGCAAAAAGCACGCCGCCGCGTCGTTGTTCGACTGCGTCGGCGTGCTTTTTGCGTGTCCGAATGGCAAATCCTGGAACGTAAAAAAAGCTGTGATGCGTTGCTGCTGTGTGGCCGGGAGCGGTGCAGATCTCCTTCTATTGCCACGGGCCCTATCCTTTTGGCAGGGGCTGCCATAAAGACATTGGTCTGTAAGCATATCAGAAAAAAACTCCACCCGCGCACGGGTGGAGTTTTGTAAAATCCGGTCAGATGTGGAACAGGCCGAGGATGGCACCGCAGAGCAGGGAAATCCAGGAGAGGACCCACAGTCTCGGAGCACAGAACTTCAGCAGTTCCTTGATTTCGATACCGGCAAGGCCGCAGGCCAGGAAGGTCGTGGCAGCATGCGGGGTTACGAGCACGCCGTAGTTCTTGCCGATCAGCATGGCCATGGCCATGTCATGAGCATCGACGCCGAACTGGTTGCCGACGCTGATGGCCAGAGGCAGCAGGCCGAAGAAGTAGGAGTCCGTGCCGAGCATCATGCCGATAGGCACTGCAAAGAATCCGAAGATGTCCTGCAGATGGCCGCCCAGTGCCTGAGGAACGATGTAAATCAGCATTTGAGCCATAGCCTTCATCATGCCGGTCTTGGACAGCACGCCCAGGAATACGCCGGAAGCCAGCAGGATCATCGGCATGGTCAGAGCGGTAGCAGCGTGCATCTTGATGGCTCTTGCCTGATCAGCTGCAGAATGGAAGTTGGCGATCAGGGCTACAGCCAGGCCGAACATGAAAGCTGCATACAGAGGGATCTTGGTGAAGCAGAGGAGACCGATGACAATCAGCGTCAGGATCCCGTTGAACCAGATCATCTTGGGGCGGGCCATGAATTTCTTGTCTTCATCGTTCAGATCGTCATCGCTGGTGTTGGAGTTTTCATCGGACAGTTCAGCAGCTTTGCCCGTGGGGACAAGGCCGGCGCCGCGGCGCTTTTCCATAACGCCCATGTAAGCGGCAAAGATGACCAGGATAATCAGGCCGACACCCTGCAGGGGCAGCAGTTCTTTCCACAGTTCATTGACGTCCGCGTTCAGGACGACACCGGTACGGGCTACAGGACCGCCCCAGGGGAGCAGGTTCATGATGGACATGGCAGCACCGATGATGCAGACCAGGACGACCGGGCGCATATGCAGTTTCTTATAAATAGGAAGCATAGCCGGGATGGTGATCAGCAGGGTGGAAGCCAGAGCACCGTCGAGGTGGGAAATGACAGCAATCAGAGAAGTGGCGACCGTAACCATGACGATGTTGGAACCGGCTTTTTTAACCAGCCAGTTTACCATCGGATCGAACAGTCCCATATCGCCCATCATGGAGAAGTAAACGATGGAGAAAATGAAGAGGACGGCTGTCGACCAGGTCTTGCTGACACCTTCCTTGATGAACCCGAAGATCTGGTTCGGTCCGAATCCGCAGATCAGGGCTGCGATGATCGGAACAATGACGAACAGAGGGACCGGGTTGGCTTTGGAGCGGATCAGGGCTGCGACGATGATGATGACCATCGCGAAACCGACAATACCTAAAAACATGTTTCTACCTCCTTGTAGATCTTTGCCGGGAAATGGGGCGGCTTCCCGGAACAATGAATAATGATGAAATGAAACTCCCGCCGTCGCTTCTTTCAGCATTTCCGGCGATGCCCCGCACTTCTTTCTACAGCAAATAGTATCATATGGCATTGTTGAAAACTAATATAAATAATGATATAGAAAACATAAGATAAGAATTATAGAAATCCTCTTATTCCAGTATCCATGCGCTTTTCCGGACACGCCTCAATTATTGTAATTATAGGTATTTTAAGATAACTTTAAAAGCCACACGGTCCCGGACAGAAAAACACCATCAAAACAGAGCGTTTTGATGGTGCCTGACATGTAACAAACGATATATTTTTTATTTAATAGTCTTCAGTTCCGTCCAGTCCTTATCATAAATCGTAATGGCATCGCCGATATCCGTCAGCCATTCGCCCTTGCTGACCTCATCCACGGCCGTCCTGAGCATCGGGTCGTCCAGATATTCTTTCGTATGGAATTCGGCTGCCTTCGTATTCGGGTCATTGTAGCCGATGTATTCATAGTTTTTGGCACTGACCTGGGGGTCATAGAGATAGTCGATGAATTTTTCGGCCAGTTCCTTGTGCTTGGCTCCTTTGGGGATGGCGAGCGTATCTGCCCAGACAGTGGTGCCTTCTTTCGGGATCACAAAGGCTACGTCGGGATTATCCTTGTGGGTAAAGTACGCATCGCCGGACCACATGGTACCGATCCAGGCTTCTTCGGCGATGAATTTCTGCTTGATGCTGTCCGTATCATAGGCAAGGACATTGGGCGCCAGCTTCTTCAGATCTTCGAAGGCTTCGCTGATCTGTCCCGGGTCCGTGGAATTATTGGAGTAACCATGTTTCTTGAGCGCCATGCCAAAGACTTCCCTCGTGTCGTTCAGCAGGATGACACGTCCTTTGTATTCAGGATTCCACAAGTCGTTCCAGGATGTGGGAGCCGTCTTGATGTATTTGGGATTGTAGACGATGCCCGTGATGCCCCATGTGTAGACGACGGAATATTCTCCTTTGGGATCATAGGCAGGAGTCTGCAGGTTCTGCATGATGTTGGCCGTATTCGGCATTTTGCTTTTATCGAGTTTCTCCAGCAGGTCCAGCTTGGTCATGGTGGAGACCATGTAATCGGAAGGCTGGATCACATCGTACTGGGCACCGCCGGCCTGGATCTTGGCGAGGAGTTCTTCATTGTTGGCAAATACGTCATAGTTGATCTTGCAGTTATACTTTTTTTCAAAATCTTTGAGGACGTCCGGATTGAAGTTATCGGCCCAGCTGAATATATTCAGGACCTGGGGTGCATCTTTTTTTGCTTCTTTCTGGCCGCCTCCGCATCCTGCGGCAAGGAGGAAGAGGAGGGAGAGGGACACTGTAACAAGGGACCGCCATTTTTTCATCGACATCATTCCTTTCTTTGTGAATGATAGCCCTTCGTCTGCAGGAGCTCGGAAACGACTATCAGTGAAACCGTAACAACCATCAGGCATGTGGAAAGGGCATTGATCTGCGGGGAAATGCCCCGTTTTACCATGGCATAGATGTAGAGCGGCAGGGTCGTGGAATCGGGCCCGGCCACAAAGAAGCTGATGACAAAGTCATCGATGGAGAGGGTGAAGGCCATGAGGGCTCCGGCGATGATGCCGGGAAGGATCATGGGAAGGGTTACATACCTGAAGGCCTGCCAGGGAGTGGCATACAGATCGCCCGCCGCCTCCTCCAGATCGGAGCGGCTGCCTTCCAGACGGGCTCCCACGGTGATGATCACAAAGGACAGGCAGAAGGTGATATGGGCAATGATGAGCGTCGGTTTGCCCAGCGGGATCCCTGTCTGGGAAAAAAGGATCAGCAGGGACAGACCCATGACGATTTCCGGGATCAGGATGGGAAGGTAGAGCAGACTGTTCAGGAAAAGCCTGCAGCGGTACTGGTAACGATGGAGCGCCAGTGCCGCGAAGGTGCCCATGACTGTCGAGACCACCGTCGTGATGGAGGCGATAATCAGGCTGTTGGTCAGGGCTTCTATCACGCGGTCGTTGCTGAGCAGGGAAATATACCATTTGAAGGTGAAGCCCGTCCAGACCGCATTGATCCGGGAAGCATTGAAGGAATACAGGGACAGGATCAGGAGGGGCAGGTACAGGAAGGCGATCACGCAGAGCGTGTAGCCTCCGAGGACGCGGCTACGCCAGGTGTTCTTCATGGGTCCGGCCTCCTTTCTGTGCTTTCAGGGCCCGGTAGTAGAGCAGGATCATGATAAGGGCCAGGAAGGCCAGGATGATGGAAAGGGCACTGCCGAAGGGCCAGTCCCGGGCTGACAGGAACTGGTTCTGGATGATATTGCCGATGAGGGCGCTCTTGGCGCCGCCCATGATGTCAGGGACGACGAACATCCCCAGGGACGAGATGAAGACCAGGATGGAGCCCGCAGCCACGCCCGGCATGGTGAGCGGCAGGGTGATCCTGCGGAAGGACACGAGCGGTGTCGCACCCAGGTCGCTGGACGCCTCAAGGAGACGTTTGTCCATCTGTTCCAGGGATACGTAAATCGGCAGTACCATGAACGGGAGCAGGGCGTACACCATGCCCAGGAGTACGGCGGCGTCGTTGTAGAGCAGCGTCAGAGGTTTCTGGATAAGTCCCAGATGGAGCAGCAGGGTGTTGACGACGCCCTGGGAGCGCAGGATGATGACCCAGGCGAAGGAACGGATCAGGAAATTGATCCAGAACGGGATCATGACAATGATGATGCCCGCCTGCTGCCACCGTTTGGGCAGCAGCATGGCAATCGTATACGCTACGGGATAGCCCAGAGCAAAGGTCACTGCCGTCGTCAGAAGGGCCGTCAGGATGGTCGTGGCGAAAATGGTCAGGTAGAGCGGCTCAAAGAACCGCAGATAGTTGTTCAGGGTCCATTGGAACACAACCTGACCGTAGGCGGTACGGGAGGCGAAGGAGACCGCCACGACGATGAGCAGGGGCAGGGCAAAAAAGAGCGTCAGCCAGCCCATGGCCGGCAGGACCAGCAGCTTGCCCCGTTTCATTTCGTCACCTTCACGGCTTCGGCCGCTTGCCAGCTGATGCCGACACGGTCGTCCGCCTTCCACCGCTTCGTGTCGTCATAGAACTGGTAGGCTGTGACCATCTGATTCGTATTGTCCAGCCGGATATAGACCTTGTCGATGGTCCCTGTGAAAAGGACTTCCACGACGGTCCCGAAATAGAACGGTTTCTCCGGCCCGTCCTCCGGAGCTTCCGCTTCGCCGGTCACCTGGATGTACTGGGGACGCACCGCCAGGGCATGGTCCGGATCGCCGGCAATATCAAAGAAATTGTTCTCTCCGATGAAATTGGCCGCAAACTCGCTCTTGGGCGACTGGTAGATCCTGGCAGGCGGATCATCCTGCTCGATGCGGCCTTTGTTGACGATGATGACACGGTCGCTCATGGTCAGGGCTTCTTCCTGATCATGGGTGACGTAGATGAAAGTGATGCCCAGTCCGCGCTGCAGGTTCTTCAGTTCGAGCTGCATCTTCTTCCTTAATTTGTAGTCGAGGGCTCCCAGGGGCTCGTCCAGCAGGAGCACTTTGGGATTGTTGACCACCGCCCGGGCAATGGCTACCCGCTGCTGCTGTCCGCCGCTCATCTGCTGGGGCCGGCGGTAACGGAACTCCTCCAGCTGCGTCAGGTACAGGACCTGGCTGACCCGTTCGTCCTGTTCATTTTTGGGGACTTTCTTCATCATCAGGCCGAAACGGATATTCTCTTCGACAGTCATGTGCGGGAAGAGGGCATAGTGCTGAAAGACCATATTGACATTCCGCTTGTAGGGAGGCAGGCCGGTTACATCTTCGTTGTCCAGGAAAATCTGTCCTGAAGTGGGCGTTTCCAGCCCGGCAATCATCCTCAGGATCGTTGTCTTCCCGCAGCCCGAAGGACCGAGCAGTGTTACGAACTCTCCGTCGTTGATGGTGAGGTCCAGAGGGGGGATGATCAGATTGTGGTCAAACTCCTTTGTTATGCCCGCCAGACGTATCATTTCTTTCATCTTTGGTGTGTCACGACCTTTCTTTGAGGGGGTATGCTCCAGACCGGAGAGGGCCTGATTTTTGAAAACAATTTTTCAGCCTATTATATCATGTTTCGCTCCTGTACTGAATGATTTCTCTTCCATAAAAAAAGGATTTTCGAAAAAATGGCGAATATAGATAACAGGGCGATCGGCATCCGGTCCAGACCGGCCGGATCCCGTCCAATATCTTAGAGGGAAAGGGATGATGCCATGAGTCAACTGCAGGAACTGGCATTGCCAAAGGATCTGATCCAGTTCATTTTCGAAGCTGCGTATATCCAGCGGTGGAATGACCACATCCGCCCGCAGGGATTTACGGAGCTGGACAAACAGGCCCACAAGATGATGATCATGTACGTCCTTGCCCGCTGTGAGGAACAGGACCACAAAGTACAGCTGGACTGGCTGGCCCTTGTGGAAGGCGCTATCTTTGAATTCCTGCACCGGGTCGTCCTGACGGATATCAAACCGCCCGTGTATCACGAACTCATGCGGGAGCAGGGCCCACAGCTGAATGCCTGGGTCTACAAGGAACTCGTAAGGCGGATCCCGTCTCTGCAGGACAGCGCCTTCATGGAAAAATTCCGGGCCTATTTCGACGGCGACGGGTTCCCCCTGGAAAAACAGATCATCCGCGCGGCTCATTACCTGGCTACGGAATGGGAATTCCGCATCATCTACCGGATGAACGAGGGCATTTTCGGCGTGGAAGAGATCAAGAGTGCCATCAGTGATGAAATCGAGGAACATTATAATCTTGCCGGGGTCCAGAAGATCGCCATGAACGGCAAGACCCGAAAATTCATCGACCTGATCGGCAAACTGCGTTTCCAGAAACGCTGGTCCCAGTCGCCGCGCGTGCCGGAGACATCAGTGATGGGCCATGTCCTTGTCGTCGCCGTGATGGGGTATTTCTGCGCGTCCGCCCGGGGCGCCTGCCGGCAGCGGATCATCAATGATTTCCTGGGCGGCCTCTGGCATGATCTGCCGGAAGTCCTCACGCGGGATATCATCTCGCCGATCAAACGGTCCATCGAAGGACTGGATAATCTGATCAAGGAAATCGAAGAACGTCAGATGCGGGAAATCCTGCTGCCGCTCCTTCCCGACAGCTGGCAGAAAGATATCCTGAACTTCACCATCCATGAATTCAGCAATCGGATCCGTCTGGGCGACCGCCTGCAGCTCCTGGAAGGCGACATACCGGAACGCTATAACCGCGATGAATTCGAACCGATCGATGGAGAAATGCTGAAAGGATGTGATCATCTGGCGGCATTCATGGAGGCATGGCTCAGCATCCAGTGCGGGATCACCTCTTCCCATCTGACAAGCGTCATTGCGACGCTCCCGCAGAAATATAAGGGGAAAGTCATTGGAGGGATCCCATTTGGCGCCATTTACGAACAATTCAGAAAAAAGGAAGAGCCTTGATGATCCGGGCATATTTGCCCGGAAAAAGCAAATTGTATACAAAATACAAAAAAATAAACTGTTAATTATGAATCATGTTATAATGCAGTCGTAAGGGTTCAATACTCAATTTTAGGAGGCGCAACAATGAGCTTATTTGAAATGGCAAAAATCCCGATGGAAAAAGCAAGCAAACTGATCAACCTTGATCCGAATGCTGAGGCAGTGATTTCCCAGCCTGAACGTACGGTGGAAGTCAGTATCCCTGTCAAGATGGATGATGGCCATGTACAGGTATTCACGGGCTATCGTTCCCAGAACAGCACGATCCTCGGACCGGGCAAGGGCGGCGTCCGTTATCATCAGAACGTGACCCTCGATGAAGTGAAGACCCTGGGCTTCTGGATGACCACGAAATGCGCTGTTGCCGGCCTGCCGTACGGCGGTGCCAAGGGCGGCGTCATTGTGGATCCCAGAAAGGTTTCCAAGACCGAACTCGAAAAGATTACCCGCGGCTACATCGACAAGATCGCACCGCTGATCGGTGAAAAGAAGGATGTCCCGGCTCCTGATATGAACACCAACGCTCAGATCATGGCCTGGATGTGCGATGAATTCTCCAAGATCAACTGCCAGTATGAACCGGCCTTCATCACCGGCAAGGCTGTCAGCATGGGAGGCTCCCTGGGCCGTAACTCCGCTACGGGCCGCGGCGTCATCACGGCTACGCTGGAAATCCTGAAACGGGAAGGCATTAAACCGGAAGATGCCACCGTCGCCATCCAGGGCTTCGGCAACGTGGGTTCCTGGACTGCCAAGATTGCCAAGGAAAAGGGCCTGAAGATCGTTGCCCTCTCCGATATCTCCGGCGGTATCTATGATGAAAATGGTCTGGATCCGTACAAGGTCGAAGCGTATGCCAAGGAACATGAAGGTCTGATCAAAGGCTATCCCGGCGCAACGGCCATCAGCGGTGAAGCTGTCCTCGAACAGAAAGTCACCGTGCTGATCCCGGCTGCTATGGAACTGCAGATCACTGCCAAGAATGCAGATAAGATCCAGGCTAAGATCATCGTCGAAGCTGCCAACGGCCCGACCGATGCTGATGCCGATGCCATCCTGGAAAAGAAGGGCATCCCTGTAGTGCCTGACGTGCTGGCCAACGGCGGCGGCGTAACCGTATCCTATTTCGAATGGGTACAGAACCTGTACAGATACTTCTGGACGGAAGAAGAAGTGGAAGAAAGACAGGAAAAGATGATGGTGAAGGCTTTCGCCAATGTATATGATGCAGCGAAGAAGTACAACACCACCCTGCGTGTAGGCGCATACATCGTTGCCCTGAATGCTCTTGTCGAACCGATGAAGCTGAGAGGCATTATCTGATTGAACCCTAAAACGGAACATGTGTCTGAATGACACAGCAAAGAGGCACTGCTCGTAAAAGAGCAGCGCCTCTTTGTATAATCGCAAAAAGGAACTCCCGGGATACGGCCGTTCCGGAAGGCAGCTGCACGTATCCGCAGCTCTTTCCCTGTCCTTGCAGAGCCGGGTGCGTCGTGCTACTATTAAATCCTGCAGCTGCCCCGGCTTTGTGCGTCAGGCCGGCTGTATATATGGATTGCATCTGCATCCTGTAAGGAGGTTCTTTTTCGATGTTCGAAATATCCCAGACGGCCTACCAGAAAAAATGGTCCGTTTTTGCGATGTCCGTACCGATCTTTGTGGAAATCGGGCTCCAGATGCTGGTGCCCAATATGGATCAGTTCATGCTGAGCCATTATTCCCAGCAGTCCGTGGCCGCAGTCGGCAACGACAATATGATCGTCAATATGATCATCCTGACCTTGTCCGTCCTGTCCCAGGCGGCAACCATCCTGATTGCCCATTACCGGGGGAGCGGAGATATCCGGGGTGCCAGCAGGGTCTGTTCTGTTTCGCTGGCACTCAATCTGGTCCTGGGCGCTCTGATCAGCATCATCCTTTTTGCATGCCATGATTTTTTCCTCCGTCTGCTGGGAATCCCGGCTGAGATCTGGGAGGACGCGGCGCTTTATCTGCGCTGGATCGGACTGTTCATCGTGGTCCAGAGTGCCTATATGGCATTCATCTCTTTTCTGCGGGGATTCGGACTTTTGAAGGAAACCATGATCTGTTCATCCCTGATGAACGTGCTCAATATCTGCGGCAATATGATCCTGATCCATGGCCTGGGTCCGGTTCCTTCTTTAGGTGTGGCCGGCGTGTGCCTATCCACCAATACGGCAAAAGTGCTGGGCCTTTTGCTTGTCATCCATTTCCTGCATAAAAAAACGCCGCTGCGTCTGTCCCTGGCGCATCTCCGCCCTTTTCCCAAAAAGACCCTGGGCAGGCTGCTGTATCTGGGCATTCCCTCCGCGGGGGAAACATTCTCCTATAATCTGTCCCAGACAACGCTGATGACTTTTGTCAATCTGTTTGGCGTGGCCGTCATTACGACAAAGGTGTATGCATATATCATTGCCATGATCAGCTACCTTTATTCCCAGGCCCTGGCGATGGCGACACAGATCCTTGTGAGCTATTTCAAGGGCGCCGGTGACAACGGGCAGGTGGACCGGCAGGTGAAATTCACGATTTTCGTGTCCATGATCCTTTCGGGGACCCTGGCCGTACTTGTATTCCTGCACAGTGACAGGATCTTTTCCATTTTTACGGAGGATCCCCAGGTCCATGCGCTGGGAAGGACCATCCTTTTCATCGACATCTTCCTGGAAATCGGACGGGCCGTCAATATGTGCATGGTCATGGCTCTGAATGCGGCAGGGGATGTCAAGGCACCGATCACGGTGGGGGTCCTGTTCATGTGGTGTGTATCCGTCCTGGGCGGCTGGTTCTTCGGCGTCCATCTGCTGTGGGGGCTTGCCGGGATCTGGCTTGCCATGGCCCTTGATGAATGCAGCCGGGGCCTTGTGTTTTTCTGGCGCTGGCATCAGGGTGTCTGGCGGCGGGAGCTTATCTGATACAGAGGGGACATCCGGGCTTTTGATGCATGGCTGCCTGCGGCAGCAGCATCTGCCATATATTTCCGGTCTGTTTTGTGTTTTGACAGCACTGCCTGTCTGCCGGGATCCCTGCAGGATTTCCGGCCTTGAAAATCATGTGGGAGGGATTTGAAATGGAGGAAAACAACGAAAAAAAAGGAAATACCGCAGCTTTGGCAGAAGATCCTGTCTTTCGGCATTTCCTGGGAATCTGCCGGATCCCGCATCCTTCTTTTAAGGAAAAGGCATTGAGTGATGCAATCCTTGCCTGGGCGGAAGCACGCGGGATTCCCTGCCGGCAGGACAAGTTCCATAACCTGTACCTCCGGAAAAAAGCTTCTCCGGGACGGGAACAGGAGCCGGGCTTCCTGCTGCAGGCCCATCTTGATATGGTATGCCAGAAGGCACCCCATGTGACGCACGATTTTGACAAAGATCCGATCCGGACTGTCCAGGAGGGGGATCTGGTCACGACGGGCGGAAAGACGACCCTGGGCGCTGACGACGGGATCGGGGTGGCCCTTGCCATGGCGCTCCTGGAGGCGGATGACCTGTCCCATCCTGAGCTGGAGGTGCTTTTTACGACGGCTGAAGAAGATGACTTCAGCGGTGCGCTCAATGCCGATATCGGCTGGTTCCATTCCAGGCGCGTCATCAATCTGGACAATGCCACGGAGACGCATGCGACGACGGGCAGTGCCGGCGGCTGCTGCGTCCGCAGCGAACGTCCCGTAACCTTTGCAGCAAAGACGGAAGACCTGTGCTTCATGCACTGCCGTGTGGGCGGCATGCTGGGCGGACACTCCGGCGAGGATATCCATCGCGGCCGGGGCAGTGCCATCATGCTTCTGAGCCGGCTGCTGCAGGCGGCGGGGACCCGGATACCGCTGCAGCTTGCCCGCCTGAGCGGCGGGAATTTCCGGATCGCGATTGCCCGCGACGCCGAGGCTGTCGTCGCTTTCCCCCGTTCAGAGGAGGAACGGTTCCTTGCTCTCTGGCAAAAGACGGGCCAGGAGTTGCGCGAAGAGTATGGCAGCGTCAATCCGGAGCTCTTTATGACGGCGGAGAAAATCGAAAAGCTGCAGGAACCGGAAAAAGTGCTGTGTCCTTCCGAGACCGGGGAAATCCTGCAGTTCCTGTTCCTTCTGCCCCAGGGCATCCAGGAAATGAACGGCAAGGTACCCGGTATCGTACTGACTTCCATCAATGTGGGTGAACTTTATCTTGATACGAAAAAAGGACGGTTCGCAACGGTTGCGGAAGTCCGCTCGGCTATTGCCTCCCAGCGGGATGCGGTGGCTGAGAAAGTGAAGCTTCTGGGCCGGCGCTTCGGTATGGAAACCGGCATTTCCTGCGTTTATCCCGGATGGCGTGACAACCCGGATTCACCGCTTACAGCCCTGCTCCAGGAACGCTATCAGGCACTCTTTGGCAGACCGCTCGAAGCTACCCCCGTCCACGTGGGACTCGAATGCGGGTTCTTCCTGGCAAAACGGCCGGAACTCGACTGCATTTCCATCGGGCCCGATGCGGGGAACCTCCATTCTCCTCAGGAATATGTCAGCATTGCATCGACGCGCCGTATGTATCGTTTCCTGCGGGAGCTGCTTTCTTTCCGGAACTGATCGTTTCTATACAAATTGCCCCCGGACCGGCCGGTCCGGGGGCAATTTGTATAAAGCGGGGGAGCTTCGGACTTCAGAAACGGAAATCTCTCTCGCCCTGATCGATTTTCTGCAGATACGTCTCACAGGTCCTGCGGGCAGCCGGATTCGGGATGTGCTGCAGTTCACGCCGGATCGCTTCCATGCCCTTTTTACGCGTATCCTCGGAAGCATAATCATCCAGGTACTCGCGCAGTGTGAGCAGGGCATTGGGCTGGCAGCAGTTGGAAATCTGACCGGTTTTGGCAAGGCTCATGAAACGGTCGCCCGTCCTTCCTGCGCGGTAGCATGCCGTGCAGAAACTGGGGATGTATCCGTCAGTCAGGAGCCAGTTGACGACCTGATCCAGAGTCCGGTTGTCATTGACTTCAAACTGGGATGAGTCTTCTTTTTCTTCTTCGGCATAACCGCCGACACTTGTACGGGAAGCTCCGCTGATCTGGGAAACGCCGACTTCCAGCACGGCTTTCCGGGTCGCTGCGGATTCCCGGGTAGAAATGATGATGCCCGTATAGGGCACTGTGATCCGCAGGATGGCCGTGATTTTCTTGAAACGGTCATCGGAGATCGCATCCGGGAAGGACTGGACGGAGATATCGTCCGCCGGGCGGATACGGGGAACGCTGATCGTATGCGGCCCTACGCCAAACATTGCTTCCAGGTGCTCCTTGTGCATCAGCAGGCCTGCAAAGTCGTAGCGGTGCATGTTCAGACCGAAGAGGACGCCGACGCCCACATCATCGATCCCGCCCTGCATGGCCCGGTCCATAGCCTCCGTATGGTAAGCGTAATCGTGTTTGGGTCCCGTAGGATGGAGTGTTTCGTAATTTTTGCGGTGATATGTTTCCTGAAAGAGGATGTACGTGCCGATGCCGGCTTCTTTAAGCCTGCGGTAATTCTCCACGGTCGTGGCGGCGATGTTCACATTTACCCTTCGGATGGCACCGTTTTTGTGTTTGATGCTGTAAATGGTGTGGATGCTCTCCAGGATATATTCGATCGGATTGTGCTGCGGATCTTCCCCGGCTTCCAGGGCCAGCCGTTTATGTCCCATATCCTGCAGGGCGATGGTTTCTCTGCGGATTTCATCCTGGGTCAGCTTTTTGCGGGCAATGTGCTTGTTCTTCATATGGTAGGGGCAGTAGACGCAGCCGTTGACACAGTAATTGGAAAGATACAGGGGTGCAAAAAGGACGATGCGCTGGCCGTAGATCTTATCCTTGATTTCCCGGGCCAGGGCGTAGATCCCTTCCAGGATGGCCGGATCTTCGCAGGCAAGGAGAACGGAAGCTTCCCGGTGGGTGAGTCCCTGCAGGGTGCGGGCTTTGTCGAGGAGCTGCCGGCAGTAGGTCAGGTCGCTGCTGTGTTTGTCCGCAAAGGCCAGCGTATCCAGGATTTCCTGATGGTTGATGAATTCATCTGCTTTGGGTGATGCCGGATTGTACGGTATTTTCATTTTTCCTCCCTTTTGCTCCCCGGAATTGGATAATTGTGGATAAAAGAAAGGAGCCGCTGCCAGAGGGCAGGGCTCCCGTTTTCGCTTGTGACGACAGGGGTGGGACAAGACAGGATGTGTGCTGCTTGCGGGCACATTTCCTGCTGTTTCTCTTGTCTTTTTCCGTCTATACAGCCTTAGTACTCGGTACGCCTTGTACGCAGGGAGCAGAACTGATGGTATTATACACGCTGGAAAGAGGAAAAGGCAAGTTCCTGCAGCGGAAAAGGCGCATCGGCTTTTTGCATATCCTCTGTCCAGGATCATTTTGTCAGATTTTCCAGCCGTCCCTGCTGCAGATCCTTGATATGGGCAGCCAGTTTCTCTTTCGGCCAGTCCCACCAGGCAAGAGCTTCCAGCTTCCTGCAGATTTCCCGGGGAAACCGCATACGCAGCAGTTTTGCAGGCACACCGCCGACAACTGCATAGGGCGGGACATCCTTTGTCACGACGGCCCGCGCGCCGATGACGGCGCCGTTCCCGATGGTCACGCCCTGGAGGATGACGGCCTCATAGCCGATCCACACGTCGTTGCCGAGGACGATATCCCCTTTATTGTCCCATGAATCCCGGATTGCTTCCGGATCGAGGCCCCATTCTTCCGCAAAGATGGGAAAGGGATACGTGGCCAGGGAACCCATGGCATGATTGGCTGCTGTAAAGACGAACCGGGCTCCGCAGGCAATGGAACAGAATTTGCCCATGACAAGTTTTTCCTGGTTGAGGGAAGGATAGTGGTACAGGACATTGTTTTTTTCAAATTCCCGGGGGTCGCGGACAAAGTCGTTATAGATGGTATAATCCCCGATGACAAGGCTCGGATCCCTGACGACATTCTTCAGATAGACCGTTTCTTTATCCCAGGAACACGGATACACATTCTCCTTCATCGGAACCGGCCTCCCTACAGGAGTGCAATCAGGGCGTCCACGTCTTCTTCCCGCGTGGACCAGCTGACGACGAAACGGATCACGGTATGGCCGGCATATGCTTTCTCCCAGTCTTCAAAAGCGACTTTTTCATGCAGGGACTGGACCTCATTGTCGGGCAGCACAATGAACTGCTGATTAGTCGGTGAATCGAGATGGAAGCGGCAGCCTTTGGCAGCCAGCCCTTTTTTCAGTCTGTGAGCCAGTTCGATCCCGTGGCCGCCCAGCTTCACATAGAGGTCATCCGTAAAAAGCTCATCGAACTGCTCCGCTGTGACAAACCCTTTGGCGAGCATGGCGCCATGCTGTTTGGCATGGGTCGGGAAGAAGGCGGGCATCCCCTTCGGGAACACGATGGCTTCTCCAAAAAGGGCACCGAGCTTCGTCCCGCCGATATAGAACACGTCGGCCAGACGGCCCAGATCCTGCAGGGTGATTTCGTTTTCCGGTGCGGCCAGCGCATAGCCCAGACGGGCCCCATCCACGAAGAGGACCAGCCGGTAGGTATCGCAGACAGCCCGGAGGTCCTGCAGTTCCTGGAGCGTATACAGGCTGCCGTATTCCGTTGGATGGGAAATATAGACCATGCCGGGCTGGACCATGTGGTCACAGCTGCTGCCGGCATAGAAAGCCTTCAGGTATTCACGGAGTGCTCCGGCAGTGAGCTTATCCACTTCGCCCGGCACGGGCAGGACCTTGTGCCCCGTTGCTTCGATGGCGCCTGCTTCATGGCAGGTCACATGGCCCGTTTCGGCGGACACGACGCCTTCATAGGACTTCAGATAGGCAGAGATGACGATGGCGTTCGTCTGGGTCCCGCCTTCGGCAAAATACACATCTCCGCCGGGAGTCCCGGTCCGGGCGAGGATTTTGGCGGCTGCAGCTGCTGTGATTTCGTCAGTGCCATAGCCGGAACGGGAGTTCATATTCTCTTTTTCCAGCCGTTTCAGGATCTGCGGGGCACAGCCGCAGTTATAATCGTTTTCAAAGAATAATTTTGTCATGAGTCTCTTACGCTTTCCCTTCCAGATAGAATACGCGGTTTTTGGCCCGCGGTGCTGCCTTGGGTGTTTCAGCGGGGTATCCTACGATACAGTGGCCCACACCCGTATACTCCTCTTTGATGCCGAGCTGACGGAGCAGATCCTGCCATTCAGGCATTTCGAACTCTTCGCGTGCCCGGTGGATCCAGCAGCTGCCCAGTCCCAGAGCATGGGCAGCGAGCATGAGGTTGCCCAGGACAAGGCTGCCGTCGCAGGTCCCGGTCGGTACATCGCGCCGGGTCAGGACGATCAGCACGGCGGGGGCGCCGTAGAAAGGATCAAAAGATTTATCCCAGCCGCCGATCCGGCAGTTGGCTTCGGACAGTTTCCTGATCAGTGCCGGATCCGTGACGGCAAGGATCAGTGTCGCCTGCCGGCCCTTGCCGTTGGCAGCATAGAGACCGGCCTCGATGATCTGGTCGAGGATTTCCCGGGGCACAGGTTTCTTTTGGTATTTTCGCACGCTGCGGCGGTCCAGCATGGCTTGTATAACGGGATTCATTCCAATCAGCTCCTGATATTTGCAATTTTTCCATAGGTATAGGATACTTATAGAGTACTCATACTATACCATGATTCCAGTGCGTATTCCAACAGGATACAGAAAAACAGCGGCAGACGCAGTGGAATGTGCGGAATGGACGTTCCGCAGCGATGTTGTCCCCGGGATGTCTGAAAGGAGGGAAGGGCGGACTTTTTATGCGGCAGACCGCCGCATGGCCGCCTTGCGATAATGAGACTTTTGAAAACCATTCTTTTTGTCCTGGCCGCGCTGATGCTGTCAGGATCCCCGGCCCGGGCTGCCCGGGCGGATACGGACAGAGCCGCCGTGGTGGACGCTTTTGTCAAACTGCACACAGCGCCCCGTGTCCAGATGACCGGGAAGGGCCGTTTCCACTCGTCCCTGTTCAACTGTACGCTGCAGTTCCGGGAACAGTATGCCCGGGACCCGGAGTATGCATGTGCCATCGAATTGTCCCTGGACGGCAGGGAAACCGGAGGCAGGGTGATCAAACCGCAGAAAACGCGGGAATTCCTGGCCGGCTCGGGGCCCGTCCTGTACCGCTACCGAAAGGTCAATGACCACCCCTGGTCCCGGGAAAGGGTGGAACGGGCAGATCCGGAAGAGGAGGATAAGATCCGTGCTGATTACGCCGGCCGGATCCTTGAAGTCATCCCGATTGCGTCGGATGAAAAAGAAGAGACTCTGGCTGCGATGACGGCCGTCGTGGCAGAAGCCGAATCTGATGATCTGCCGGGAAATGCCCGCAGACGGCAGATCGGTGAAAGCCTTTATATCCTGACGCTTGACAAGGCGACAGGCCGGCCGCTCCGGCTGATGTGGGATTATTCTCCGCTGATGCAGGAAATCATGAAACAGCAGCTTTCTCCCGGGAGCGGATCCGGAGAAGTCCCGGACCGGCAGGTCCTGGAAACGGATGCTTTCATCCATTCCATATCCATGCTCTGTACTGTCGATTTTGCTTATGACAGCAATACTGTCATCACTGTACCCGGAGAGGCCCTGCTTGCCCCGGAAAAAGAGGCGGAGACACCTTTCCTCAATCCTTTCGGGATGCATGAGGGATCCGTCCTGCAAAGTTTATGAGGGATGGAGAAGGCAAATCCGGCAGTCCTGCCGGGTTTCTTCCTGCAGGATGGTCCCTTGACTTTTTAAGGATTTGGGCTGATGATTACAATCATGAAGGATAAAGGAGGGCTGTATCCATGATGCATTTTTCTCGCAAAATTGTGGGCAGCATAATGACTGCTTTCTGTCTTTTTTCTGCACCGGTGCTGGCAGCACCCCGGTCGGCCGCGGTTTCCAGGATCACCAGTGCTGTGGATGCTTTTGAAAATGTCAAAAACTATCAGTTTGACGGCAAAGTCGATTTTTCAAGTATCCTTGCAAACGGAGTACTATCCTTCAAGGGAGAGGGAACCCAGAAACCGGAGAGCCGGATAAAGCTGTCCGGCAGCGTCTCTGTCAGCAGCCTGCCGGGGAGTATCACGAAAGAAATTCCCTTCCAGGTCTATGCGACGCAGGATGATAAAAATGACACCGTATATATCAGGAAAAACAATGAGGCCTGGGGCAAATACGTTTCTCCCCATGAACCGGGCACGGATCCGGCCAAAAAAGCAGAGATGCTGGTGAAGGCGATCCAGTCCCCCCATATCCTGTCCAGGGAGGGTGCCAGTGAAGTCATCCTCTTCCGTCTGGATCCGAATGTGATCGATGCTTACACAAAAAAGGCAGCGGCAGGCAGCACGAAAGCACAGGGAGCGGACCGCGGCTTCACGAAAGAAGAGGAAAAGATCATAAACGGGGCTCTCTATGAACAGGACTTCATGCTGACAGTCAATGCAAAGAGCAAACTGCCCACCCGTTATGAAATGGACCTCTCGAATCTGGTGCAGAAGACCGGCTCCATCCTGCTGGACCGTTTTTCCAAAGAGAAGGGACTGGACGATTCACAGAAGAAGATGGCTTCCCAGCTGCTGCAGACAGTCAGGATGAACATGGCCGTCAACCTGAGCTATCACAAAGGCAAGGAAATCATCCTGCCCGATGAAGTGAAAAAGGCCGCGGAGATCAAGGAACCGTCTCCGGTCGATCTGGCCGGTGCTGTTTCTGCGGAACCGGATGCGGAAGAAACGCAGGGAGCAGTCTGACCATACGGAATTTTGGGGAAAAGTCCGCTGGGCGCGTGGATTTCTCACGCGGCAGCGGCTTTTGTATTTTGCGGCAGAAGAGCGGCGGCCGGGTGGAAATCCGGAGGACAATCCGTCATGGCGGGAGCAGCGCAGCCAGAGCGTCCGGATTTTCTGCAGTACTGGCATTGCCGGCCGCAGGAACAGTCCGGGATGCCTTTCCTTTGTAAAAAAAACGGTAAATCTTTCTGCACCGCCGCAATCTCCCCGTTGTCCGAATCCGGTCCATGGTATATGATAACAACGTATGAATATAGTTCGCTGCATTTTCTCAGGCGCGGGACGGGAGACGGGGGAACAGCCTGCCGGTATGGCGCTGATATGTTTCCCTTCCCGGCGTTTTCTGAAGTCCCTGAAAGGAGAATTATATGACGCAAGACGAGCGCCTCGAGTTTTTGATTTCCTGGCTGCTGAAGGAAAACCCTGAATATGATGCACTCCGTGTGCCGAAGTCTGCAAAGGGGAAAAAAGAGTTTCTCCGCAGTTTGATGAATGTCCGTACCCCGGCACCGGTAAGCGAAGAATTTCTGAAAATACAGGACGCATACCTGCAGGAAGACATGGCAGAACGGGGCATCGTGACGCTTCAGGAACTGACACCTGTGGCTCCGGGACTGTATCTCCGGCGGGGAGATATTGTGCAGCTGGCTGTGGATGCCATCGTGGATGCCGCCGACAAGGAACTTTTGGGATGCTTCACACCCTGTCATGACTGTGTGGACAATGCTGTCCATTCCGCGGCAGGGGTCCAGCTGCGGCTGGAATGTGCACTCCTGGCAGGTTCGCTCGGAGGCGAGGTGCCCCCGGCCCAGCCGGAGCTTACCCATGGCTGGAATCTGCCCGCCCGGTATGTGATCCACGTGGTGGGCCCGGTCGTGTACGGGGTCGCTTCCGAAACAGAGCGGGGTGTCCTCGCTTCCTGCTACAGGGCCTGCCTGGATCTTTGCAGGCAGCAGGGCCTGCACAGCATCGCCTTCTGCTGTCTGGCAACGGGACAGAATGGTTTTGCGCCGGAGGAAGCAGCTGCAATCGCTGTCCGTACAGTGAAACAGTGGCAGCGGGAAAACCCTGATTCCGTGTCCGTGGTCTTTGATGTCATAAGCAGCAGTGACGAAGCGCTCTACAGGGATCTCCTCGTGTAAGAGGCACAGCTGCCCGTCTGCTGGCTTTGCCTTGCCTTTTTGCCGGAATCTGCGCAAAAAACGTGCCCCAAGAAAAAGAGCCTTCCATGGGAATTGCTATGTCCCTGGAGGCTCATTTTTTGTGCAGCGCGGCGGCTCATGACTTTTTTGAGTTTTTTCACAATTCGATATAAAATAGAAGAAACATGGATGTACATTGTCAAGGACAATGCTGATGATAGGAGGCTATTGCGATGATGATCAAAGAAGTAAGGACCGTTGTTTTCAGTCCCACGGGCAGTACGGCAGCCCTTGTTACGGAAGCCGGGGAGCGCCTGGCGCAGACCCTGGGCGTCCCTGTCAGCCATGATGATTTCACTCTGCCGCGGGGGCAGCAGGCCGTCCGCACGTATGGCCCGGAAACGCTGGTCGTTTTTGGCATGCCCACATATGCCGGGCGGATCCCCAACAAGGCACTTCCCTTTGTCCAGCAGCTGTTCCAGGGACATGACACCCCGGCGGCAGCGCTTGTGACTTTTGGCAACCGCAGCTATGACAGTTCCCTGACGGAACTGGCCCTGGAACTCCGCAGCCATGGCTTCCACGTCCTTGCGGCCGGAGCTTTCGCCACGCGGCATGCCTTTGCGGATATCGGGATGGAGCATCCGACCAAAGCAGACGAAGCACTTTTGGCGAAACTGATTGCCGGGACCGCGGCACTGCTTAAAAAAGGCGTTTGCCCGGAAGCTCTCATCAAGGGAGGCGCGCCTGTGGCTCCTTATTATATCCCCAAAGGAGAGGATGGGCAGCCGGCCAAATTCCTCAAGGCCAAACCCAGGACGGATCTGTCCCGGTGCGATCACTGCGGCAAGTGCGCTGATGTCTGTCCCATGGGATCCATCAGCCGGGAACATACGGAGGAAGTGCCCGGTATCTGTATCAAGTGCCAGGCCTGCATCGTCTACTGTCCGCAGCATGCCAAATATTTTGATGATCCGCGCTTCCTGTCCCATAAAGCCATGCTGGAAAAGAATTTCCAGCGGACTGCTGCTTCTGAAATCTTTTTGGGCGTCTGAAGGGGCCCGGCGCATGCAGCGGTACCTCCAAACAACATAATATGACAGGGCCGTTCCTTCGGCGGATACACAGCCGAAGGAACTGTCCTCTTTTCGGATCCTCCCTGACTGCTGCAGAGGTTTGCAGAACCTGTGCCGTCCTGTCGGGGAGGATCTACTTTACATATTATAAATATTCATACTATTGCAAACGTAAAATCCGTATCTTTTGACGGATGAGAACGAAGCATAAAACGAAAATACAGAAAAAAGATGAATGAATATAAGTAAATTAACTAATATTTATAGGATAATGTTAATATTAATACAACATTTAGTCGTGTATACAGGATACTGTGAAAAAATTGTGAACTGACTTTACCCGAATAATAAAACGTGTAAGATAGTAATCGTTCATACCAATTATTTTAAGGAGGGGTAGCTATGACAGCAACATCAACTAAAACGAAGAAGACGATGTGGCAAAGAATCAAAAGCATGGGACCCGGTGCAATCGTAACGGCGGCAGTAGTGGGGCCGGGGACAGTTACGACCTGCGGTCTGTCCGGGTATAATTTCGGGTACAGCCTGGCCTGGGCACTGCTGTTCAGTGTCATCGCCATGGTCATCATGCAGCTCATGACTTCCAAGATCGGTATCATCGGAGAGATGGGACTGGCAGATGCCATCCGCAAGGCATTCCTGAACAGTCCGGTCCGCGTCCCTTTGTTCCTGCTTCTTATTATTGCTATTTTCTGTGGTAACTGTGCTTATCAGGCAGGGAACGTAGTGGGTGCTTCCGTAGGTCTCGGCATTCTGTTCGGGCCGTACCGGACCGTCTTCTGCATCATCATTTCCGCGGTTGCTCTTGCTCTCGTACTGACCGGCAATATCAAATATATCGCCAATGCCCTGACGGGCCTTGTCTTCATCATGGCCATCGTGTTCCTGCTGACCGCCATCATCGTGGGCGCGAATGTGGGCCATCTGCTGAGCGGCATGTTCATCCCCAGCATTCCTTCGGGCGCAATGCTGAATGCCATCGGCCTGATCGGCACGACGCTCGTCCCTTACTGCCTCTATCTGCATGCCTCCACAACGGCCAGCAATAAAGTGGCGGATAAGGACGATGCCCTGATCGATGCCAGATATGACTCCGTGACCAACGCAATCCTGACGGCCATCATTTCCATCAGCATCATGGTTGTCGGGCACAGCCTGGCGCTGCGCGGCGAAACGGTAAAGGGCGTGGCTGAACTGGCCATGGGCCTGGAACCTCTTGCCGGTGCAGGAGCCAAGGCAATCTTCTCCATCGGTATCTTTGCAGCCGGCATCAGTTCTGCAACGACGGCCCCTCTGGCTGCTACCTATGTCATCACCGGTATCCTGGGCTGGTCCACTGATCTGAAGGATACAAAGTTCCGTACGATTACGACGATCGTGTTCATCCTTGGCTGCATCGTGGCCATCATGGGCGGCACGCCGACCAATATCATCACCATTGCACAGGCTGTCAACGGTGTGGCTCTGCCTTTGAGCGTCTGCCTCGTGGTCTATGTGGCCAGCAGCTCCAAGCTTCTGGGGACCTATAAGAATTCCGGCATCCTGAACATTGCCGGCCTGGCAGTGCTTGTCATCACCCTCTTCATGGCTTACCGTACGTTTACCGTCTATGCACCGGCTCTGATGAAGATGCTCGGCTGAGAATCATCAAAATAAAGGAAAACTCCATGGGGTGTTGAAATGTAACCACATGGAGCTTTTCTTTTCTGCTATCACGTTTACACAGGAGGAAAAAACATGGAAAATCAATATGCTCATTATACGCCTGCCCAGGTGCGGGAACTGATCCGCAAGGGTACCATCACTTCCAGTACGTCCGGGATGGCGGCAGGCTATGTGCAGGCGAACCTCATCTGCCTGCCCAGTGATTATGCGGATGAGTTCTACGAATTTGCCAAACTGAACTCCCAGCCCTGCCCCGTGCTTGAAGTCTTTAAGAAAGAACCGGTTTCCACTTTTCTGGCTCCCGGAGAAAATGTCCTGAGCAGCATTCCCTGGTACAATATCTATCGGGACGGCAAGCTGGAAAAAACGATTCCCGATGCCAATGAATACTGGAATGAAGATATGGTGGGCTTCCTGATCGGCTGCAGTTATTCCTTTGAAGAGGCACTGCTGAAAAACGGGATCGAGATCCGTCATATGACGCTGGGCACGCCCGTACCGATGTTCCGAACGACGATTGCCTGCAAGCCCTACGGACGCTTCCACGGCAATTACGTAGTCAGCATGCGTCCCATGACGCCGGAAAATGCGGAAAAGGCAAAGGAGATCACGGAGAAATTCCCGCGGGTCCATGGCGGTCCCGTCCATATGGGTGATCCTGCAGCCATCGGCATCAAGGATGTGGCAAAGCCTGATTATGGCCAGCCCGTGCCGTTCCATGACGGCGAAATCCCTGTATTCTGGGCCTGCGGCGTGACGCCTCAGTTCGTTGTGGAAAACGTAAAGCCGCCCATTGCGATTTCGCATAAGCCCGGCTATATGTTCATCAGCGATATCCTGAACACGGAAATCGAACAAAAACTGGAAGAACGGGAAAAATAAGTCCGCAGCCACGCGGGGGTGTGAAGAAATGGAACGTCATTTCTCCACACCCCCTGTCTGTTCCTGATGGAATACGCCGGAACCTTTCCTGTACAGACTCCGCATTCCGGAAGCGGAGGAGATGCACAGAAGCATGTCTCCTCTGCTTTGTCCGATACGTCACAGTCCCAGCTTCTTTTCCAGTGCGGCCGCGATCTCAAAGATAAGACCGTCACAGTGTTCTTTTTTGGGGATGCCCCGGGCGTGGGAACGGGCCAGCAGCTCCGCACACTGGATGGAACCATGGGCTTTGACAAAGCTTTGCAGGAACTGATTCGCTTCCTGCTGCGGGATCCCGGCCGCTCCTAAAATCATGAGACCTGCACTGATGGTGCCGCAGACTGTGCCGCGGAGCATGCCTCCGCCGTAAAAAGCGGACATCCGTGCCGCCTGGTCCCCGCTGACTCCCAGCACGTCATGGAATCCCACAAGCAGAGCCTGGGCACAGTTGTACTGGTGGGGTTCTTCCGGAGCACGCAGGGCCCGGATCCGGTTCATTCTGTCACTCATATCATTCCCTCCTGTCATCGTCTATATTTTATTCCTCCCGGCCGGTCCTGCCAAGCGTTCCTGCTGAAAATCCCGGAAACAGGAAGCAGGGCCTGAGTTTGCCGGCGGGGCTGTTCCTGCTCCGGGAAAACATGATATAATGCGGTAACCGGCATCCGGCCCGGCAGAAAATGGAGTGCCGGAGCCGGTTCTGTTTCCTGGGAGGGGGGTGAAGTATCATGCTGCCGCAGCTTTTTTATCGCCTGGATGATGGGCACGGTGATTACAACCGCAGCTATGAACGGGATTATGATGTGGATTATGCTGATTATTCCACGGATCACAGGGAAAATAATTTCCGCAACTTTGAGGAAAAAGTCCCCAAGAGCAAAAAGGAACGGGTCCGCAATATCCTGAAGCATTACGAATGAGCATCAGGAATGTGCGGGCAGGGTTTGTCGGGAATAAAGAATCGAGAAAATCGCCAATTTTCTGATAAATTTCTGGTAAATCGTTAAAAAACAGTGTAAAATAAAACATAAATCAGAAAAGGGGTGAGTCCTTTGAAAATTGTAACAATGCTGAACCATGGGGAACCACAGGTGGGGATCCTGTCCGAGGACGGGGCCTTTGTCGTTCCTGCCAATAAATATGCAACGGTCCCGGAACTGATGGAGCGTTCCAGCTTCGATGAGCTGCTGGCGATTACCCGGATGGGTGTGGCGGCAGTGCCGCTGTCCCAGGTCAAACTGCTGGCACCTATTCCGGAACCGGACAATGATATCATCTGCCTGGGCATCAATTATCGGGCCCATGATAAAGAACTGCCGAATGAATACGGCGAAGAGAAACTCGTCAAGCGGGATGTCCCCGTCTATTTCTCCAAGCGTGCCAGCCACTGTGTAGAACCGGAGGGCATCATCGACGGGCATTTCGACATCGTGAAGAAACTGGACTATGAGTGTGAACTGGCTGTCATTATCGGCAGGACTGCCCGGAATGTAGCGCCGGAAGATGTCCAGGACTATATTTTCGGTTATACGATCATCAATGACGTGACGGCCCGCGATGTCCAGATTGCCCATAAACAGTGGTATTTCGGGAAGAGCCTGGATTCTTTCGCCCCCATGGGACCATGGATCGTCACGGCAGAGGAAATCCCCTTTCCGCCGGCCCTGGACATTTCCACGCATGTCAATGGGGAACTCCGTCAGCATAACAACACGAAGAACCTGGTGCATGGGATCCCTTATATCATCAGCGAACTGTCCCATGGCATGACCCTGAAATGCGGGACCATCATTGCAACGGGGACGCCCGACGGCACGGGGATCGGCATGGATCCTCCCCGGTACCTGAAGAGCGGCGATGTGGTGGAATGTACAATTGAACATATCGGGACGCTGAGGAATACGGTGAAGTGACCGGGTCGCCGGCTCCTTTGTCTGAGAGTCTGATATGAGCGGCTGACCGGATTGCGGATTTGTAAAAAAGGCTGTAAATGATACCTTTTGTGAAGGGCGGTATCCATTTACAGCCTTTTCGATATTCCGGGACCGCGGCAGCGGACCGGCGGCAAGAAAGTACGGGCAATAAAAAAACAGCTGCCGAAGCAGCTGTTCTGTTTTTAATTGGTGGAACTAACTGGACTCGAACCAGTGACCCCCACGATGTCAACGTGGTACTCTAACCATCTGAGCTATAGTTCCGACAGCTTCTTTATTCTACATGAAAGCCAAATTAATGTCAAGCCTTTTATGAGTATTTCTTTTTTCGGGGGGAAACAGTATAATAAATGGACGTATAAGGAGGATATGGCATGTTTAAAAAATTTACCCTTGTCCTGTTCGTCATCTGTGCCTTCGTGGCCGCAGCATGCGGCAGCAGCCAGAAAAAGGCAGCTGCCGAGAAAGAACTGCTGAAAGGACCTGTCAGGGCCCGCTTCGAAACTTCTTTAGGGGATTTCACTGCCCGCCTTGCGGTGGAGCAGGCACCCAATACGTGTGCAAATTTTGTAAAGCTTGCGGAATCTGGCTTTTATGATGGGCTGACGTTCCATCGGGTCATCGACGGATTCATGATCCAGGGAGGCGATCCGAAAGGGGATGGCACCGGAGGTCCGGGCTACACGATCAAGGATGAATTCTCATCTTCCCTGCGCCATGACGGGCCGGGCATCCTGTCCATGGCCAATGCGGGACCGGATACGGGCGGCAGCCAGTTCTTCATCACCCTTGCCGCCACCCCCTGGCTGGACGGGCATCATGCCGTGTTCGGCCGGATCGTGGAAGGTCTGGACGTGGTCCGGAAGATCGGCAAGGTGAAGACGGATGCCAATGATAAACCACTGGTCCCGGTTACCATCAAAAAAGTGACCATCGTCCGCGGCAGCTGATATGCGGAAACCCGGTCCTGGGGAATACAAGACTGCATACAACGAATGATTCTGTGATAAAGAAATAACGGGAGGGGTGTTAGGTTGCCTGAAAGTATCGAAAGCCATGTGACTTTCCAGGATTCGCGGGAAATGGTGGCAGTCCTGGGCCATAATGATGAATTCCTGAAAATCATGCAGGGACTTCCCTGCCAGCTCATTGCCCGTGGCAATGAACTCATCATCAAGGGTGCCCGGACGGATGTGGAACTTGTCGAAAAAGAAGTGGGCGAGCTGCTCTACCTGTATCGGCAGGGACTGCCCATCACGGCCCACGATGTGACATACAGCCTGCAGCTGATGCAAAGTGGACAGGAGGAAGCCCTCCACAGGCTCTATACGGATACGGTGCTGACAACGTACCGGGGGAAACAGGTCAAGGCCAAGACGCTCGGACAGTTGAACTATCTGCGCACGATCGCGGAGAATCACATCACTATTGCCATCGGCCCTGCCGGAACGGGCAAGACGTATCTGGCTGTTGCCATGGCCGTCAAAGCACTGAAGAACCGTGAAGTGGAACGGATCATCCTCACCCGCCCTGCTGTGGAAGCGGGAGAAAAACTGGGCTTTTTGCCCGGGGATCTGCAGGATAAAGTGGATCCGTATCTGCGTCCTCTTTATGACGCTCTTTATGAGATGCTGGGCATGGAAGTCTTCCAGAAATATCTGACCCGCGGGACGATCGAAGTGGCTCCCCTCGCTTATATGCGCGGACGGACACTGAACGATGCCTTCATCATCCTCGATGAGGCGCAGAATACGACGGCCGAACAGATGCGGATGGCACTTACCCGTTTCGGATTCGGTTCCCGTCTTGTCGTGACGGGCGATGCGACCCAGATCGACCTGCCGGCGGGGAAACAGTCCGGCCTGACAAATGCGGCCATGGTCCTGAAAGATATTCCCGGGATCGGGATTGTCCATTTTACGGAACGGGATGTCATCAGGCATGAAATCGTAGCTGCCATCATCAAAGCCTATCAGAAATATGATGACCTGCAAAAGAAAGAAAAAAAGGAACGGAGGGAAGAACGGCATGATCGTCACACTGGCAAACAATCAAGACGCAGTTGAAATCCCCGGGGAACTGGAACAGATCCTGAAACAGGCCATGGAAGCAGCAGCCAGGCTGGAACAGATCCCGGAGCGTACAGAAGTCGATATCACCATCGTGGATGATGCGGAGATCCATGAACTGAACCGGACCTACCGCGGGATCGACAGACCGACGGACGTGCTGTCCTTTGCTCTGGATGAAGGGGAAGAACCGGAAGAGGAAGACGATACGGCAGAGCATCTGCTCGGCGGGATCGTCATCTCGGCGCCCCGTGCCGTGGAGCAGGGAAACGAGTTCGGCCACGGCCTGACAAGGGAAATGACCTACCTTGCCGTTCATGGGATCCTGCATCTGTTGGGCTACGATCATATGGAACCGGAAGACAAAAAAGTGATGCGGGCGCATGAAGAAGCCATCATGCGTGAGCTGGACCTGGCAGAGGAAAAATTTGGAGGTTGACGTGGACCAGGAACTATTTGAGGCTGCTGTCAGGGCACGCAGCCATGCCTATATCCCCTACTCGCATTTTGCCGTGGGAGCGGCTGTCCGTGCGGTGGACGGACGCATTTTTACGGGCTGCAACATCGAAAACAGCTCTTATGGACTGACTGTCTGTGCAGAGCGCAATGCCATCTTCGCCGCAGTCAAGGAAGGCGTCCGGGAGTTCGCAATGCTGTGTGTGACAGCGGATACGCCGGCACCTGTTTCGCCCTGCGGTGCCTGCCGGCAGGTGATGGCGGAATTCCATATCCCCGTCATTTCCCTGACCAATTTGAAAGGGCAGGAAAAGAGAGTGAAGCTGGAGGAACTGCTGCCGTACGCGTTTGATCTGGAGGGACAGGAAAATGGCCAATCTTGAATCACATATACATCATTCCGGATACGTTGCGGTCGTCGGCCGGCCCAATGCAGGCAAGTCGACCCTGATCAACCGTCTTGTAGGAGAAAAGGTCGCCATTGTTTCCGACCGGCCGCAGACGACCAGGAACCGGATCCTGTCCATAGTGACCATGGCGGATGTCCAGATCATTTTCCTGGATACGCCCGGCCTCCACAAACCCATGGACAAGCTGGGAGAACATATGATCAAGGCTGCCGAAGATGCCCTGAAGGATGTGGACCTGATCCTGTATCTGGCCGACGTGACGGAAAAATCCATGAAGGCGGAGATGCATATCCTGGAACGGCTGCGCGAAGTGTCCGTCCCTGTATTCCTTGTCCTGAACAAGGTGGATCAGGTACCTGACGAAGCATCCCTGCTGCCAAAGATCGATGCGTTCCGCAAAGCCTATCCCTTCCGTGAAATCTTTCCGCTTTCGGCGCTGCAGGATGCGGATTTTTCCGGTCTCGTATCTTCCATCGTCAGCATGCTGCCGGAGGGCCCCTGTTTCTATCCGGAAGATATGTATACGGATCAGACCGAACGGATCATGGCTGCCGAAATCATCCGGGAGAAGATCCTGCAGCTCACCCGCGAGGAAGTGCCGCACGCCGTGGCTGTCCAGGTCAAGGAAATGAAAACCCGTGAAAACGGGACGGTCTATGTCCTTGGCGACATCTATGTCGAAAGGGATTCTCAGAAGGCCATCCTGATCGGCCGCAAGGGGAGCATGCTGAAAAAGATCAGCTCCGAGGCCCGGATGGATATCGAAAAACTTACGGACAGCCATGTTTATCTTGAACTCTGGGTCAAGGTCCGTCCCAAATGGCGGGAAAAAGAAAGCGATCTCAGGGCACTGGGCCTGGTGGACCGGTGAATCTTCCTGAGGGGGCAAATATTGACCCCCACGGAAGAGGTATTGTATAATAATCTTTAATGATTCCAATTTATTTTTTTGAGAAAACGCTGGTGCCGCCGGCATTTCCTCAACTGTGGTTGTATAAGGAGAGATGACTTATTGACGCGGGATCTGCGATTGGCCGATTGTTAAAGCCAATTCTTTATCCGTTTGCCTATATTTTCTGGCACGTTGGCCGGGGACTGTACCACTTCATCGGTGTGGAACCCCATGATCCGGATGTCAAACATTCGGAGGACGATATCCGTAAGATGGTCAGTGACAGTGAGAAGGGCGGAGGCATTGATCCGGTGGAAAGCCGGCTCATTGATAATGTATTCGATTTTGCCGACCGGGTAGCCAGAGAAGTCATGGTGCCCCGCCAGGATATGATATGCCTTTTTGTGGATGATCCGCTTGAGAAAAATCTCAAGGTCGTGCATGATTCGGGCCATACCCGCTATCCCTTATGCGAAGAAGACCGTGACCATATTTTGGGCATGATCCATATCCGCGAACTGATGAACTTTGATACCCGGGATCCGCATGCGGATCTGCGCTCCATCATGCGTGAAATCGATGTCGTGCCGGAGAGCATGTCCATCGTCAAGATCCTTCAGCTCATGCAGCACAAACATGTGCAGATGGCTGCGGTTGCCGATGAATATGGAGGGACGGCCGGTCTCGTCACGATGGAGGACCTGCTTGAGGAAATCGTGGGCGACATCCAGGATGAACATGACTCGGAAATGCCGGAAATCAACAAGATGCCTGACGGCTCCTATATTTTTGACGGACTGGTGCTCCTTGACGAAGTATCGGAGACGATGGGTATCCAGTTCGATGATCCTGAAGAGGATACAATCGGGGGGTACGTGTTCGGCCTGATCGGGCGGCAGCCCGAGGTGGGAGACAGTGTGGATGAACGGGGCTACCGTTTTGAAGTGCTGGACTGCTCCGGTTTCCGGGTACTCAAGGTCCGGGTCATTCCGTTGAAAAAGGACAAAGGGGCTGCGGAAGGCGATGAACGCTGAACTCATTCAGGACGAAGCTGTAATTTTGGAAGTCAGGAACTGGCAGACTGCAGATAAATATGCAGTCTGCTTTTGTCGTGACCATGGAAAAATCCCTTTCATCGCCTATGGCGCTGCCTATCCCAAGAGTGTCAGCGGGCGTCTGGTACAGCCTTTTGCTCATGTCCGTCTGTCCCTTGCCAGGGGACGGCGCGTAGCAGCGCTCAAAAGCTGTGAATTTGTCGAGATACCCAGGACGCCCGATGTAGAAGTCATGGCCTATGGTTCCATCATCAGCGAAGCAGCAGATCAGCTGATGGGAGAAGAGGAGCCTCAGCCGGGGATCTTTGAGCTTCTGGTCGAGGCCTACAGACTGCTTTATGAGCGGAACAAGCGCCTTGTGGCGGACAGTACGATTGTAAAGCTCCTGGCGCTGTGCGGCTTTGAACCGTATCTGGATGCCTGCACGACCTGCGGCAAACCCTTTGCGGAAGACGGTTACTTCAGTCTTGTCCAGGGCGGTTATCTCTGCAGGGACTGTGCCATGGGAGACGAACTGACTTTTTCGCTTTCGGAACGGGATCTGATGGAAAAGCTGCTGCACCTTGATTTTGCCGATCCGGAACATTTTGTCGTACGGGGAGGGGATCTCATGCAGGTTGAAAAAATCCTGTACCGGTTCCTCCTGTACCAGACGGACCGTCCGCTCCGGAGCCTTCAGTTCCTGTCCCAGCTGGAAAGTGTGAAATCATGAAGGCTGTCTGGACACGCATCCGTGCATCCCGGCGGCTCTGGCTCATTACAGGCTTCTGGCTTTTGGCCTTCGGCCTTGTATGTTACGGGATCTGCGGCCCCCGGTACGACTATTATTTTCCTTTCAAGCTGGCCGGCCTTATTTGGGTTTCCCTGGGAATGATCCCATTTTACAGAGGCGGGGATAGCCCCTTTTTCGGTTTTCCCGCCAGTTTTTCCTTCGGTCTGTGGATCCATTTCCCGCTTCTCTTTACCTGGAGCTGGCCTCTCAAGGACGAAGCTGACGGGCTTCTGACAGGATACGGTCTCTGCCTTGCAGCGCTGCAGCTTTTCTGGCTCGGCCAGTGGAAAAAGCGGAGCCTCACTCCTTCGGGCCTGTGGTGGCTGCTTCTGCCCTGGCTGCTCCTTGCGGGGACCTGCTGGTCCGTGACGGATATCGACTTCGGTCCTTTGGGGGCGCCCTTTATTTTCCAGCTTTTCTGGATCCTGAACGGGCTTATTGCGGCCAGTCAGGGCCTTTCACGCAAAAGCCGCGGTCTTTTTCTGAATGGACTGATCATGGGTTTTACCGCTTTTGCGGTCATGCTCTGTTCTTATCTCTGGATCCTGCCGGATCCTGTCTATCTTCCGATCCTGCTCTTTTTCCTGATTGTTTGTGCCAGACTGTTCCCCCTTATGGCGGGGTGAAGGAGAAAATCCCAATGAAACTTGTGACATGGAACGTAAATGGTTTGCGGGCGTGTATGAATAAAGGTTTTGCCGATTTCATGAAGGCCTCTGATGCGGATGTGTATTGCCTCCAGGAAACAAAGATGCAGCGGGAACAGGCAAATTTTGAGTTTCCCGGATATCATGAATACTGGAACAGTGCCGAACGCAAGGGCTATTCCGGCACGGCGCTTTTTTCCAAAACAGAACCGCTCGACGTGACCTTTGGACTGGGTCTTCCCGAACATGATCAGGAAGGCCGGGTCATCACAGCGGAATATCCGGAGTTTTATCTGATTACATGCTATACCCCCAATTCTCAGAAGGAACTTGCCCGCCTGCCGTACCGTATGCAGTGGGAGGATGCATTCCAGGCCTATGCGGCCGGCCTGGCTGCAAAGAAAACAGTTGTGGTATGCGGTGATCTCAACGTGGCGGCGCAGCCCATCGATCTGAAAAATCCTGAAGCCAACCGCCGGAATGCAGGATTTTCCGATGAAGAACGGGCCAAGTTCCAGCAGTTCCTGAAGCGGGGATTCATTGATGCCTTCCGCTATCTGTATCCGGACAGGACGGGTGCCTACACATGGTGGTCCTATATGTTCAAGGCCCGCAGCCGGAATGCCGGATGGCGGATCGACTATTTCCTTGTCTCGGAAAACGGCAAAGATCTGATCCGGGATGTCACCATCTGTTCTGATGTCATGGGCAGCGATCACTGCCCGGTCATGCTTGATTTCGGCAAGTGAGCGGAGGCGCGCAATGAAAGGTGCTTTTGTGGGAGATATCATCGGATCTGCATATGAATGGTCGGGCATGAAGTCGTCTGTATTCCCGCTCCATGTGCCGCGTTCCCATGCTACGGACGATTCTTTTATGACGGCTGCCGTGGCGCTGGCTTTTGGCAGAGCGCGTAAGGAAGGTCTGCCGGAAACACAGGAAGTCCTGGCACCCCTGCTCTGCAGGGAAATGCGGACAATCGGGCGGCGCCACATCAATGCCGGGTACGGCCATATTTTTAAAAAATGGCTGTTAAGTGATGCTGCCGGGCCCTATGGAAGTTTCGGCAACGGCGCTCCCATGCGGGTTTCCCCGGCTGCATGGTACGGCCGGAGCATGGAGGAAACGAAAAAGCTGGCACTGATTTCGGCAAGCGTTTCGCATAATCATCCAAGTGCTGAAAAGGCAGCGGAATGTGTAGCCGGCTGTATCTTCATGGCACGGCAGAAGGCTTCAAAAGCAGAGATCGAAGCGTATCTCAGACGGTTTTACACCCTTCCCGACAGCCTTGAAGCGGCAAGGGACAAAGAACCGAAGGACGCGACCTGTGACGGGACCGTCCCGGATGCGCTGCTCTGCTTCCTTGCTGCCGGCAGTTACGAGGAAACGGTCAGGAATGCGGTTTCCCTTGGCGGGGACAGTGATACACTTGCGGCGATGGCGGGAAGTATCGCGGAACCCTTCTTTGGGATCCCGCAGCACATCCTCGCCTGGGCAGAGCCTCTTTTTACGCAGGAAATGAAAGCTGCTCTGGCTCTTTATGCAGAAAATACGGCAGGAGACAAGTAATGGAATACTGGGATATCTATGATATAAATAAAAAAAAGACAGGGCGCACCATGCTCCGCAATGACTGGCACATGCAGCCCGGTGAGTACCATCTGACCGTGCTGGCCCTTGTCAGGGACATGGCGGGCCGCACGCTCATCACCCGGCGCCAGCTCGACAAGGAATGGGCCGCCGGAAAATGGGAGATCCCGGGCGGCGGAGTCCGGGCGGGCGAAACTTCGGAAGAGGCCGTCCTGCGGGAGGTCCGGGAGGAGACGGGCCTCGTATTCCACACCGGCGAGGGCAGGCTGATCCATACGTACCGGAATGATTCGCCGGAAGAGCACAATAACTATTTCGTCGATATCTATGAATTTACGGCGCCTGTCACGGCAGCTGATGTCCGGGTGCAGAAAGAGGAAGTCCTCGATTTCCGCTTTGCCCGGCCGGACGAGGTCCATCGTCTGGGCGATGCGGGGGATTTCCTGCATTATTCCCATCTGGAAGCATTTCTGTAATGGCAAGACCGTCCGTTCCCGCAGCAGGGAGCGGACGGTCTTTCTTTACCGGCGAAAAAAATCCGTACCGTCCTGGAACAGGATGGTCTGCAGGGACGATTCCATTGCCGGAATTCATTTTTCATATCTGCTTATATCGGAAAAAACCTGTATAAATACCAAAAGACACTGTTTTACTTTGTGACAATTCTGTGATATGGTGTATCCATATCCAGTTCGGATGAAAAAGCTGAAGGGAGGGGAAGGCACATGTCCGTCTGGGAAACATTCAGCCTGCAGGGCTCTCTTTTTATCATGATCCTGGCCGGACTTGTCCTGAAGAAACTGGGCATCCTGGATGCACAGGGACGCAGGACGCTGACGGATCTCTGCATCGATATCGTAATCCCGTGCAATATCCTGAAGTCTTTCCTCGTTCCTCTGGACCGCTCCGTCCTGACAGCGGCAGCCGCGGTCCTGGCTGTCGGCTTCCTGATCCAGTTCCTGTGTCTGCTGCTGAATCAGTTCCTGTACAGACGCTGCCCCGATGCCCAGAAGAAAGTCCTGCAGTACTGCACGCTTGTCTCAAACGGCGGTTTTTTGGGAAATCCCGTGGCCGAGGGGATCTATGGACTGGAGGGGCTGATGTATGCTTCGGTCTATCTGATCCCGATGCGTATCGTCATGTGGAGTGCCGGGACCACGTACTTTGTGGCGGATAAAAAAACAGACAGGAGGCAGGTCATCAAAAACGTCCTGACCCATCCCTGCCTGGTCGCTGTTTATCTGGGGCTTGTCCTGATGCTGACGGAACTGCCGCTTCCCCAAATGGTTACAGTGGCGGTGAAATCCATTGGCAGCTGCAATTCAGCGCTTACGATGTTCATTATCGGGATGATCCTGGATGATGTCCCCCTTCGCACGCTGCTTGGCAAAACGACGGGTCTTTACAGTGTACTGAGGTTGGGGCTGCTGCCGCTTCTGGCTTACCTTGTCTGCCTGCCTTTCGGCCTGAGCGGAGCGGCCCGCGGCGTGTCCGTACTGCTGACAGGGATGCCGGCCGGTGCGACGGCTGCTATTTTTGCGGCGCGGTACGGGAGCGATGCTCCTTTTGCCACAAGATGTGTCGTGCTTTCAACGCTGCTTTCCATGGTCACACTTCCTCTGTGGAGCGCCTTCCTTGCCTGAGGTGGACTATGAATTTTACATCTGTTGAATACTTTCTGATGCTTGAACACGAACGCAGTTTCAGCCGGGCTGCGGAGAGACTGAATATTTCGCAGCAGACTCTGTCCGGGCACATTGCGGGGGTGGAAAAAGAGCTGGGCTGCCGTCTCTTTCTCCGCCATATCCCTTTGGAGCTGACATATGCGGGAGAAGTCTTTTTACAATATGCGCGGCGCATCCATCGGGATGATGTGGACCTGCGCCAGACGATGCTGGAAATCAGGCAGGAACGGAAAGGGCGCCTGACCATTGGGATTGCTTCGACCCGAGGACGCACTGTTTTGCCGGATATCATTGCAGCTTACCAGAAAAAATGGCCCCATATCTCGATCGTCATTCGGGAAATGGATAACGAGGCAGCTCCGGAGCTTGTCCTGTCAGGTGAGGTCGATCTGGCGGTTGCGGCTTTCTCAGGCAGTGCCGGAGCGCCGCTTGTCCTGACGGATTTTTACACGGAAGAACTGATCCTCCTGATGCAGCCCGAACTGTATGTCGCCCGTTTTCTGCTCCGGCGGCTCGATTCTCGCCACATCCTGTTAAAGGACAAACGTGATTTTTCACTCTTTGCTGACTGTCCGCTCCTTGTCAGTCCGGAAGGAGATATTACGGGCCGCTTTATCCGGAAACTCATCCGGGTGAGCGGGATTTCTCCTGAAATCAAGGTCGAATCCTCCAATATTGAAACCCTGCTGGAACTGTGCGCCCGCGGCGTGGGAGCCTGTCTCACCCCGGTAAATCTTGCCAAAGCTGTTTTTACAAAGGCACAGTTCGAACAAATGATACAGGTCCATTTTGCAGGGGGTGCAGCCTGCAGGATCTGTTTTGCCAGCCTGAGGGAGCGGAGCAAATGGAAGATGTCTCAGGATTTCATTGAAACAGCCAGAATGGTATAGGGAGCAGAAGGGAGTTAAGAGAACGGATATGGAAAATCTTGCATTACTGTCTTTTGCAGCGGTCCTTCTGATTTTTTTGCTCCAGGGCTGGCCGCTCATTGCAGCTCTTTTGATCGGACTTCTGATCTTTAGTGCTTATGCGCTGAAACAGGGCTTTAGCGTGAAAGAAACCGTATGGATGTGGCGGGACGGCGTGCTGACGGCAAAAAACGTCCTGCTCACTTTTTGCTTCATCGGGGCTCTGACCGGGATCTGGCGCGCCTGCGGGACGATCCCGGCAATCGTGTACTATGCGGCCGGACTGATTCGGCCGTCCCTCATCATATTCCTGACGTTTTTCCTGAACTGTCTGATTTCCTTTCTGATGGGGACTTCTTTTGGTGCAGCTGCCACCATGGGACTCATTTGCATGACCATGGCAAGGACCATGGGTGTCAGTCCGGCAGTGGCGGGCGGTGCCGTCCTGTCAGGCATTTATTTCGGCGACCGCTGCTCACCTGTATCGACGAGTGCCCTGCTGACGGCAGAAATCACGGGAACCGGTCTTTACGGGAATATCCGGCGGATGCTGGAGAGTGCTTTCATGCCCGTCCTGTTTTGCGGGGCTGTCTACTTTTTGCTGGGGCTGGGCGGCAGCTCAGAAACGGCGGCTGCTGCTTCTTCCGTCAGGACCATTTTGGCGGAGCATTTTGATGTCTCCTGGCCCATGCTTCTTCCTGCGGTGAGCATCCTCATCCTGGCCGGATGCCGCGTGCCTGTCCGGAAGACACTTTTTGTCAGCATCGTGCTGGGTGTTTTCTGTGCTGTTTATTATCAAGACCTGGGCGCTGCGGAAATCCTGGAGGATATCCTGCGGGGATTCCAGCCGGAGGCTCCGGAACTTCGCAGGATGCTGGCTGGCGGGGGCATCGCTTCCATGTTCAATACCGCTGCGGTCGTCCTGCTCGGGGCCTGCTATTCAGGGATCTTTGAAAAAGCTGACCTGCTGAGCGGGCTGCAGGGCTTCTTTGAAAAGATCGGCCGCCGTTTTACGCCTGCTGCCGGTGTCCTTGGCGCGGGCATCCTGAGTGCCCTCATTTCCTGCAATCAGACCCTGGCCATCATGATGACAAAAAGTCTCTGCCAGGACATGGGGCTTTCCAAAGAGGATCTGGCCCTCGCCATCGAAGATACGGCCGTCGTCATCGCGGGGCTCGTTCCCTGGTCCATTGCCTGTGCTGCTCCGCTTGCTTTTATCGACGGGACTGCTTCGAGCATTCCTTTTGCCTTTTATCTGTATACGCTGCCCGCGTGGCACGTCGGGGTGTCATACTGGAGGAAGAGGCAGGAAAAAATCTGACAGCCGGCGCGCGCCCGGCGGGCCGTGGTCTTTGCTGAAACACGCAGCAGGGAGGGGATGCCGCAGCAAGCGGCATCCCCTCCCTGCTGATTTTGTCCCGCTTGCCGGCAGGACGGGTGCTGCGGCAGCGGCCGGAAGGAACGGGAGAACGTTCAGGAACGGGTTCCCGGCTGTTTTTTCTTTTTTGTTTTTGCAGCTTCCGGTTCTTTCCTGAAACCGCAGTACAGGAAACCGCACAGTGCGATGAGGAAGAAAACGAGACTTGTGGCCTGGGCAGATTTGAGGCCGAAGAGGAAAGGTTCCGTATAGTCGCCGCGGAGAAATTCCAGAAAGAAGCGCAGCACTGAATACATCATGACGTACAGGCAGCAGCACTGGCCTTTTTTGTAATGAGTGGTCTGAAAGAGCAGGAGCAGGGCAAAGAGGATGATATCGATCTGTCCTTCCCAGACTTCGGCAGGCCAGAGCGGGGCACTGCCGTAAGTGGCGTGGGCGAGTGTCCCTTCCGGGTAAAGGATCCCGAAATTCCCGCCGGTGGGAGCACCAAAGGCGTCGCCGTTCAGGAGGTTCGCCATGCGGCCGATGGACTGGCCGATAAAGAGGGCCGGGCAGATGACATCCAGCATATCCACCCAGTCGACGTGTCTGCGGTGACAGTAGATGGCACCGGCGAGGACGCCGCCGATGATGCCTCCCTGCACGGCCATGCCGCCCTGCCAGACGAAGGGGATTTCCATCAGATGCTCACTGTAATATTCCCAGTCAAAGAAAAAGACATCCCACAGACGCGCCCCGACGAGACCGGCAAAGCCGCCGTAGATGCCGATGTCGGGCAGCAGTTTTTCCCAGCCCCGTCCGTCTTTGCAGGCGAGGAAATAGGCTGTCGCCGTCGCAAGGAAAATCGCCGTGCACAGCATGATGCCGTACATCCGGATCGGGAAATTCCCGATAAAAAACAGATACTGATGCACAATAGTTCCTTTCTCCGGTCAGTCAAGCAGCTTGACCGGCGTAAAATCGATATAGTCGGAAGCGACAAGGCGGTACTGCGTACCATCCCGCACGCCCTGGAAAAGATTGAGGAAATGAGCCGCATCGCCATGGACGTGCCCGTAGACACAGATATCCACATGATGCGTACGGCACAGTTCCGTAAAGCCTGTGACTTCATCGGCATGGAAGAGCGGAGGATAATGGAGGGCTGCGATCTTGTACTGACAGCCGGCCTTCTCCGCTTCAATCAGGGAGCGTTCCAGACGCTGGACTTCCCGGTTGTAGATGAGAGCATCGTGTTCCTGGAAATTGGGCAGCGACGGCAGATTCCATCCCCGGGTGCCGCAGATCCCCGTATTTCCTGAGATATAGCAGGAGTTGTGCAGAAAATGGAACCCTTCCGGCATGGCCGCTTTCATTTTGGCCGCAGAAGACCACCAGTAATCGTGGTTGCCTTTCAGCACGACTTTTTTGCCGGGCAGAGCAGCCAGAAAGCAGAAATCCTTTTCTATGGCGTCTTCGAGAGTCATGGACCAGGATATGTCACCGCATAAAATGATGGTATCCGACTCGGAAACAGTGGCCCGCCAGGCTTCGGCAATTTTCTGCCTGTGGTTCAGCCACTGCGGCCCGAAGACTTCCATGGGTTTGGTGGGCACCGGACCGGACAGGTGCAGGTCTCCTATTGCGTAGATTGCCATGATAGCGCCCCTTCCTGCGTTGACTTTATGGATAGTCAACTATATAATTAACTAATACGGCATCAAAAATGCCGTTACATATTATGTTACTGAATCGCGCTCTTGATTGCAAGCTGTTGAGGCGTGTTTTCTTCCGGGAGGGTATGGAATGATCAAAGAAAAGTATGAACCGCATGAAATAGAAGCGCGGTGGCAAAAGTATTGGGAAGACCATAAAGTCTACAAAGTAAACAATTCGGATCCGAGACCGAAGTACTATGTACTGGAAATGTTCCCATATCCATCCGGCAACCTGCACATGGGGCACGTGCGGAACTACTCCATCGGCGATGTCGTGGCCCGCTTCCGTACGATGAACGGCTACAATGTGCTGCATCCGATGGGGTTCGACTCTTTCGGCATGCCGGCTGAAAATGCGGCGATCAAGCACAACATCCCTCCTGCCAAGTGGACCCTGGAAAATATCGCCAATATGGAAAAGCAGCAGAAGCGCATGGGCCTGTCCTATGACTGGGACCGTGAAGTCAAGACCTGCATGCCCGATTATTACAAGTGGACCCAGTGGTTCTTTGAACTCATGTACAAACGGGGCCTGGCTGTCAAGAAAAAGGCTTCCGTAAACTGGTGCAGCAAGTGCAACACCGTACTGGCCAACGAACAGGTCATCGACGGCAAGTGCTGGCGCTGCGACACCCCTGTGGAAAAGAAGGAACTGTCCCAGTGGTTCCTGAAGATCACGGATTATGCCGATGAGCTCCTGAAGGATCTCGATCTGCTGAAGGGCTGGCCGGAACGCGTCAAGACCATGCAGCGCAACTGGATCGGACGCAGCGAAGGTCTGGAATTCAGCTTCGATATCCCGTCCCTCGGAGCCAAGCTGCCTGTTTATACGACCCGTCCTGATACGGTCTACGGCGTCACCTATGTCGTTATTCCGCCGGAACATCCGCTCGTACCGAAGCTGCTGGCGAACAATCCGAAAAAGGCAGAACTTGAAGCCTTCTGTGAGAAGATCAAGAATACGTCCGATATCGAAAGGACGTCCAGTGAATCGGAAAAGCTCGGCATGTATACGGGCGTGGATGCCGTCCATCCTCTGACGGGGCGGCGCGTCCAGATCTGGATCACCAACTATGTCCTGGTGGATTATGGTACGGGCGCCGTCATGGGCGTGCCGACGGGCGACCAGCGTGACTGGATGTTCGCCACTAAGTATGGTCTGGAGAAGATCATTACCCTGCAGCCCAAAGACAAGGTGCTGAAACTGGAGGAGATGACCGAAGCCTACACCGAAAAGGAAGGTGTCCTCGTCAATTCCGGGAAATTCACGGGCATGGAAATGCACGAGGCCATGAAGGCCATCATCGATTATTTCGAGGAAAAGGGCCTGGGCAAGCGCCGCGTCAATTACCGTCTGCGTGACTGGCTGATCAGCCGGCAGCGCTACTGGGGTGCTCCGATCCCCGTCATCTACTGCCCGCACTGCGGAGAAGTGCTCGTCCCGGAGAAGGACCTGCCCGTGCTCCTGCCGACGGATGTGAAGTTCACTGCCGGAGCCAGTTCCCCGCTTGCCACGAGCGAAAGCTTTGTCCACTGCAAGTGCCCGAAATGCGGCGCTGATGCCACCCGTGAGCTCGATACGATGGATACGTTCATCTGCTCCTCCTGGTACTACATGCGCTACACGGATCCCCATAATGACAAGGCTCCCTTCAGCCCTGAGGCTGTGAACGAGTGGATGCCCGTCGACCAGTACATCGGCGGCATCGAACATGCCATCCTGCATCTGCTCTACTCCCGCTTCTTTGTCAAAGTCCTGCGTGATGCCGGCCTTGTCAAGTGCGATGAACCGTTTACGAACCTGCTGACTCAGGGCATGGTCATCAAGGACGGCGCCAAGATGAGCAAATCCATCGGCAATGTCGTTTCGCCGGAAGAAATCATCGGCAAATACGGTGCTGACACGGCCCGTCTCTTCATCATGTTCGCAGCTCCTGTGGAACGGGAACTGGAATGGAGCGACAAGGGCGTGGAAGGATCTTTCCGTTTCCTGAGCCGCGTCTGGCGTATCGTGTATCATTTCCAGGATGTCCTGGCCAAAAAGGTCACGTCCTATGATCCGGCAACCCTTGACGAAGAGGGCAGGGAAATGCGTCATGTCCTGCACAGCAGCGTGAAGAAGATCACGGACGATATCAATACGCGCTTCAATTTCAATACGGCCATCAGTACCATGATGGAACTGGTCAACGCACTTTATCAGTACAGTGACAAGGCCAGAGATCACATCAGCGACGGCCTGATCTATGAAACGATTTCCAAGCTGCTCCTCGTGATGGCTCCTTTCGTACCCCATATTACGGAAGAACTGTGGCACGGCGTCATCGATTCCGATCCGGACTGCAGCATCCACAAGCAGCCCTGGCCGACATATGATCCGGAAGCGGTCAAAGTCGCCGAAGCAGAAATCCTGGTCCAGGTCAACGGCAAACCGAAGGCCCGGATGATGGTTTCGACGGAAATCGGCAAAGAAGAACTGGGCAAACTTGCCCTGGAGCAGGCGGAAGTCAAAGCCGCCATCGGTGACGGCAGCGTGGTGCGTGTCATTGCCGTACCGGGCCGTCTGGTCAACGTGGTCGTCAAAAAATAACAACTTCATAAAAAGTTCACCCCACCCCATCCTGGTTTCACTACATATTTGCAACCCAAAGCAGATTCTCTCCTGCAGCACGCAGGAGAAAGTCTGCTTTTTTTGTATTACGAAAGGAGTTTGTCATGGATCTGTGGGAAAAGAAAAAATGGCTTGCCGCGGCTGTCATCACCTGTCTCTGTCTGGGTCTCAGTTTCTTTCTTTCCCGGCCTGCCCCGGCGGAAGAGGGGACGCTGCGGAAAGTGGATGCGGTGGAAGAAAGGAGACAAAAGAAAGAACCGGATGGCCTGTGCGTCTATGTGAGCGGGGCTGTGCAGGCACCGGGACTGTACCGGATCCCGCCGGGAGAACGGTTCGATTATGCAATCCGCAAAGCCGGAGGGGTCACGGAAGATGCGGATATCGACCGGGTCAATCTGGCTAAAAAATGCAGGGACGGCAGCCATGTCAATGTCCCTTTCCTGAGTGCGGCCAAACGCAGGAAAAAAGCTGCTATGATCAAAGAAGGTCAATCAGCAGGGAAAACGGCCCTGCCGGATGAACGGGAGTCCGGAACGGGAGAGCCGGGAAAAGGCGCAGGGCCCGTCAATGTGAATACAGCTTCCGTGGAGGAACTGAAGACACTTCCCGGTGTGGGCGATGCCCTGGCGCTGCGCATTGTCCAGACCCGTCAGCAGGGAGCCTTCCGCAGCATCGCTGATCTGGAGCGGGTCAGGGGAATCGGGCCCGCTCTGCTTAAAAGGCTCCGGAATCGGGTGGAGGTGTAAGATGCCGCCGCTCTTTGCCGCGGGCAGCTGCCTGATGCTCGGCGTGCTTGCGGGGATCCGGCTCGAAAGCGGACTTCTGTGGCGGTGGCTTGCCCTTGCGGCCGCGGCAGGTGCTGCCGGACTGTGTTTCTTCCTCCGCCGGGACAGCAGGTTCTTTCGGGGCTCGCTCTGCTTTGTCTTTTTCTTCCTGGGCATGCTGCAGCCCGTCCTGCGTCCGTCCGCTCCGGCCCGGGCTGCAGCACTGCTGGGACGGCCCGTGACTGTGGAGGGGAGGATCGTCCCCGGGAGCTACCGCTATGATCCGGAAACCCGTTATGCTTCCTTCCTCCTTGCAGCCCCTCCGGGCAGGATCAGGGTGGGCCTTGTCAGGGCAGAACCCTGGCCGCTGCCCTATGGCAGTGTTTCTGTCCGGGGCGTCCTGAAAGCGGTTCCCGCCTTCTATAATTTCGGGCTTCCCCGGACGGAGGAGCGGACTGCGGCAGCAGGCATCTGCGGTGTCATCCGGACGGAAGCCGCTCTGGCCTGGCGGAGCGGGACGGAACTGACCCTGCGGGAAAAAATCCACGCCCTGGGACCGGTCCTGCGCAAACCGCTCCGGCTCGCGGCGTCCCGTGCTGACAGTGCGGTCCTCGAAGGGATGCTCTTTGGCGGGAAGGAAGGGATCCCGCCGGGAACGGTGCGGCTCTTTTCCCAGTGCGGCCTGTCCCATCTGCTTTCCGTATCGGGGAGCCATGTGGCACTGCTCCTGGGTTTCCTGTTCAGTTTCCTGGAACTGGTGCGGGCACCCCGGCTGCTCCGGGTCGGCGCTGTCACCGTGTGTCTGGGTGCATACGCTGTCATCTGCGGCCTTCAGGCTCCGGTCTGCCGGGCTGCCCTGCTCGGCTGCGGGTCTGCCTGGGGTCTCCTGTTCCGGCGGCGGGCCGGGGGAACTGCTTTTTTGGGATTTGCCGCACTGGTTTTTCTGGCAGTCGATCCTTACTGGTGCCTGGACCTGGGATTTCAGCTTTCTTTCGGAGCTGCGGCGGGACTGATGCTTTTCCGCCGCACACTGGAAGAACGTCTGATCCGGTATCTGCCGGGTTTCCTTGCAAGGCCTCTGTCCGTGACCCTGGCGGCCCAGATCCTGATCCTGCCCGTCCTGATCCGGAACTTCCATGCCCTTTCTGCTGCTTCGCTCCTCGCCAATACCGTAGTGACGCCCCTTCTGGGTGCCTGCCTTGCGGGAACTCTTGGGGGAACCGGCCTGTTCCCGTTCTGGGAGCCGGCAGGACGGCTTCTTCTGGCATTTTCCGCTCAGCTCCTCGGACTGGCCATGGCGGCGGCAGAACGCCTGGCCGCCCTGCCCGGCATCGTCTGGGTCACGGGGCGCCCTGCACCGTGGGCACTCTGCTGCTACATCCTTTTTATTGGCAGCATATTCAGGCTCCTGCCGGTACTGCGGACAGGCAGGAGCCTGCGGAAATGCCTTCTTGTGCTCTCTTTGGGAGGATTGGGCCTTGCCTTCCTGTATCCCCGATTCCAGTCCCGGCCCCTTGAAGTCTATTTCCTTGATGTGGGGCAGGGGGACAGTGCACTTGTCGTGACGCCCCGGAAAAGGACCATCCTCATCGATTCGGGGGGCCTGCCGGGACATTTCGATGTGGGAGACCGGATCATCGTTCCTTTCCTCCGCAGTCTGGGGGTATCTTCGCTGGATGTCCTTCTGCTGAGCCATGGCCACCACGATCATGCCGGCGGAGCTGCAGCCGTGGCAGCATCCATTCCGGTAAGGACGGTCCTTTTGCCCGACGAGCCGGCAAGCCGTGATGTGGAGCGGCTGCTGGGCAGTCTGGCTGACAGGGGCCGCAGTGTCAGGATTGAAACCATGCGGACCCGTTCGGAATGGAAGCTTGACGGGACACGGCTTTCAGTCATCCATGCGGGCCATTCCGGCACTGGAGAAAGCGGTAATGAAAGCTCGGCCATCGTGCTTGTGGAATCCTGCGGCCATAAGATCCTCTTTACCGGCGATGCTACGAGCGAAATCGAACTGGCAGCCGCAGCGGGACCGATAGGCTGTGATGTCCTCAAGGTTTCCCACCATGGGTCACGGACCTCTTCAGAAATGGAATTCCTCCGCCGGGCCAATCCATCCCTGGCAGTCATCTCTGCCGGACGGGAAAATCGCTTTGGCCATCCGCATCAGGAGGTGCTGGAACGCTTCCGGACTCTTTCTGTTCCCGTTGCGAGGACCGATGCGCACGGTGCTGTCAAAATTTCCTTTGACGCCAAAAAACTCTCATGGTATAGTTGTGTGCGGCACCTTAATTGAAGCTAGGAGTATGGGCATGAACGATACAGCGGACCGGTTCCTGGAGGCACTTCGCCGGAAAGGACCAACACCCCATGTGGTTGTAGCCTGGGGGGAGGAAGAATATTACAAGCAGGCCATCGAAACGCGGCTGAAGCAGAAAATCCTTGCCGAACATCCCGGGGAGGAACTGAACGCGTCGTCATTTTGCGGCGCTTTCGATCTGAATGAGCTGCGGGAAGCCTTGAATTCTTCTTCTTTTTTCGGCGGGCTGAACTGGGTCGTTGTTGAGGATCCAAAGCTTCTGGAAGCCAGAAAAACGGACAGCAGAAAAGACAAAAAGCAGGTGCGTTCCAAAGCAGTCCAGAAGGGGCTCCTGGACTTTACAGAACTGCTTTTCGACGTGCCTGATTATTCCTACGTCCTGTGCAAATGCGGTAAGCTGGACAAAAGATCGGCATTTTATAAAAGTGCGTCCCAAAAGGCAGTCACAGTGGAATGCGCTCCGCTCAAGAGCTACCGGCTGCGCCCCTGGCTGAAGGAACAGGCGGCTCAGTATGGGGCACGTTTTGACGCGGCTGCGGAAGACCTCATCGAACAGTATGCCGCGCTCTCTGGAGAAGCGCCCCTCCTGTTCCTGCAGCACGAAATCGACAAGATTTCTCTCTATGCAGGGAAACGTAAGATCTGGACAGCCGATGATGTCAGGATGATGTTTTCCGAACTGCCCGAGATTTCCCAGTTCGCCCTGAGCAATGCTGTAGGAAGCCGCAGTCTGCCGCACGTCCTGGAGGCACTGGCGGCTCAGCGGAAAAAAGGCCGCAGCCTGTTTCCCCTGAATGTCCACCTTGTCTATAACGAGGTCAAACGGCTGCTGCAGGTGCGGGAACTGCTGGAACGGGGTGCGGCCGGCCAGGCCGAAGTCTCGGCCCGGCTCCGTCTGAGTCCTTATGCGGCAAAGTTTGCCCTTGAAGCCGCACGCCGCTACCAGCCGGAAGAACTGGAACGCTGTCTGGTGGAACTGGCCCATATGCTTATGGATTCGCGACGGAGCGGACGGGACTGGGAACGGCTCGAAGAAATTTTGATCTGTCTTGTAGGAAAAGCATGAACGAAGCGGGAAGGAAGGTTTTATGACATTAGCATTGAACTCATATCAAACGATGGCGGTTGGCATTTTTCTGTACTATTTAGGAAAGTTCCTGAAAGCGCGGATCCGTCTGCTGCGTACATACTGTATCCCCAATCCCGTCATTGGCGGGATTCTGTTTGCCATTCTCAACCTGGTGCTGCACCAGTCAGGGATGGGCGCTATCAAGCTTGATACGGTCCAGCAGAGTTTTTATATGAATATGTTTTTCACTAGTGTGGGGTTCACGGCGAGCTTTTCGCTGCTCCGGAAAGGCGGCCGCGATGTCCTGATCCTCACCGTAATCTGTGCAGCTCTGATTGCCTGTCAGGATTTCCTCGGGGTCCTGCTGGCTAAAATTTTTGGCCTGCATCCGCTCCTGGGCCTCTGCACCGGGTCCATCCCGCTGGTCGGCGGCCATGGCACGTCCGGCGCATTCGGCCCGCTCTTTGAATCCATGGGTGTGGCCAGGGCCAGCACTGTAGCCATCGCCATGGCTACGTTCGGGCTTATCGCCGGCTCCATCCTGGGCGGCCCGCTGGCTACGGGACTCATCCGGAAACATCATTTGAAAAGTCATGAGACAGAGGTCGTACAGCTCCAGGAACAGGCTTCCAGTATGGAAGAAAAAGCAGTGATCCCCATGGTGCCGGAAAGATTTATGGCTGCCACGGGTGAAATCCTTTTTGCCATGGGTCTGGGGACCGTCCTGGCCGGCTTTTTCAAAAGCGTGAACCTGGTGTTTCCGGGATATATCAGTTCCATGATCATTGCGGCGCTGATCCGCAATCTTTCTGACGCGAATCCGCATATCGAGGTTCCCATCCCTGAAATTCAGACCGTGGGTGATGTGGGGCTGAACATCTTCCTGTCGATGGCTCTCATGAGTCTCCGTATCTGGGAACTTGTGGATATTGCCGGTGCACTGTCCGTCATTGCGGTGGCGCAGATGGTCCTGATGGCACTCTTTACGTATTTTATCGTCTTCAATGCCATGGGACGCAATTATGATGCGGCGGTGGAAGTATCCGCAGTCGCCGGCTTCGGTATGGGTGCCACGCCCAATGCTATGGCGAACATGAGCGCGGTGACGAGCGTGTATGGACCGTCCACGCGGGCTTTCTTCTGCGTGCCCCTGGTGGGTGCCATGTTCATCGATTTCGTCAATTCCAGCATCATCATGATCTTTGTGAACGTGCTGAAGTAAGTTCAAAAAAAGATACCCTCCTTTCCCCGGCGTTAGAGCTGAGGCAGGGAGGGTATTTTGTATTTCCAGCGGATGACGGAGGCGGCAGTCAGGTCAGGCCTTTCTTTTTTCCGGTCTGGGAAGGATCAGATCCGGCTGTGTAAAACCCCGGCCGAATACATCGTTGGCATCCTGGACAAGTACGAACGCGTGAGGATCCACTTCATTGACGATCCGTGTCAGATGGTTCAGCTGGGTCAGCTTGACGACGGCCAGGATGATCTGCGTGTCCCGGTGGGTATAGCCGCCCTGACCATGGAATACAGTGATCCCCCGGTTGACTTCGTTCATGATCCGGGGGCCGATGACAGCATTCTGCTGACTGATGATGATGACGCTTTTCTTGTAGTCGAAGCCGACCATAAAGACGTTTGTGGCTTTAAAAGAAATGAAGAAAATGACCATGCTGTAAAGGACGGGCTCGAGGCCGACGAAAACAATGGCTGCAGCAACCACAATTGCGTTGAAGATAAAAATCGTCGAACTGATGCTGAAATTGTAATATTTCTTGCATAAAAAGCCCAGGATGTCCGCCCCGCCCGTCGAGGCGTCCACCCGGTAAATCAGGGCTGAACCAATGCCTTCGGTGACGCCGCCGGCAATACAGGCGAGGAGCGGATTGTTCACATAGGTCGAGGCCGAGAGGAAGGAAGTCGCATCCAGGACCAGGGAAAACACAGCGGTCCCGATGAAACTGTCAATAAGGAAGCGCCTGCTCATAAAGCGGTAGGCCAGCACGAAAAGCGGAATGTTCAGGATGAAACTCGTGATTCCTACGGGCCAGCCCAGAAGGTAATACAGGATCATGCAGAAACCGGCCAGACCGCCCGAAAGGAAATGATCCTGGATCAGGAAACAATTGATGGAAATGGCCATCAATACACAGCCCAGCACGAGACTGGAGTATCTGAGAAAGTTGTTTTTCATTGGCTCCACCACCTGTTTTTCGATGTTGCTCCATTGTATCATTTTTTTATGTGTTATGACAGGTGGACAGTATGAGATAGAACAATAAAATAAAAATATCTATTAAATGTTCATATTTCCCTTGCTAAGCCGTCCTTTTCACGATACAATGGATACATAATACAGCGGGCGGGAGTGTGCCCGGACGGCATTCCGTATTTTTGAGGACGCGTGTGCGGACGGCGTCCGGAACTTTTTCGCCGTCCGGCTCTGGCAGCCCGCCGGAACCTGTTTTCCAGTGAGGTGGAACAGCGAATGAAGGAATTTGCGCGGGGCAAGATCAATCTGGCGCTTCGTGTCATGGGACGCCGTGCCGATGGCTATCATGATGTCGATATGGTCATGCAGAGCATTTCTCTGGCGGATGTGCTTACGTTTGAGAAAGCCGATCATTTCTCCCTGTCTTCGAATGATCCGGCATTATCCTGCGGAAAAGACAATCTGATCTGCCGGGCGGCCAGCGTCTTTCAGGAATGGACGGGTATCGATCCCAACGTGGACATCCGTCTTGAGAAAAAGATATTTGTAGCGGCCGGTCTTGCGGGCGGAAGCACGGACGCGGCAGCTGCCCTGCGCGGTCTGAACCGGCTGTATGGCCTGCCCCTCAGCCGCGGAGAACTGGAAAGGGCAGCAGCGGCCATTGGCAGCGACGTTCCCTTCTGTATTGCCGGGGGGACGCAGCGGGCCCGGGGCCGCGGGGAAAAAATGGAAGTACTGCCGGCGGCGCCGGCAATGTGGCTCGTGCTGATGAAACCGGCTGCGCTTGCTGTTTCGACAGCGGCGGTATACCGGGCCATCGATGCTGTGCCCCGCCGCGGGACGGCGGATGTGGAACGCTGCGTGGCCGCTCTGCGTGCCGGTTCCGCAGAAGCCCTTGCCGCGGCGATGCAGAATGATCTGGAAGATGTTACATTGCGTCAGTATGGGATTCTGCAGGAAATGAAGCGGGCCCTGCTTGCTGAAGGCTGCAGCCGGGTCCTTATGAGCGGCAGCGGCCCTACCTTGTTCGGTGTGGCAGGCTCCCGCAGCGAAGCAGAACGAATCAAGACGGCAATGCAGCATGGATATCGTGAAGCGCAGGTGGAGAGTGCGCGTACGGAGGAGGAGTATTATGGTTAAGCGATTGCGGCAGATCCCGCTTGATACGTACAAGCCGCTGCGGGATGTGGTCATTGAAAATATACGGGAAGCCATCCTGAAAGGGGATTTTCCCGCGGGCATGCGCCTGATGGAATCCCATCTGGCAGCGGAACTGGGTGTCAGCCGGACGCCTATCCGGGAGGCTATCCGGAATCTGGAGCAGGAGGGCCTGGTAGTCATGATCCCGCGGCGCGGGGCCTATGTGGCGGATATTTCCATCCAGGACATCAATGAGGTCTATGAGATCCGGTCGGCCCTGGAAGCGCTGGCAGCAGGTCTGGCGGCAGAACGGATCGAAAAGCCCGAGATCGAGGAAATGGACCGGTATCTCCTTGCCATGAAAGATGCCGTGAACAAGCTGGATTACCAGCGGATCGTGGAACTGGATACACAGTTCCATGATGTCATTTACAGAGCCAGCCGGAACAAACGGTGCATGAATATCATCAATACGCTGCGGCAGCAGATCACCAGTATCCGGGCACGCTCCCTGCCCTATCCGGGCCGGCTCGATGAGATGCTCCTGGAGCATCGGGCCATTGTGGATGCCATTGCCCAGCGGGATGTGGAGAAGGCACAGCGGGCTGTAACGACCCATATGGAGAATGCAGAAAGAACGGTCCTGCGGATCATTGAAGAACAGTTCAAGGCGCAGGGAAAACCGCCAAGGAATGAGGGGAAAGAGGAAAAGATATGGCAAGAATAAAACGACTCGAACGTATCGTTGCCCTGACAAAGGAACTGACGGATAAGCCATTCCAGCTTTTTCCGTTTTCCTATTTCTGCGAAAAGTTTACGGTTGCCAAATCGACCTTGAGCGAGGATGTCCAGACTGTGAGGAATGGCCTGGCTGCCTATGATCTGGGAATCATCGAGACCGTAGCCGGTGCCAGCGGCGGCGTCCGTTTTATCCCATACCATACGGCTAAATCTGACACACAGTTCCTCACTGAACTGGCCAGGCGGCTGAATGCTCCGGAACGGGTCCTGCCGGGCGGAATGATCTATATGAATGACCTGATCCTGAATCCGCAGATCGTCTCCCGGCTCGGCGAGATCATCATGCAGCGTTCCATCGAACTTAAGCCGGAATATGTCATGACGGTGGAAACCAAGGGCATCCCCCTGGCGCTCAGTACGGCCAAAGCGTTCAATATTCCCATGGTCATGGCCCGCAAAGAGGCACGGATCACGGAAGGACCGGCTGTGAGCATCAGCTATCTCAGCGGTTCGACAAAGAAAATCCAGTCCATGTCCCTGCCCAAGAAGGCACTGCCCCAGGGCGCCCGGGTCCTCATCGTGGACGATTTCATGCGCGCGGGCGGTACGGTGAGCGGCCTCTGTGAGCTTGCGGAAGAAGTGGGGGCCGAAGTGGTGGGCGTGTATCTTTTCATCGCGGCCAAGGAACCGGCAGAGAAACTGGTGAAGGAATATGCATCGCTGCTGACGCTGCGCGGTGTGGACGAAAACGACAAGACAATCGATATCGTGCCGGAAGTACTTTGAAGCAGTTTTATAAAAAAGCTCCCGCCAGTCCGGATACACCTGTAAAAAATCCTTCCGTGCAGCCAGTCGGTCCGGAGAGACAGAGAGAAGACGGGGGAAAGGTCTTTTTCGGGAAGGATGCACGGGCAGCCGTCCGCTCTTAGCGGGCGGCACTCGTCATAAGCGGCAGCAGTGCAGTGCCGGCGGTACGGTTTTCCGTTTTCCGCAAAAAAAGGCTTGCTGAGACCGGAGAGACGTGTTAAACTCGAAAACCGGATGCCCGGTCGGCCGGGAGTACCGGTAAAGTCAGACTTCATCCGGAGGCACTGCAGAAGGCGGGGCAGCCTGCCGCTGCTGCATAAAAGAGCAGGGAAGCGGATGCAGTGGCTGCCAGTCCGCAAAAGACGCGGCATCCGCTCAATATATGATTTGTTTGCAAAGTAACAGGAGGTTTTCAGAATATGTCAGAATTAGCTGCCATCATCTTAGCCGCGGGAAAGGGAACACGGATGAAATCCAAACTTCCCAAGGTGCTCCATAAACTGTCCGGCAGACCGATGCTGGAACATGTCATTGACGCAGCTGATGAAGCCGGAGCGGACGATAAAATCGTCATCGTCGGTTTCGGGTCTGAAAAAGTAACAGATTTTGTTGGCGGACGGGCCCGTGTCGCCATCCAGAAGGAACAGCTGGGTACGGGCCATGCAGTACTGCAGGCTGAGGATCTCCTGGCCGGGCAGTCCGGGACTGCGCTGATCCTGTGCGGGGACACACCTCTCCTGGAAGGCGCGGAATTGAAAAAATTCTATGAGACCCATCTCCAGAGCGGTGCCGGGGTCAGCGTCCTTACGGCAGATGCCCCCGATCCTTTTGGTTACGGCCGCATCCTGCGGGATACGGCGGGAAGGGTGACGGGCATCGTGGAAGAAAAAGATGCCACGCCGGAACAACGGCAGATCCACGAAATCAATACGGGGATCTACTGCGTCGAGATGCCGCTGCTTTTTGACCTGCTGAAGCATCTGTCCAATCAAAACGCCCAGCATGAGTATTACCTTACGGATATCCTCTCCGAATGCCTCAGCCGGGGACGTGCCGTCGCCGGGATCAAGACGAAGGATTTCGATATGGTCATGGGCGTCAATTCCCGCCGCCATCTCGCAGCGGCCCAGCATATCATGAATGAGAGGATCCTGGGACGCCTGATGGATGAAGGCGTGACCATTGTCGATCCGGCCAGCACGTTCATCGAGAAGGGCGTACGTATCGGCCGGGATACCATCATCCAGCCGTTCACGATGCTGGAAGGGGATACGGTCATCGGCGAGGACTGTGAAATCGGACCTCAGGTCCGCTTCAGCAATGTCAAGGTCGGAGACGGTACCCATATCCAGTTCGTCTATGCCCATGATGCGGCTGTCGGCAGCCATGTCCAGATGGGCCCGTATGATCATCTGCGGCCGAATACCGTCATCCATGACGGAGTCAAGGTGGGCAATTTTGTGGAAGTCAAGAATTCCAGTGTCGGCGCAGGGACGAAACTGCCGCATCTCCAGTACATCGGCGACAGCGATATCGGAAGCGGCGTCAATATGGGCTGCGGTACCATCACCGTCAATTACGACGGGAAGACCAAGCACCGCACGACGATCGAGGACAATGCCTTCGTCGGCTGCAACAGCAACCTTGTCGCGCCTGTGACCATAGGCAGGGGCAGTTATGTGGCTGCCGGTTCCACAATCACCAAGGATGTGCCGGAAGACGCACTTGCCGTAGGCCGGAGCAAACAGATCAACCTTCCAGGATGGGCCCGGAAACACCGTGAAGAATAACGGTTGTCACAGGTTGTTTTCAGTTGTATACTTTTCTATGGCAAAAATCTTTATACATTTTGTGGGGGTAGAAAAATGCTGGATGATAAGACAGGCGAAGATATGATCCTCTTCTCCGGTAATGCAAATCCGGACCTGGCTCGTGAAATTGCAGCTTATCTGGGAACACAGATAGGCGATGCTGTGATCAACCGCTTCAACAATGGTGAAGTTCAGGTCATGATCAATGAGAGCGTGCGCGGCAAGGATGTATTTGTGATTCAACCGACCTGCGGCCCTGCCGTCAACGACAATGTCATGGAGCTGTTGATCATGTGTGACGCCTTCAAACGCGCCAGCGCAAGACATATCACGGCAGTCGTCCCGTTCTACGGCTATGCCCGCCAGGACCGCAAGGCCCGCGGTCGCGAACCGATTACGGCAAAACTGATGGCCGACCTGATGGCTACGTCAGGGATTACCCGTCTGGTCACGATCGACCTGCATGCTGCTCAGATCCAGGGCTTTTTCGATATCCCTGTGGACCATATGCCTGCCGGTCCGATCCTCGCTGACTATATCAAGGAAAAAGGCTTCAATTCAAAGGAAATGATCGTTGTTTCTCCTGACCTGGGCGGCGTCAGCCGGGCCCGCAAGATTGCGACCCGCCTCAACTGCGGAATTGCCATCATCGACAAGAGACGGCCTGAACCGGGTGTGGCGGAAGTCATGAACCTGATCGGCGATGTGAAGGACAAGATCGCCATCATGGTGGATGATATCGTGGATACGGCCGGTTCTCTGTGCGAAGGAGCCAAGGCGCTTAAGAAATTCGGCGCCCGGGACATTTACGCCTGTGTGACCCATCCTATCCTGACGGATCCCGCTCTGAGCCGCATTGCCCAGTCCGAGATCAAGGAACTGATCGTAACGAACACCATCCCTCTGCCTCCCAACAAGAAGCATCCGAAAATCACCCAGCTGTCCGTTGCTCCGATCCTGGCGGAAACGATCCTGCGGATCTACAACCATCTGTCCGTCAGCGAACTGTTCGAAGAGTAAGCAGCAAAATGAAATCACTGAAAGGGCTGTTGCATAGGCAACGGCCCTTTTTACAAGGCTGAGAGAGACCCGGTATCCGGCTGGAAATTCCGGGTCTTTGGCCGGCAGGGCTGTCAAAGGAGCGGCAGCCCTTTCTTTGTCAGATGGTTAAGGTGAGCAATGTGAAATTAATTGTTGGATTGGGCAATATCGGCCCGGAATACGCGGGAACGCGTCACAATGTCGGATTTATGGTGGCCGACGAACTGGCCCGGCGGTGGGATGCCTCGGAGGCATGGAGAAAAGCTGACAATGCCTGGTTCCTGGAACGGCGGGTCCCGGAAAAAGTCATCCTGATAAAACCGACGACATACATGAATCTGAGCGGTGCCGCTGTCCGTGATTTTGCCGGGTTCTACCACCTTTCCCCGGAAGAGGTCCTTGTCATCCAGGATGATATGGACCTGCCCGTCGGGACGCTGCGGGTCCGCCGAAAGGGCACATCCGGCGGCCATAATGGACTGAAATCCATCGAACAGGCTCTGGGCAGCCAGGAGTATCCCCGCATCAAGCTGGGCATCGGCCACCCCGTCCATGATGAGCAGGCCGTGATTTCCCATGTCCTGCACCGGTTCGAGGGAGAGGAACGGACTGTGATGGATGAAGTTGTCAAAAAAGCGGCGGATGCCGTGGAAGACTGGATGCAGGGCGCTCCTGTCAGTGATCTGAGCCAGCGTTACAATACGAAGAAGAAAAAGGACCGCGCAAGTGCGGTTCTGCAGGAAAATGACTGAAACAACTGCAAAGGGGCTGTGGTGCGCTGATGCTGTGGTGCTGTGTGGCCGGAAGCGGTGCGGATTTTTTCCATTGCCGCGGAACCCATCCTTTCGGCCGGGCTGGAGGCCCTGGCCCGCAGGCAGTAAAGAAGGAGCCGTGAAAAATGAGCGATCATTTTTCACGGCTCCTTCTTTACCATATGCTATTTTTAACTGGGAAATTGACAGGCCTCAAAATTATGGAGAGTAAGAGGACAAAACTGTCTGCGCTTTTATTCCTTCCCAAAAACCTTTTCCTTGAGTGCCAGACCTGTCTTAGTCATGGCAAGGCCGCCTTTGGCAGTTTCTTTCAGGGAAGCGGGCAGAGCATTGCCGACATGATTCATGGCTGCAATGCATTCGTCGACAGGAATATAAGCCTTGATCCCAGCCAGGGCCATGTCGGCGGAAGAGAAGGCGATGACGACACCGCTGGCATTGCGCTTGATGCAGGGGATTTCCACGAGTCCGGCTACGGGGTCGCAGACCAGGCCCAGCTGGTTGGCAATGGCAATGGCGCAGGCATCGGCACACTGGGCGGGCGTCCCGCCGGCAAGCTCGACCATGGCCGCTGCTGTCATGCCGGAAGCACTGCCGCATTCCGCCTGGCATCCGCCCTGGGCACCGGCGATGGACGCGTTCGTGGCGATGACGATGCCGAAGGCTGCTGCCGTGAACATGCTCATGACGATATCCCTGCGGCTGTAACCTTTTTCTTCCATCAGGGTCAGCAGGCATCCGGGCATGATGCCGCAGCTGCCCGCCGTCGGAGAGGCGACGATGCGGCCCATGGAGGCGTTGCAGCCAGCCACGGCAAGAGCCCGCATCATGGCGTGGGAAACAATGTCCCCGGACAGGCCGCCGCCGGTTTTCTGGCTGTAGGCTTCCATCCGGAAACCTTCACCGCCCGTGAGGCCCGATGTGGACCGCTGCTCTTTGCGTTTGCCGTAATTGACCGCTTCCAGCATGACATCGATATCGCGGTCCATGCGGTCGAAGATTTCCTGCTCTGTTTTGCCCATTTCCTGAGCCTGGTCGGGCAGAACGATCTCACTGATTTTTTTATGTTCTTTTTCCGCAGCTTCTGCAAGTTCTGCAATAGAATGATAACTCAGCATGGATATTTCTCCTTTGGGCATTCTTAGATGGCACGGATCAGGAACGCGTTGATGACGTTCTTGATGGTGCGGATGTCTTCAATCATGCCTTCCGGCGGCATGCCGTCGATCTCGATGGTCATCATGGCAACGCCGCCTTTGACAGGACGGGACAATTTGAAATTCCCGATATTGACATTTTTGTATTTTAGCCACATGATATTTGTGACTTCGGCGATGCAGCCCGGACGGTCGTAATGCGGCACCAGGATGGTGTTGTGCTCGCCGTTGAAATCCACCCGCATGCCATTGATGTAGTCGACCCGGATGTTTCCGCCGCCGATGCTGGCACCCTGGACTGTTACGGGCGTGCCCCTGACACTGGTCACATGGATGCGGGCCGTGTTGGGATGGCTGTTGGGGATCTCAGTCGGGACGAATTTGTACGTAATGCCCTGTTTATCGGCAATAGTGAAGATATCGCGGATCTCTTCAGAATAACTGTGGTAGCCCATGATGCCTGCCAGCAGGGCTTTGTCCGTACCGTGTCCTTTGTAGGTCATGGCAAACGAACCGGAGAGCTCTACTACAACATCCTTTGGTGCTTCCTGATTGAGCATTTTGTTGGCGACACGTCCCAGCCGGACGGCTCCCGCTGTGTGGGAACTGGAAGGACCTATCATGACAGGTCCGATGATATCGAATACGTTCATTGTTAGCCTCCTGAAAAAAAGGGCATCCGCAGGAACTTCTTTCGGGATCCCGGGATGCCCGGTGCTGACTGCAGGCAGCGGTTGATTATTTCTTGATCCAGGTCTTGTAAATCCTGTCGATGACGACTGCAATGGCATTGTCGCCGGAGACGTTGCAGGCCGTACCGAAGGAGTCCTGGGTGATGTACAGGGCGACCATCAGTGCACAGATCGGGCCGTTCGGATCGCCGGCTTCCTTACCGAAGATCATCCACAGGAAAGGCAGGGCGGTCATGATGGAGCCGCCGGGTGCACCCGGAGAAGCGACCATGGCGATACCGAGCGTCATAATGAAGGGAACCACCGTGCTCAGAGAGATGGGAATCTGGTGCATCATGCAGACTGCTGTGGCGCAGGCTGTGATGGTGATCATGGAACCGCACATATGGATGTTGGCACACAGGGGGATGACGAAATTCCGGATCTGCTCGCTGACGCCGTTATTCCTGGCACATTCCAGGTTGACCGGGATGGTGGCTGCGGAAGACTGGGTGCCCAGAGCTGTCGTGTAGCCGGGGATCTGATTCTTCATGAGCGTGAAGGGATTCTTGCCGCCGATGGTGCCGGCCAGCATGAACTGGACAAAGAGCAGGATGAAGTGCATGGCAATGACGACCAGGAAAACTTTCCAGAGGACACCGAGGATGACAAAGGTCTTGCCGGACTTGGTCATGTCCACGAAGGTACCGCAGACGTACAGCGGCAGGAAAGGAATGATGGCATGCTGCAGGACTGCGTCGATGATGCCGGAAAAGTCCTTCAGGCTGTTATACAGCGTGTCGCCGATCTTCCTGCCTTTCAGTGCGGACAGGGACAGGCCCAGGACAAAGGCCAGGACAACTGCGGAAATGGTATCGAGGATGGGCGGGATCGCGATGGAGATATAAGGCTGCAGCGAAACGCCGGCCACTTTGGCAAGCTGCTCCGTGACAGATGAACTGATAAAAGAAGAGAAGAGCTTTTCGGCAACGACAAAGGAAAATGTGCCGCCGACGAGCGTGGAGCCATAGGCGATGAGTGCGGTGATCAGCAGCAGTTTGCCGGCACCCTGGGTCAGATCAGCGATACCCATGGTGACATATGCGAGGATCATCAGAGGGATGATGAACTTCAGAAAATTACTGAAGATCCCTGACAGTGTCACAACAAAGCGGCAAACCTCTGTCGGCAGATACTGGCCGATCAGGATACCAAGGATGATACCGATGATGATTTTTGGTACAAGTCCGATTTTCATTTTTACAAACGACCTCCTAAATGATGGCAGAAATCTCCGAGTCAACTGGCATGATTCCGTGTGAATGATGCGTTTGACTTTTCTGTTTATTCAATATACTATAGAGGTGTCCATAAAGCAAATTCATAGAATAAAACAATTCGATAAAAATAATTAAAATACAAAAGAGGAGATCGGGCGAATGGAATTAAGACAGCTTAGAAGTTTCCTGAAAATAGTGGAAATGCAAAGTTTTTCCAGGGCAGCAAAGGATTTAGGATACTCACAGTCCGCGCTGAGTGTACAAATCCACAGCCTGGAACAGGAACTGGGCGTGCGTCTTTTTGACCGCCTGGGCAAGCAGGTCGGCCTGACGCAGCCGGGGCAGGAGCTTTACCACCGGATTGTACCCGTGCTGAACCAGCTGAAGGAAATCCGGAATGCCATGCAGGAAAATCCACCTGCAGAGACACTGCACCTGGGCATGATCGAATCTCTCTGCGAAGCGAAGATGCCGCGGGTCATCGAATATTTCCGGGAGTATTATCCGGATATCAAGATCCGGATCACCATCGATTCCCCGGCGGCGCTGCTGGACCGTCTGGATCACAATCAGGTCGATATCGTGTATATCCTGGATGAACCGATCTATGATATAAAATGGGAGAAGATCCTGGAGAAAAAAGAGGATATCGTCTTTGTCGGGTCCGTCGATTCCCCTCTGGTGTACCGGAATGAGGTCCCTATTGAGGAACTGATCCGGCAGCCTTTTTTCATGACGGAAAAAGAAGACAATTACCGGCACAGCCTGGATCAGCATCTGGCTTCGAAGGGAATGGAACTGATGCCCTTCCTGGAAGTGAGCGATACGGGGTTCATCCTCCAGATGGTCCAGGAAAACCTCGGCTTTTCCTTTCTGCCGCGGTATGTAGTGGAAAGTTCCGTCTACCGGTCCAAGCTGAAGATCGTCAATGTCAAGAATTTCCGGATGTCCATGTACCGCCAGCTCTTCTATCATAAGAACAAATGGCTGACCTCGGGGATGAAGGCCTTCCTCAGCGCTGTCGAAAAAGGACTCGTCTGAAAGCAAAGAGCGGGCGGCCTTTCTTTGGGCGAAGGGATGCTGCAGGGGGGAGGTATGTGCCCTGCTGCGGCAGCTCCTCTTTTTTACTTGCACCGGGGAAATGTTTGTGATACAATAATTGGGCATTAATGTCTGGATATATTGATGTAATTTAGAAAGAGGTGTCAAAGGAATGAAAAAGGGAATTCATCCTAACTACGGTGAATGCACCGTAATTTGTGGTTGTGGAAATACTTTCAAGACTGGCAGCGTCAAGAAGGAACTGCGCGTCGATGTCTGCTCCAAGTGCCATCCGTTCTTTACGGGCAAGCAGCGTGACATGTCCGCCAGAGGCCGCATTGAAAAGTTCAACAAGAGATACGGCAAGGATTCCAAATAAAAAGCGAACCGATTTTACAGCAGAGCCGAGGCTCTGCTGTATTGCTATCTGGAGAAAAGTACGATGAACAAGAAACTGAGTGTGGGCGGGCAGGCCGTCATTGAGGGTGTCATGATGCGCGGCCCCGGCAAGATCGCCGTCGCCGTCCGGCAGCCGGATGGAAAAATCGCGGTGGATGTCAAACCGACCAGCAGTATCAGTGATACCTATCCGATCCTCAAAAAACCTTTTCTGCGCGGTATCGTTTCCCTGGTTGAATCGCTGGCTTACGGTATGAAGGCTCTGGCTTATTCTGCCCAGACCTCCGGCGAGGATGAGGAACAGCTGTCCAAAAAGGAAATGGCCGGTTCCATCGCGGTTTCTCTGCTGCTGGCGGTGGGACTCTTCATCGTCATCCCGACGGGAGCGATGAAGATCTTCCAAATGCTCGGCGTCCGGTCAGTCTTTCTGAATCTCTTTGAAGGGCTGCTCCGCCTTGCAATCTTCCTTACCTATATTGCAGTCATTTCCCGGCAGAAAGATATCCAGCGTGTCTTCCAGTACCACGGAGCGGAACACAAGACCATCTATACCTATGAACATGATCTGCCGCTGATCGTGGCCAATGTGCGTCCTTTTTCCACATTGCATCCGCGCTGTGGGACCAATTTCCTGATGATTGCCATGCTGATCAGCATCTTTATCTTTGCTTTTCTGGGCTGGCCCAGCTTCTGGGAGAGGATCCTGAGCAGGATCCTCCTGATGCCCGTGGTCGCGGGGATCAGTTACGAAGTCATCCGCTACGCCGGGAAACATATGGATCACGCCTGGGTGCGCAAAGCCATCCTGCCGGGACTGCTCCTGCAGAAACTTACGACGCGCGAGCCGGACGATGAGATGATCGAAGTGGCCATTGCTTCTTTAAAAGCAGTCCTGCCGCCGGAAGAGATCCGGGAAGCGGAGGATGCACAGTGACCGGTTCCCGTAAAAGAGGAACTGTCCCCTGTACAGGGATCTTCAGCAGGCCGGCCCTCAAAACTGGCTGCGGAGCAGTTGCGGTGACGGAACCCGCAAAAGAGGCTGCCGGATCAGACGGTGTCTGCCAGGAAATGGAATCAGGAACGGAGCTTGCCTATGTTTGAGAATATGGAGAAATTACAGAATCTGGAGGACCGGTATCTGGATCTGGAAGCTAAGATCAGCGATCCGTCCGTCATCGCCAGACAGGATGAATGGCAGAAATACACGCGTGCTCATGCCAGACTGACGGAGGTCGTGACGGTCTTCCGGGAATATAAAAAGCTTGCCGCAGCCTACCGGGATGATGAAACCATCATCACAGCCCGGGATGACGAGGAACTTGCCGCCATGGCGGAGGAAGAAATGGCTGAGCTCAGGCCCCGGATCGAAGCATTTGAACAACGACTGACCCTGCTCCTGCTGCCGCGGGATCCCAATGATGAACGGAACATCATCATGGAAATCCGGGCAGGTGCCGGCGGTGATGAGGCGGCACTTTTTGCAGGAGATCTGTTCCGGATGTATACGCGCTATGCGGAGAGCCGGCACTGGCGGGTGGAAGTCATGGATTCCAGTCCCACCGGACTGGGCGGTTTCAAAGAAGTGATCTTCATGGTCTCCGGTGAGGATGTGTACAGCCATTTGAAATTTGAGAGCGGCGTCCACCGCGTCCAGCGCGTCCCCGAGACGGAAGCCCAGGGGCGCATCCATACGTCCACGGCGACGGTGGCTGTGATGCCCGAAGCCCAGGAGGTGGATGTAAAGATCGATCCGGCCGACATCCGGATCGATACCTACCGGGCCGGCGGTGCCGGCGGGCAGTATGTCAACAAGACAGAATCCGCTGTCCGCATGACCCATATCCCGACGGGCATCGTGGCTCAGTGCCAGGATGAAAAATCCCAGGCCAAGAACCGGGAAAAATGCCTGCGGGTCCTGCGGGCGCGCATCTATGAAGCGGCACAGGAAAAGCAGCGGCAGGCAGAGGCTTCGGAACGGCGGAGCCAGGTGGGTACGGGGGACCGCAGTGAGCGGATCAGGACCTATAACTTCCCGCAGGGGCGTGTCACGGATCACCGGATCGGACTGACGCTCCACAAACTGGATGAAATCCTCAACGGCCGCCTGGATGAACTCATCGATGCTCTCCGGACGGAGGAGCAGAGCAGGCGTTTGCAGCAGGTGAAATGATGCAGCAGAATGTATGGACAATCCTTAAAATCCTGAACTGGACAAAGCAGTACTTCAGCCGGAAGGGCGTGGAAAATCCGCGCCTCGATGCGGAGCTGCTGCTTTGTGCCGTGCTGCACTGTGAACGGATCAGGCTCTATACCGATTTTGACAAGCCGCTGGAACCTTCCGAGCTGGCCCGTTACCGGGAATATGTGGCCCGGCGGGCGGCCCGGGAACCAGTGGCCTATATCCTGGGGAAAAAAGGTTTCCTGCAGTATGAATTCAAGGTGACGAAGGATACGCTCGTGCCGCGGCCCGAGACGGAACTTCTGGTGGAACACATCCTTGCGGCCTGCGCGGACAGGCCATCCTGCCGGATCCTTGATCTGGGATGCGGAAGCGGTGCGATCGTGGTTTCCCTGCTGGCAGGGCTTCCGCAGGCAGAAGGGATTGGCGTGGACATCAGTGAAGGAGCGGCTGCCGTGGCCCGGGAGAACGCTGCAAAGATGGGCGTGGCGGACCGCTGCCGGATCCTGGTGTCCGATCTGTTCGAAGCGCTCCCGCAGGAGATGCGTTTTGACATCATTGTTTCCAATCCGCCCTATATCCCTACAGGGGATCTGGCAGGCCTGCAGGCAGAAGTCAGGATGGAACCGGCAGGAGCACTGGACGGGGGAAAGGATGGTCTGGCGTTCTACCGCCGCATCCTGCAGCAGGGACCTGACCGTCTTGAATCTGACGGTCTCTTTGCCTTTGAAATCGGCATCGGACAGGCCCATGCTGTGACGCAGCTGTGCCGCCGGGCCGGATACACCAGCGTGAAAGTCTGCCGGGACTATGGGCATATCGAACGGATGGTATTTGCTGCCAAGGAAGGGACATATTATGGAAACAAAATTATGGAATTTAAAGAAGAATGAACCCCTGGCACCTCAGCTGATAGAAGCTGCGGCGCTCCTTGCAGGAGGGGAAGTCGTGGCTTTCCCGACGGAGACGGTGTACGGTCTCGGTGCGGACGGCCTCAATCCGGACGCCTGCCGGAAAATCTTTGCTGCGAAGGGACGGCCGGCGGACAATCCGCTCATCCTGCATATCTGCGAAATGGATCAGATCCTCCAGCTGACGAGCGGTCTCACACCGCTTGCCAAAAAACTGATGGAGGCTTTCTGGCCCGGTCCCATGACCCTGATCGTCCATAAGTCCGACAGGATCCCGGATGTCGTGACGGCGGGCCTTGATACGGTAGCTGTCCGTTTTCCCGTCCATACAGTCGCACGGGAACTCATCCGGCAGGCAGGTACGCCCATTGCAGCGCCTTCGGCCAATAAGTCCGGCAAACCGAGCCCGACCAATGCCGCAGATGTGCTCCAGGATATGGACGGCATCATTGCCGGCGTCGTCGATGGCGGCGCCTGCGATATCGGAGTGGAATCGACGATCATCGATACGACGGGGCCGGAAGCCGTCATCCTGCGTCCGGGCGGCATTACGCTGGAAATGGTTTCCAAGGTCCTGGGCAGCGTCAAACTGGATCCGGGTCTTGTGAAGAAGGATGAGACACCCCGGGCACCGGGTATGAAATACCGCCATTATGCCCCGAAGGCGCCGATGGTCCTCATCGAGGGGCCCGAGGCTTCTCTGGGAGTCATCAGGGCCGCTGTCATGGCAGAGGCTTCCGGCCTCCGGACAGGTGTGCTGGCGCTTGCCGGCACTGTGGATCATCTGCCGCGCTCGCCCCGCCTCATCGTGCATAACGGCGGCAGCACTCTGGAAGAACTGGCGGAAAACCTCTTTCGGGAACTGCGCCTATTCGACCGGGAACAGGTGGACACCATCATCGGGGAAGGTGTGGACGACACGGATCTGGGACTTGCCATCATGAACCGCATGCGGAAATCGGCAGGTCACAATATCCTGTGGGCCGAAAACGGTCTCCTGCGGAGAAAAAGTGGCCATGTGCCCGATTATTTAAAGGACTTTGTGGTACAATAAAAAACAGAGCAATGCATAAAGGAGGGCTATCATGAAAATTATTATCGGCTGTGATCACGGCGGATTCGAATTGAAGGAAATCTTAAAAAAATATCTGACTGACAAGGGTTATGATGTGGAAGACTATGGCATCCACCAGTATGAACGGGTGGATTATCCGGACTATGCCCAGAAAGTCGGGGAAGCCGTTGCAGCTGGTAAGGCAGAGCAGGGGATCCTGGTTTGCGGCACGGGGATCGGCATGTCGATAGCCGCCAACAAGGTCAGGGGCATCCGGGCAGCGCTCTGCGGCGACTGCTATTCCGCGGCCAAGGCACGGGAACACAATAATGCCAACATCCTGTGCCTGGGCGGACGCGTACTGGGCAGCGGGCTGGCTGAACAAATTGTGGATGCCTATCTGGGTGCCTCTTTCCTGGGCTCGTATCATGAGGAAAGAGTACGCAAGATCATGGCACTCGAGAAATAAAAGGAGACGGTACATAATGGAACTGGAAGGAATCACTCAGGAATTTGAAGAATCGTTGGAAGAACTGATTTCCAAGGGAAACGGGAAAGCTGGCATGGTTCTTGTTGTTGGGTGCTCGACCAGTGAAATCCTGGGAAATCCTATCGGGAAGGGCGGTTCCCTGAAGCTTGCCCACGAGCTCTATCATGCTGCCCGTGAGGTGGCAAAGAAACATAAACTGATCCTGGCGGCACAGTGCTGCGAGCATCTGAACAGGGCCCTGGTCGTAGAGGAGAAGGCCATGGAAAAGTTCGGCTGGCAGCAGGTGACGGTCATGCCGGTGGAACATGCCGGCGGCGCCTGGGCAACGGAAGCGTACAGCCAGCTGTCCCATCCTGTCGTCGTGGAGGAAATCCGGGCTGATCTGGGCATCGATATCGGGCAGACTCTGATCGGGATGCATCTGAAACGGGTCGCTGTTCCGGTCCGCCTGTCCCGCAAGATGCTGGGAAAGGCTGTGATCACCGCCGCCTATACCCGTCCGCCTCTGATCGGCGGCGCCCGTGCCCAGTACCCTGATAAAAAATTGAGATGACCCCCGTTTTTCCTGCAGGAACAAGAAATCCTGACAGTCCTGAGAAAAGGAGAATCCGAGTATGCAAATCCATGTGGTTGACCATCCGCTGATCAAGGAAAAAATGACCCATCTCCGTGATAAGAATACGGCTCCGAAGGAGTTCCGGCAGGCCCTCGACCAGATTGCCCAGCTCCTGCTGTTCGAAGTCACAAGGGATCTTCCCGTCCGCCGGGTCAAAGTGGAAACGCCCCTTGCCGAGACGACGGGCTATGAACTGGATGTTTCGGGAATCACCGTTGTGCCCATCCTGCGGGCCGGACTCGGATTCCTTGATGCTGTCATGGATCTCATGCCGGAGGCCAAAGTGGGCCATATCGGACTGACCCGTGACGAGGAAACGCTGGCTCCCATCAAGTATTACTGCAAGATCCCCAGGGACCGGGATGCTGAAATCATCCTGATAGACCCGATGCTTGCGACGGGCGGCAGCGCGGAGGCGGCTATTACCATGCTGAAGCAGGACGGCTACAAGCATTTCCGCTTCATGTGCCTTGTCGCTGCGCCGGAAGGGGTGGAACGCGTGAACCGGACGCATCCGGAAGTTCCCATCTACACAGCTGTCCTGGATGACCATCTGAACGAGAACGGATATATCGTACCCGGACTGGGTGATGCCGGGGATCGGGTGTTCGGAACATTGGAGTAAGAAAGATGGACAGACCAGATTGGGACAGTTATTTTATGGAAATCGCCGAGGTTGTGTCGAAGCGCTCGACATGTCTGCGCAGGAAAGTCGGTGCCGTCCTTGTCAAGGACCGGCAGATTCTTGCAACTGGGTATAACGGGACACCCAAGGGGCTGCCGCACTGTGAGGAAGTGGGCTGCCTGCGGGAACGGCTCCATGTACCGAGCGGACAGAACCACGAACTTTGCCGCGGGATCCACGCCGAACAGAATGCAGTCATCCAGGCTGCGGTCAATGGCGTCTCGACCCTGGGCGCGACGCTGTACTGCACACATCAGCCTTGTGTGGTTTGTTCCAAGATCCTGATCAATGCGGGAATCGTCCGCATCGTCTATGCACATCCCTATCCGGATGAGCTTGCCCGGGAAATGCTGGCAAGTGATAAACAGCTGCAGCTGGAAGTCTTTGAACCGGGAAAGAAAAAAGCTGAAGATTGACGGCCTTCAGGGCTGTCATATAGAAAGGGCGCGGAAAATGACTGATCATTTTTCGCACCCTTTGCATATCAGCTGGAAAAATGGCGTTTTTGCAGCGGCGCAGTCCGGGACCGGTTCGCCGGTCTTCAGGACTGCGCCGCTGCCAGCTGTTCCAGGATGAGGTCCACGTTCTCTGTGTCATATTCGATTTGCTCGGACCAGCGGCGCATGGCTTCGAGCGGGTCCCCGGTCCGGGCTGCCGTGAGGAATATGTAGTCCGTACTTTCCCGGGCGTAGTCCGCGATGGCTTCCTGTCCCCAGGTCAGGGCTTTGTCGAGCTGCCGGTACAGGATGAACTGATACAGGCGGTCAAAAAGGATCCTGTCGCAGTGCGCGGCATAGGTCCGGGCTTTTTGGACAAGGCGGGGGATCTGTCCGGGAAGGGATTCCATTTCTTCGGTCCAGGCGGCATCGATCGGTTCCGTTTTGGCAAGGCGGGCCAGAAGGGCCTGATAGTAAGAGGAATCGATGCAGGGGCGGAAGTGGCACTGTGCTGTGGACAGCGGGAGGTCCAGTTCCGCAAGCAGCGTTTCCAGGTCCAGGCTTCTTTCCGTGCCTTCTTCAGTAAAGACGAGCGGAGTCTGCCGGGATGCCAGGAGCTCGCAGGTCTTTTCACAGCACAGCCCTGTGCCGCAGAGTACATAGTCTTCCACATATGTAAAAAAGCGGGGATGGACGGTGCAGATGTCACAGAGCTTGTCTTCTCCGAGTGCCGTCACGATTTCACAGAGTCCGTCCCGGCGCAGGAAAAAACAGTATCCTTCCGGATTGAGCCTGAAACAGCAGCCTTCTTCGTTTTCTTCGATGGCAGCGCGCAGTCTCTCTCCCAGAGGACCGGGCAGGGAACGGTAATAGGCTGCCGTATCGCTGTCGATATCGATTTCCCATTTCTGGCAGCATGTGTGGCGGCAGGCTCCGGCCTTGCAGCGAAATTCGTTGAAATCTTCGGGAATGATGGAAATCATGGCAGCACCTCTTCGCTTTATGCAGGATTTACAGATCCATTATACTATTTGGATGGAATTTGCGGCAGAGGGCCTGTCAAAATTCCAGACAGATGTCCGTTCCGGCAAAAAGTGAGTTCTGCCTGCTCTTTATATAAAGAAGTTAAAAAAAATCGTGCCAAAGCGGGAAAAATGGCGTAAAATATAACAGTATATATGTTGGACTACGGTATTTTTTATTGTTATTGCACGGGCATCATGGTAAAATAAACACCGGATAATTTATTGGTTTGGTTCTCTGATGACAGGGAACATGGAGTGTGAGGGATTTATGATAGTAAGGAATTTGGATAAGGGTTTTGTAGAAGCATCAAAAAAATTTCCGTACAAGACGCGTGCCGGCGGTGCTACGGTAACCGTCTTTGTGCCGTATGACTGCAAGAACAACTGCCCGTTCTGCGTCAATAAGGAAGAATATGCTGATTGCAGCGGCTTTTCACTGGAAGCCATCTGCAGAAGCATCGACCGCATGAATGCACTGACGCCGTACTGCGATTTCGTCTTTACCGGCGGGGAACCTCTGGCCAATCTGAAGAGCCTGCAGCAGATGCTCGACCATGTGCCTGAAACACACAAGGTCTATATCAATACGACGCTGCCCGTCTCCAAAGATCAGTCGGAAGAGGAAATCCTGGATTTCATGAACCGGAATGCACATAAGATCACGTGCGTCAATATCTCCCGGCATATGCAGCATTTTGTCCAGGAATCCAATGACAGCCTGCTGGCAAAACTGCCTGTGAAATTCCGCATCAACTGCGTCCTCTATAAGAACTATCCGGAGGATCAGCTTATCCCCTTCATGGAGAGGTTCCGGAAAGTCCATGCTCCTTCCATCCAGTTCCGTTTCGATTATACGGAGACGACACCGGACAACCTGTACGACCAGGAAGGCGACAAAATCCTGCACAGCCTGAAAAAGGTGGCTGAATATACGGGCCTGGACGGCTGCCGCATGCGCTGCGGATTCCATTTCCGTTATAAGGATCTGGAACTGGTGTACCACAAGACGCTGCCGTACAGCACCATTTTTGAAAAAGCAGACGATGGCGTGACGTATGCCATCCTGTACGATATCCTGATCAAGCAGACGGGCCGCATCGATTCTGACTGGGATGGGACTGTCATGGACGTCGCCAAGTATGCCCATGTCGTCTTTGAACCCTATGATCTGAAATGGATCGAAAAAGTGCCGCAGAAGGAAGCCGAAGCGGAAGAAGACGCCGTCCTGTTCGAAGGCGCTGCCTGCTCCGCCTCCTGAATGTGTGCGCAGCTGGCTGCTGTGCGGACAGGATGCTTCCTGTCATGAGGTGAGAGATTGTCGCGGGAGAAGGAAAAAACCCTGGGAGGTGCTGTGTCCATGGAAAAAGAACATATCAAGATTGCGGTCATCGCCGGTGACGGAATCGGTCCGGAAGTCCTTGCAGAAGGCGTAAAGGTCCTGAAAAAAGTTGCGGAACTGGATGGCACGTTTGCGTTCGACTTCACCTATTTTCCCTGGGGATGCGAATATTATCTGAAAACGGGAAAGATGCTCCCTGATGACGGGATCGAGACGCTGAGCCATTTCGATGCGATTTATCTGGGTGCTGTGGGCTATCCCGGTGTGCCGGACCATATTTCCCTGCGGGGACTCCTGCTGCGGATCCGGCATGATTTTGATGAATATGTCAATCTCCGTCCCGTCAAACTGCTCAAGGGGGCTCCGTGCCCGCTGGCAGGGGTCCGGAACGAGGATATCGATATGGTCTTCGTCCGTGAAAACAGCGAAGGCGAGTATGCCGGTGCAGGAAGCTGGCTCTATCCGGGGACTCCGCGGGAAACGGTGATCCAGGACAGTGTATTTTCCCGTTACGGCTGCGAACGCATCATGCGTTATGCCTATGAGCTGGCACGGAAGGAACACAAGACCCTTACAAGCATCAGCAAGGGCAATGCCCTGAACTATTCCATGGTGTTCTGGGATCAGATCTTCAAGGAGATGGGGGAGCAGTATCCCGATGTGGAAACCCATTCCTATCTCGTCGATGCTGCCAGCATGTTCATGGTGAAAGATCCCAAACGGTATCAGATCGTGGTCTGCTCCAATCTGTTCGGCGATATCCTGACAGATCTGGGGGCTGCTATTTCAGGCGGCATGGGCCTGGCTGCCGGAGCGAACCTGAACCCTGAACGGAAATACCCGTCCATGTTCGAACCCATCCATGGAAGTGCACCGGATATCGCGGGACAGGGAAAGGCCAATCCGCTGGCATCCATCTGGTCTGCAAGCCAGATGCTTGATTTCTTCGGCAGGAAAGAGTGGGGCAGCAGAGTCCTCAATGTCATCGAAGAAATGCTTGTGGAAAAGCGGGTGCTGACACCCGATATGGGTGGCCGCGCAACGACCCGTGAGGTCGGTGATGAGGCTGTCAGAAAGCTGGAGGAATGATTTCCAGCCTGCACGAATGAACAAAGAGGCAGAGACGGGGATGACCTGTTTTTGCCTCTTTTTCAGTCTATCGCAAAAATCGGAAGACAGGAAGCAAAGCAGAAAGGGAGAATGATGATGATGAAACTGGAAGAAGTAAGAGCGAAAATCGATGCAATCGACCCGCAGCTGAGAAAGCTGATCATGGAACGGCTGGACTGTTCCCGTCAGGTGGCCGAAATCAAGTTTGCCAATGGCGAAACGACCATCTATCGGGCTGACCGCGAAAAAGCAATCCTTGAACGGCTGGGGCAGGGGGTGCCGGCGGATCGGGTGACAGAATATCTGGCGGCTGTCAAAAAGATCATGGAAACGAGCCGGATGTATCAGTACGGCCTGCTTTACGACTGGGATCCGACCCTCTTCGATCCCCTTGCGGAAGGCATCGACATCACACCCGGCGGATACCGTGTCCGTGTGCGCATGACACTGCCCGATCAGCCCAATGCCATGAGCAGCATCCTCAGCATGATCGGCGATTATGGCTTCAATATGCAGTATCTGGAAGTCCTGAGTTTTAACTTTGATCAGAAAACGGTTACTTTTGAACTTACGATTTTCGGCGATCTGAGCAAGACGCCCATGAAGAAGCTCATGTTCCAGCTTTCGAAAGAAAGTCAGGACTTCCGGATCGTGGCGAATGACCGTGAAAGGAAAGGAGCCGTCAAATCATGACCAAAGCCGGGAGAGATACCCTTTGGATGATCGTGTCCCTGGCCCTGGGTTTTCTGGTTTCCAGGCTCCCCGCACAGGCGCCGCTTACGCAGGAAGGGCTCTGCGTGCTGGGAGTGTTCCTGGCCTCTCTCCTGATGTGGATCACCATTTCCATCAGCTGGCCCAGCCTCATTACGCTGCTGCTCCTCGGGTTCCTGCCCCATTTCGGCTTTCCGGCTGTTTTCCGGGGCGCCTTCGGCAATGTGACCGTGGCTTTTCTGCTCTTTACTTTTGTCCTCGTCTATCCGCTGTCCAAAACGAATTTCGTAAGGCGCTGCACTGTGGCTTTTGTCACGAATCGGATTGCCCGGAAAGGTCCGTGGTATTTTGTCACGTTCCTGTTTTTTGCTGTTACCTTCATGGGTCTTTTTATTTCACCGTCCGTGCTCTTTGTGGCGTTCATGCCTTTTTTGGAGGATATCTACCAGGTCCTGGAAATCAGGAAGGGCGGTCCGACAGGCAATATGCTGATGCTGGGAACGGCGTTCTGCATCAGTCTTTCTTCAGGGATGACGGCGATCGGGCATGTCTGGCCGACGCTGGCCATCGGCTACTACAAGGCAGCCACCGGCGTGGACGTGAACCAGTTCCAGTATATGGCTGTGGGCATTCCGACGGGCATCCTGCTCGTCATTCTGCTGCTGGCCGTCTTTAAGTGGATTTACCGGCCGGCGGATCTTGGGGATATCGACCTGGCAAAGGCGATGAGCCTGCGGGAGCTGGTACCTGGCGCGACACGCAGGGAAATCATCATCCTGTCGGTATTGGCACTGACAGTCCTTCTGTGGGTGGGGCCGAGCTTCATCAAAGGCGTCCTGCCCGGGCTCTACAAACTGACAAGCAAGTGGACGACGGCCATGCCGCCGCTCCTCGGCTGTATCCTGTTCTTCATCCTGCGGGATCAGGGTGAGCCCATCCTGAACTTCCAGGAAGCTGTTTCCAAAGGGATCCTCTGGGCTGCGATCCTGATGACCGGCGCGGCGACCATGCTGGGAAGCGCACTCACCAATAACGACATGGGCATCAAAGCCTGGCTGAGTGCCATGCTTGGCCCCATGGCCGCGGGATTATCCGTGCAGGGCGTCATCCTCTTCTTCTTTACGTGGTGTATCCTGGAGACGAATTTTTCGTCCAATATCGTGACGACGACAGTCGTATCGGCAGTGGCCCTGTCGGTCCTGCAGGCCCTGCCCGCCGGAACCGTGGCCGTGGGAGCCGTGGTCTGCCTGATCGGGTTCGGCGCGTCCGTCTGCAATATGACGCCGGCGGGCCAGTCCACGATCAATACGGTGGCCATCAGCTCCGGGTGGACAACAGCCCGGGATATGTTTGTCTGGGGCGGGGCGTTCTCCGTGCTGGCCGTACTGGTGATGACATTCGTGGGATATCCTCTGGCGTCCGTAATCATCGGATGATCCGGGAGGGTCTCTTCTGCCCGGCAAAGACAGGCCGGATGGAGGAAGCTGGAAAGCGGCAGCGTCCTCTGCTGCCTGTATCCGGTTCCTCAGTATAGGGAGTGATTATAAGAGAGTGCTGTACGGAAACGTCCGGCACTCTTATTTTTCACTGTCCCGCCGCAGGTTCTATGGTATAATGGATAGGTCAAATTCAGGGAAGTGCCGGATTGCTCACGGTTTCCTTACTATGGGAGTGAAAAAATGGAATTTTATATACTGGTCCTGCTGTTGTCGCTTGTTTCGTTCGCTCTGGGAATCCTCGTCTATGGATTCTGCCTTAAAGTGTTCGGCAACCGAAGCCTTTTTGGCAAGATCGCACCCTGGGTCCTGATGCCGCTGATTGTCATCAGCTATGATTTCATGCTTCTGACCCGGCAGGGAACGTCCCGTTATGTACTGGCCCTTTTTCCGATTGCCGTAGTGGCTGTCATCGTCCTGTATTACAAAAAGAACCATGGTATGGATGAACTGCTGGAACCGCATGAACTGGCAGCGCCCCAGCAGCGCAAGGTAAGCAAAAAGTCCCTGAAGCACGCGGAAAAAATCCGGCAGCGCGATGCCAGGCGCCAGGAAGAAACGGCCCGGCGTCTTGAAAACCTGGATAAAAAATGATGGGGGTATGAACTGATGTTTCAAAAAATCCTGACACCTGTCGACGGGTCTGAAAGCTCCTGGAAAGCCCTGGCGGCGGCCCGTGTACTGGCAGAACGGTTTGGCGGAGAAATCCTCGTCCTTACGGTGGATGTCCCTTACAGCGGCATCAGCCTGCTGCAGGCTGCACTTGACAGAAGCATCATCGAACGCAGTGACGAAGAAATCGAAAAAGCCGGGGATGCCATCCTGGATATGGCCCGCACGAAACTGCAGGGCTTCAAGGGAAAGGTATCCTTTGACAAAGAGACGGGCAATGCCGCGGAAACCATCCTGGATATCGCTGTGGCGGCAAAATGCGACGCCGTGGTCATCGGGAGCCGGGGCCTTTCCGGTGTGGAGGAATTCTTCCTGGGAAGCGTAAGTTCCAAGGTGTCCCAGTACGCCGATGTTCCCGTATTCATCATAAAATAATATATCCCGGCGGGCCGTTCCCTGCTGCTGACCAGAGGCAGAGGGCGGCCTGCTTTTATTTTGTCAGCGGGGCGGCCGGACAGAAAATAAGATACTATCCTTATTCTTTCCCCATATCAGAATTTTCACCCAAAATGAAGGAATGGATGGATCTGTGTCGAATAGGGAAAATAGAAAGGTGTAACCGTAAGGTATATTGGGAGGTGACCTTATATGTTTGAAAAGATCCTGATTCCTGTGGATGGTTCTGAAACATCGTGGCGGGCCATGGAAGAGGGCCGCAAGCTTGCCGAAGCTTTCGGCAGCGAAATCGTCGTCGTGAATGTGATCCAGCCGTATAACAACGCGGCACTTCTCGTGGTGCCTCTTGATCAGGCTACCATCAGCCAGGGCAACGCGGAACTTACTAAATTGGGCAACAGTGTCCTGGAGACGGCAAAAGAGAAAATGAAAGATTTCAAGGGCAAGATCGAGTTCCTGCTTGAAGTCGGCCATCCGTCCGAAAGGATCCTGGCAATCTGCAAAGAAAAAGAATGCACAGCGATTGTGATCGGCAGCCGCGGTCTTTCCGGTATCGCTGAATTCTTCCTGGGCAGTGTCAGTTCCAAAGTGTCCCAGTATGCGACGGTGCCCGTGCTGATCGTAAAATGACAGAAGGCTGGATAAACGGGGAGGTGGACCGTATATGATCAATAAGATCCTGGTTCCTGTCGATGGTTCTGAAATTGCGCTGCGTGCGATGAAATTTGCGATTGAAGTGGCGCAAAAGTTCAATTCTGAAGTGATTGTCCTCAATGTCGATATCCCGTATGACCTGAGCCGGATCAAACCGCCGCTCCGGGACAAGGACGGCAATGAAATCGCGTCAGGGCAGCTGACTCCTCTGGAAGAAGCGGAACGTGAGGCCAAAAGGATCGGCTACGACCGTATTTCTTTCAAGACCTATATCGATATCGATCCGGCTGAAAAAATTGTGGAAGCTGCTGAAAAAGCGGATGTAGATCTGATCGTCATGGGAAACCGCGGCATGGGCGTGCTGGCAGGATTTTTCCTGGGCAGCGTCAGTACAAAAGTTTCCCAGAGCGCTCACTGCCCTGTGACGATCGTGAAATGAACGACTGAAACCGGGACCGGTGAGGCGGCGGTGCCGTGCGGCACAGAGCAGCCCTGGAAGCTGCTGCGGCGGCACGCTGCCCTTTCCGGACTGGAATTGCCAAAGAGAGTGGGAGGCTGTTGCGTATGTTCGAAAAGATCCTGGTTCCAATCGATGGTTCCGGGCCATCCTGGAATGCCCTCAAGACTGCAGAGATCCTGGCTGAACGTTTTCAGGGCGAGCTGATCGTCCTCCATGCGGCTGAATCTTTCAGCAGTACAGAGCTGTATGTCGACAAACTGCCGCAGGGAAATCCTGAGAAGGAACAGGAATGGAAGACCAGGATCGGCAGCCGTATCCTGCAGGAAGCACAGGACAGACTGAAGGATTTTGCAGGCAGGAAAGCGTTCCTGCTCAAAGTGGGCTATCCCTCGGATGTAATCGTGGAAACGGCAAAGCAGGAGAACGCCACGAGCATCGTCATCGGCAGCCGCGGCCTGTCAGGGATCGCGGAATTCCTGCTGGGCAGTGTGAGCTCGCGTGTCCTCCAGTATGCTCCCATTCCCGTAATGATTGTAAAATAACTGAAACGCCGTGAAGAAACGGCATGCTGCAAACAGGGGGTGACGTATCATGTTGAAAAAGATCCTGGTTCCTGTCGATGGTTCCGAGCCTGCGTGGCGGGCACTTGCAATGGGAGAAGATCTGGCAAGGACCTATCACGGGGAGCTGATCGTGCTCCATGTGGTCCAGAAATTCAGCATGTCCGGACTGGTCCTGAGTGGCATGAACAGCTCCGTCAAGCCGGAAAGTCCCAACGTGAATGCAACACAGATCGGCAGGATGATCCTTGATACGGCAAAAAAGAGACTGGCCGACAGCCCGTGCAGTGTGGAGTATGAGATGGAATTCGGAAACCCGGCAGAGACGGTGATCCAGACCGCAAAGGAAAAAGCTGTCTCGGCCATTGTCGTCGGGCGGCGGGGACTGTCGGGGGTGGAAGAATTCTTGCTTGGCAGTGTCAGCAGCAAAGTCGTGGAATATTCGGATATTCCCGTAGTCGTCGTCAAGTGAGCCCTTCCTGATACGGTTACATATGGAAAGAGCCCGTCCTGGAAAATCCGGGACGGGCTCTTTCCATAATGTATGTGGTCTATAGCTGAAGCATTTCGAAAGCTTATCAGGCCTTCGATGGCCTGCTGCCGGACAGACGGGACTTAGCCCTTTTGTGCAGCAGGAAGAGAGCGGCGAGCAGGAATAAGAATCCGGTAACCATAGTCAGGACTGCACTGCCGCCGGAAAAACCGGCTGCCAGATAGCTGAAGAAACAGGCTGTGGCCGTGACAACGGCATAAGGGATCTGCGTGCTTACGTGCTTCATGTGATTGCATCCGGCACCCGAAGAAGACAGGATCGTCGTGTCGGAAATGGGAGAGCAGTGGTCGCCGAAGACGGAACCTGCCAGGGTGGCTGCAAGGGTAACGGTCATGATGTGCGCCGGTGCGGCCTGGCAGATGAATACGACGATGGGAATGAAGATCCCGAAAGTGCCCCAGGCAGTGCCGATGGAGAAGGAAAGGCCCGAAGCGACAAGGAATACGATGGCCGGGATCAGCTCGATGGGCAGATGGCTCGTCTGTACGAGCATACCGATATATTTGCCCGTGCCCAGGTAATTCTGGCAGAGGGAACCGATTGTCCAGGCCAGGGTCAGGATGATGTAGGCCGGAACCATCGTATTGATCCCCGCACTGATATT
>OMYF01000010.1 GCA_900315205.1 uncultured Acidaminococcus sp.
CTCCATCCATGTCATCCTGACGCCTGAAACGAAGCATGTCTTCAATAAAGAAGCGTTCAAAAAGATGAAGGACACGGCCATGATCATCAACACCTCCCGTGGTCCGGTCATCGACCAGAAAGACCTGGCCTGGGCCCTGGAAAACGGGGAGATCCGCTATGCCGGACTCGATACGGTAGAAGTGGAACCCATTGCCAAGGATGACCCGCTGCTCAAGATGGACAATGTCATCCTGAGCCCTCACAGCGGATCTTACGGAGTCGGCTCCAAGAAAACGCAGATCAATATGGTATGCGAGCTGATCCCGACGGCGGTGACGGAAAAGAAACTGCCCAGACGGAATATCGCAGATAAGGCTGTAATTGAAAAGATTAAAGATTTGTCTCTTATTTGATGTTAAGTTATGACAGGGATAAGGAGGACAACATGGAAATTGTCATATTGGACGGGTACACGGAAAACCCTGGAGATTTAAGCTGGGATGGATTCAAACAATTGGGAGCTTGTAAAATTTACGATCGGACTCCGCTGGACGAGTCGGTGATTATTCAGCGCATCGGAAATGCTGAAGTCGTTTATACGAATAAAACCCCAATAACGAAGAACGTACTGGATGCCTGCCCGAATATAAGATTCATTGGTGTACTGGCAACTGGATATAACGTAATAGATATCGCTTATGCCAGAAAAAAGGGAATCCCTGTTTCCAACGTCCCTACTTACGGGACTGCCAGTGTAAGCCAGTTTTCGATTGCACTCCTTTTGGAAATTTGTCACCATATCGGGCATCACGATGAAAGCGTCCATGCCGGAAAATGGGCTTCCTGCCAGGACTGGTGTTATTGGGATTATCCGCTGATTGAATTGGACGGAAAGACAATTGGCATCATTGGATTTGGCCGGATCGGACAGGCTGAAGGCAGGATTGCAAAAGCCCTGGGCATGCGTGTTGTTGCCTATGATTTATACCCAAATGACAATGGGCGTGCCATTGCTGAATATCTGGATCTTGATGAACTGCTCGCTGTTTCTGATGTCATTACGCTGCATTGCAATCTGACAGATGCCAATCAGGGACTGATCAACAAGAATACTATTGCGAAAATGAAAGATGGTGTGATCCTGATCAATAATGCAAGAGGGCAGCTTGTCAACGAAGCAGACCTGGCAGAAGCCTTAAACAGCGGCAAAGTGGCTGCAGCAGGGCTGGATGTAGTGAGCACGGAACCTATCAGAAATGACAATCCTCTGCTGACTGCGAAGAACTGCATCATCACGCCTCATATTTCCTGGGCTCCCAAAGAAAGCAGAGCGCGTATCATGCAGTGTTCTGTCGATAATCTTAAAGCATTTATCGATGGGAAGCCAATCCATGTAGTTAATTGAAAATATGGGAATAAAACGGACGGAAATCCTGAAGACTTGGATAAGTCATGAAGAAGCTTGGAAGAAAGGGATATTCTTCCAGGCTTCTTTCTTGTATAGCCTGCCGCTGTTCAGAGAGGAGAAGATAATATAATATTTTCCTTTCATGAGAGATGCGGGTGAATTTGAGTAAACTTCGCGAAACCAACAACTTTTAGTTGTTGGTTTCGCGAAGTTTCTGCTGTTTGCATTGTTAATCAGTGGAGAGTAGTATAATGCATGAACATATTGAATTATCCAAAAATTGGAGGAGGTTATTTCGATGAAAGATTTTCCTGAATTACTTTCAGATGAGATTATTGAGAGAGCAAGCAAACTGGAAGTTTCTCAGATTTGCGACGGCATGAAGGCACTGAAGATTCCCCGTTACGGTACCCTGACGCCCGATATCCATGCAGTGGATCCGTCTTTTAAAATGGTCGGTACTGCCATGACGATTGAAACCGATAACAGTGATAATTTCCCTATCCATGTGGCGACGTACTCCGCACCGCGTGAAGGGTATGTAATGGTCATCGATGGCAAGGGCTATAAGGATGCTGCATATCTGGGAGATAAGATCATGGGTGCCTGCAAAGCAATGGGCTACAAGGGAATCGTTGTGGACGGTTATACCCGTGACCGCAGCGGAAACATCGAACTGGATTTCCCTGTTTTCAGCCGGGGCCTGAATCCGGCAGGACCAATCAAAAAGAATCCGGGCAAAATCAACGAAACGATCGTTTGCGGCGGCGTGGAGGTCCATCCCGGCGACCTGGTCTGCGGAGATGAAGATGGCGTCTGTGTCGTGCCCCGTGACCGGATCGAGGAAGTGCTTGCAGAGGCTGAAAAGAAGCAGGCTTATGAAGATAAGCGGGATATCACCATTGCGGACTTCGTAGAAAAGAAGAAAAAGGGTGAACCGCTTCCTCAGCTCGCTCCCCAGTGGGTGCTGGATATGCTGGCCGGCAAGAAGTAATCAGGGACTGATCCTGCTCAGATCTTTTCTGTTGAGGGATGCAAAACAGTCGTTGATGAGCGTATAAAAATAATTCATGTATTGCGGGACATAGGTCTTTTTGGCGTGAGTCAGGTAGACATTATGATACACATATTTCCCCCGGTAGAGCAGGTGGAAGATGTTCATATCACGCGGCAGCACTCCTTCGTACGTATTCAGTGTCATCTGCGTACAAACGCAGGCTGCCAGTGAATGAGAACATAAGGCCGGGAAGAGTCTCGTGAAGGTCGCAGAAAGATAGGATTTAGGTACAAAACCGGCTTCTTTGAAGCAATGGTCCATCACCCGGCCCAGTTTGTTCGGGCTGTCCAGGGTCAGAAAGGGAAGCCTTGAAAAATCTCCGATGAAAGCACCCAAACGGGACTTTTCCTTCAGTGCCGGATAGGTTGAGGGATAGTACTGCTGCAGCAGTTTGTCTGTAACACACAGATAGACATTATCTGACAGGATCAGATGCGTTTCTACTTCACTGATGGGCTCATTCAGGGAACAGAGTGCCACATCCAGTTCGTCCTGCAGGATCATATTCTGCAGGGTTTCGGAGATGTGGTCAGAGACCCTGATGTTCACATGGGGATAGTGATGCGAGAATTGTGGCAGGATCTGGGGCAGACAGAAATTGCTGCGGAGCATGCTGGCGCCGAACCGGATTGTACCTTTCGTATCTTCAGTGATATCGGAAAGAATTTCCTGAAGATTCTGTTGTTCATGCAATACTTTCCGGCAGAAAGCCAGCATGGCTTCACCGGCAGATGTCAGCCGGAGATGCGGCTTGCGGATAAAGAAAACAACGTTGTAGTCCTTTTCGAGCTGAGCAATGCATTTGCTGAGCGCCTGCTGAGATATAAAAAGCCTTGAAGCCGTTTTGGTCATATTCAGATCTTTGGCAACTTCTTTGAAGTAATAAAGAGGCATGAGATTCATGATGGATTGACTCCTGTTGATTGTTAAGTAGCTGATACAGAATATTTTAACATGTTTGGATAGTTTCCTGAAATGCAAGAAGGAGGAATTTTATGGGAATGGCTGAAGGATCATTGATTCTGGTTGCAGTGCTGGCGGTAGCCTATGCTGTCGATAAAATACCGGCTGCTGTTGTCGCTATCACAGCTGCCATGGTCTGTGCACTGCTGCATATGATTAAGTTTGCAGATGCTTTTTCAGGACTTGCTGGTACGGCAGCTGTGCTTTTGATGAGTATGATGATCGTTGGAGGCGCACTGTTCCGCACCGGACTGGCTGCCAGAATCGCTACGGCTTTTTTGAAACTGACGGGAACGACTGAAACGGGAATCATGGTAGCTGTGATGATGGTGGCCGCCCTTTTGTCCGCCGTTTTGAACAATGTCGGAGTCGTCGTCACCATGATGCCCATAGTCCTTAAAATGTGCAAGGACGCAAAAGTACCGATTTCAAGAGGCCTGATGCCCCTTGCCTATGGCGCTGCAGTGGGCGGGATCATCACATTGATTGGCGCGGCCAGCACAGTCACGGCAAACGGAATCCTGGAAGCCAGCGGTGTTGAGACTGTGAATTTTCTCGAACTCGGAATGGTTGGGATTCCGCTGACGGTCCTGGGCGTGATTTATATGGCGACCTTCGGGAAAAAGCTGATCCCGGTCACGGATGCGTCTTTTGATGGACTGGATATTTACGATGAAAGCAAAGTCAATAACGATAAAAGCAAACAGATTATCTGCGGTGTGGTCTTTTTCGTGCTTTTGATCTGCATGGCAAAACGGCCTTTTGGCCTTCCGCTTTATTTTGTGTCTTCTCTTGGAGCGCTTATCCTTGTCCTGACGGGGTGCATTACAGAGAAAGAAGCCTATAAGAGCATCGACTGGCCGACAATCGTGATCTGCGGTGCTATGATTGCTGTAGGCAAAGCTGTCAGTGCCACCGGCGGCAGCAAATTGATCGCAAACTGGGTCATCGCTACGCTCGGATCCAATCCAAGTCCGTATTTTGTAACCGCTATCGTCGTCGTTGTCGTTACGATCATGACTCAGTTCCTGTCCAACGTGTCTACAGCTACGCTGATGACTCCGATTGCCATTGCCATTGCTTCCGGTATAGGAATCAATCCTAAAACTGTAGGGATTATCATAATCATCGCTGCCAACGCTTCTTTCCTGACGCCGGTGGGCGCCCAGGCATTCACGGTCATTTATCCTATCGGGAAATATAAGTTCCTTGATTTCTTTAAGGTAGGATTCCCGCTGGTTGTCATCAATACGATCCTGGCAGTTGTCCTTGTTCCCGTAATCTGGCCTTTCTAAGAGAAAGAAGTGAAAATATGAAAAATGATTTAAAAGGCGTCATTGATATCCATATCCATATCGGACCGGAAGCTTATAAGAAAAGAAAATACAACGAATATACATTGGCACAGGAAGCTTCCGATGCAGGCGCCCGTGCACTGGTCATGAAGGCCCATATTTTTGAAACGGCAACCCGAGCCAAAGTAGCACAGGAAAAATTTCCCAATATCCAGTTGTTTGGCGGGATCGCTTTGAATGAAGAAGTAGGAGGCCTGAATGCGGCAGCGGTCAGAGCGGTTGCGGATTTGGGCGGAAAGATCGTCTGGTTTCCAACCCTGGCAGCCAGGCATGAAAAGCAGCAGATGGGAAAGGAAGGCGGGATTTGCTGTTTCGAAGAAGGATCCCGTGACAAACTGAGCAAAGCATGTGAATCCGTACTGAATGTGATTGCGGAAAAACAGCTGGTACTGGCCACCGGTCATATCTCCATCCCTGAACAGATTGCCGTGGTGCGGGAAGCCCATAATCTTGGCATCAAACATATTCTGATCAATCACCCTACTCTTTTCAGAATCGGGATGGATGTCCGCACACAGGAAAGCCTGCTGAAATACGGCGTAATTTTTGAAAGAAATTATGGAGGATCCAGACTGCCGGAGAGCAAAGTGTTTGAAAAGCATTTTGAACGGAACTTAAGAGATATTCGCTATCTGGGAGCTGAAAGCTCCATCATGGCAACGGATCTGGGACAGCCTTTTAACTGCGGATGGGCAGAGGGATTCCAGGAATATATCGATTTTATGTATGATCATGGCGTCAGTGAGAAAGATATCGATCTGATGACGCGAAAGAATCCGGCTGCACTTTTGGGAATTTAATATGAGCAGCCGATACTGGAGGACAGAGGAGGAATCGTTATGAAGAAAATAGCTTTAGTCGGACCGTATAACACAAATACAAGAAAGGTCCTGCATGAAACGGTGCCGGATGGATTTGAAATCTATGATGTGCCGACGGCAGAGGACTTTGGCAAACTGGCTGACGCGGACTATATCATTATCCGGACCATCAAAATGAACGGGCAGGACATCGCTCCGGCCAAGAATCTGAAAGCCATCCAGAAATGGGGTGCCGGGTTCGATAATCTCGACATTCCGAGCATCAGCAAGAGGAATATCCCCGTCATGGTCTGCAACGGTGTGAATTCCGAGCCTGTGGCAGAACTGGCTGTGCTCCATATGCTCGCCGTACTGCGGAATCTGATCCCGCTTAACCGGAAACTGAAAGAGAATCAGTGGTGCAAGGATGAATATGCCTCCAAGTCCTATCTGCTGAGCGGCAAGACGGTCGGACTCGTGGGCCTGGGCAATATCGGACGCAAAGTCGCAAGGATCGTCCAGGGGTTTGAAGCAAGTGTACAGTACTATGATGTGTTCCGCATTTCACCGGAAGAAGAGGAAAGAATTGGCATCAAATACGTTCCTTTTGAGGAACTCCTGAAGACATCTGATATCGTTTCAATCCATGTGCCGCTGATGGACAGCACCAGGGACATGATCAAAAAAGAACAGATGGAAACCATGAAAAAGAATGCCATCATCATCAATACGTCCCGCGGCGGCATCGTGAACGAAGCAGACCTGGTGGAAGCTCTGGAAAACCATACGATCATGGGAGCCGGGCTGGATGCCTTTGTCCATGAACCTCCCGGAGTGGATTGTCCTTTCTATAAAATGGACAACGTCGTGGTGACCCCGCATTCCGGCGGAAATACAGCGGATAATGACCTCAATATGATCAAACGGTGCTTTGAGAATATCGTGGCCATCGATGAAGGAAAGGCCATCAGACGGAGAGATTGGGTCAACAGCAAGAATATCGATAAGAAAATTGAAACGTACTGACAGCATTTTCATCCTGGAGGATGTTGTGTAGTAAGTAAAAAAACAGCGTGCCAGTCCAAACAGGGATGGCACGCTGTTTTTCTTTTATTTTGAAAACTACTGTGGAACCATGGTGATGGATGAATTGAAGTTTTCTCCCAAAACTTGAAAAAACTAATTTTTATTTGCGTCACAGCAGTCCTTCCGGTTTTTTCCCGGCGAGGACGTCAAGGATATTTTGAGCAGCTGCCAGGGATACATTCCTGGCGCTTTCCCGTGTCGTCGGTGCATAGTGGGGCGTCAGGATGACATTTTCCATCTGGAAGAGCGGACTGTCCGGACTGCAGGGTTCGCTCCAGGTGACATCGAGACCGGCACCGGCGATCTTTTTCTGCTGCAGGGCTTCGATTAGTGCGGGTTCGTCCACCAGGGGGCCTCTGCCGCAGTTGATGAGAAAGGCTGTCGGCTTCATCAGGGACAGTTCCTTTTTGCCGATGATGTTCCTGGTCTCCTCGTTCAGGACGGGATGGAGCGTCAGGACATCGGCCTTTTGGATGACTTCCTCTTTGTTGTTTGTGAGGACAGCTCCAGTGGGAACTTCTGTCACGTACGGATCATAGGCAATGACTTTCATGCCAAGTCCCAGGGCCATTTTAGCCACCCTCGTACCGATATGGCCCACGCCGATGATGCCGAGTGTCTTGCCGAGGATTTCCATGCCGGGGGCAGAGTTCTTGGCAGCAAAGCCGATTTCTTTGTAGGCCCGGGTGACAGTCATCAGGTTCTTGGCGAGGGCCAGCATCAGGGTGATGGTGTGCTCTGCCACGGACTGGCTGTTGGCGCCGGGCGTGACGGTAACAGCGATATGGTGGGCTTTGCACCATGCCACAGGGATATTGTCATAGCCAACACCATGTTTGCTGACGATTTTCAAATTTTTCCCCGTTTCCAGCAGGTCCGAAGGAAGTTCGTAGATCCGTGTGAGGACAGCTTCGGCATCTTTGATGTTTTCTTCGATGATCCGGCTGTCCCTGTCGGCCATAATCAGTTCAAAGCCTGCTTTTTCCAGCAGCTCCGGACCGGCAGGATCCACATTTTCCGTAAAAAGTATCTTGCTCATTTCTGCTCCTTTTGGTTTTGAATTCTCACACTTTTCAATTACAGGATAGCGGGGATTGCCGGATTTGTAAAAGTTGTTTTAGTATATGGTACCATAGCCTGATGCCTATGCCTTGAATATGATTTTCATAAAATTTTATTTTCGAACCATTTAGTATAGATATTTGTCTATAGGGATATGGGCGTTTTCCATGTTATAGTTGTGGAAACTTTCTGATAAAATAAGGAAGAGAGTGAATCGGAAATCTAGAGTAAAGGAGCGTTTTTGTATGAGTTCAGTCTATGTGTTTGCCGTCCTGATCATTTCCGTGGGTGCCCTTGTGTATATGGTCAGCAAGCTGAAGTTCCATGCGGTGCTGGCTCTGTATCTGGCCACGCTGCTTCTGGCACTGCTCGTGGGGACGCCGATCGAAAAGATCCCCGGCATGATCAACACGGGCTTCGGGAATACGTGCAAAAGTGTGGCTCTGGTCATCTTTTTAGGTTCCCTGCTGGGAATCATCCTCAATAAGACAGGGGCTATTGTCAAAATGACGGACTGCCTGGTCAAGTGGTTCGGCAAGAAAAAAGTCCTGTGGGCCATCGGGACGAGCTGCTGCATCCTGGGCATCCCTGTTTTCCCGGATACGGTCAGCCTGCTCGTGATCCCTCTGTGCACAAACCTGGCAAAGAAGACGGGGATTTCGATGATGGCTTTTGCTTCGGTCATCCAGATCAGCATCACGACCAGCTCCCTCGTACCGCCGACGCCCGGACCGGTTGCCGCGGCTGCGGCCCTGGGACTGCCGCTGGGGGTGGCGATCCCCTGGGGCATCATCGTTGCTATCCCCGGCCTGATTGCAACCGTCATCTATGCCAGTACGCTGAAAGACAGACAGATCCCTCTGAATGAGGCATTCCTGGAGAACGCGGAAGACGGCGGTAACAGTACAGCGGATGTCTCCATGAGCTTTGCAAAGGCCATTACGCCCGTGCTCCTGCCGGTGGTCCTCATCGTGCTGCAGACGGTCAGCAAAGTTGTAGTTCCCAAATCTTATTTTGCAAAATTGATGACTTTCATCGGGGACCCGCTCTCGGCATTGTTCATTGGCTGCTTCGCCGCGGTTTTCATGCAGGCCCGCGGCTGGATGCACAATCTCGATATCCGTGACAAATGGATCAATGCTGCTGTCATCGACTGCGCCGGTCCTGTATTCATCACCGCTTTGGGCGGTTCCCTCGCGGCCTTCATCAAGAGCGCCGGTGCGGCCAAGATCCTGGCTGAAAGCATTGTAGCAGCCCATGTCCCCGGCATTTTCGTACCGATGCTGATCGGCTTCATGATCCGGACGGCAACCGGTTCCAACACGCTGGGCGTGGCTACGGCTGCGGCTCTCTGCGAACCGATGCTCGATATCCTGGGCGTTTCCAAACTGGCGGCATTCCTTGCCATGTGCTCCGGCGCCGTCGCTTTCAGCCATGCCAACAGCTCCGGTTTCTGGCTGACCTGCTCCCTGTCAAAAATGAATTTCAACCAGGGATTCCGGGCAATCGGCGGATCCACAGCAGTGTCGGGGATTGCCTGTTCCGTGTTCACGCTGATCCTCTATTTTGCCGGCATCATCTGATCCTTTGATTTTCTGATTGTAAAAACAAAAGCGGAAAGTAAATGTGGAAGGCCCTTCAGTACATTTACTTTTCGCTTTTTTTGTGACAGACTTATAACTGCAGAAGAGAAATCACAGAAATCGAGGCTGACAGCCATGCTGTATAAGAACACAACTCCCGAATACTTCCTGATGGTGGCCAGGGAAAAAAGCATTACACGGGCGGCGGAAAAGCTTTTCATCACCCAGCCCAGCCTGAGCCAGCATATTGCAAAACTTGAAAAATCACTGGGCCGCCAGCTCTTTGACCGCTCGAAGATCCCCCTGGAGCTGACGCCGGCCGGGAAGATCTATTATAATTACCTGGAAAGCTCCCACTATCTGGAAGAAAAACTGAAGGCCGATCTGAACAACGAAAAACTGCAGAAGCTGACGCTGGGGATCGGTACCTGGCGCGGATCGCTTTTGCTGCCGACAATCCTTCCCGCTTTTTTTGCGCAGCATCCCGACGTGAAACTCCATCTGGCAGAATTCCCGGTCAGTGAACTCATCATGCTCCTCGAAGACAACCGGGTGGATTTTGCCATCATGAATGCCATCATTTCCCAGCTGCCTCAGAGCATTATCGCGGAAACGATCAAGGAGGAAAGGCTGCTGCTGATCCTTGCTAAAAATCATCCGCTGTGCAGCCAGTTCCTGGAGGATCGGGCTGCCGGCCGTCCGCTGAACCTGCATCTCCTGGAAGAGGAGTGTTTTGTGACGCTTGGGCAGATGCAGACAGTGGGAAAATTCATCAATAATTATCTGATGCGGCAGAAACTGTCCTTCAGCCGGACCCTGTCCACCACCAATAACGCGACCCTGCTGAGGCTGATCGCAAATGGCCTGGGCTTTGGCTTTATGATCGAAGCAGGTCTGCGGGATCCGGCCGTCAGGGATCTGGAAGTGTTCGACCTTGATGCACCGGAGCTGCGCCTGCCGCTTGTTCTCCTGGTGAAAGAAAATTATTATCTTTCTCCGGCAACACTGGATCTGATCCGGATCATCAAGGAATATTATAAGAAAGGACCGGAAACAGAGAAAACCGGCCGGAGCAGTACATTTTCCGGCGTCTGAAGCTGGCGGCGGGACGTAAAGGGATGTAAGGAGGCGAAGCAAAGAAAAATGGAAGCATATGGAATCATCATCGGGCTTGCTGTTTTCAGCTATCTTGCCCATAATACGACAGTTGCGGCGGCATCCGGGATCCTGCTGGTGCTGAAGCTGCTTGTGCCTGAAGAGAAACTGATTTATTTCGGGGACCATGGCCTGAACTGGGGCGTCATCCTTCTGACGGCTGCCATGCTGACCCCGATCGCCCTTGGCAGGATCGGGGTCAGGAACATCGTTGATGTATTCAAGACACCTGCGGGTATTCTCTCCGTCGTGATGGGGATCCTCGTGGCCATTTTTGGCAAATGGGGCGTGGATGTTTTGACCCGCGATCCACAGATGGTCGTTTCCGTCATGGTGGGGACCATCATCGGTGTCGTGGTTTTCAAGGGGATTCCAGTGGGACCTTTGATTGCGAGCGGGATTTTTTACTTGCTTCTGAAGATTTTCAGCTTCTTTTTCCACTGATAAAATGGAAAATTTGATACAGTTTTTTGACAGGATTTACAGAAAGATACAGAATCCGGGAGCCGGCATTGACAAAATCCCTGCAGCTGACTATGATAAGGGCGTATTTGAAACGCGGTGAGCGGATCAAGTAGGTGGCTGGAACTTCGACAGAGAGTCCGGGACGGGTGAGAGCCGGATACGGCAGGGAAAGTCACTGAATGCCTCCGTGAGCGGGGCAGCCGAACCAAAAGTAGGCTGTCACGGGACTGCCTCCGTTAACAGGGCAAAGAGGCCAGCCTTAGGATGCTGGTAAAACAGAGTGGAACCACGAGCCATCGTCTCTGCAGGGAGACGGTGCTTTTTTTATTTTTCGGGAGATGGTATGGAAGGGCGGGACTGCACGAAAAGGATCTGAAGATCCGGCAAAAAAAGAATTGACAAATTCATGGTAATTTAGTATGATTTATTACGTTGCGAAACGCGATGAGCGGAATAAGTAGCTGCCGGGAAGTCCGCCAGAGATTCCGGAAACAGGTGAGAGCCGGATCGGTACCGAAAAGCAGTGAATGCCTCCGTGAGCGGGGCAGCCGAACCAAAAGTAGGCTGTCACGGGACTGCTTCCGTTACAAGGGCAAAGAGGCCAGCCTTAGGATGCTGGTAAAACAGAGTGGAATCACGAGCCATCGTCTCTGCATGGGGACGGCGGCTCTTTTTTTTTGAGGGTTCTGCTGCATAAGGGAGGAAAATCAAAGTGTCAGCAAGGAAAAATTTCTGGAGGGAGGGGTCGGGATGTCTTTTATAGAATTCAGAGATGTCAGCAAGACCTTCTCCGTGGGCGGCCAGACCGTGGAAGCACTGAAACATGTGGATCTTTCCATTGAAAAAGGAGATATCTTCGGTGTCATCGGATTCAGCGGCGCCGGCAAGTCGACCCTGCTCCGCATGGTCAATTCGCTGGAGGTGCCGACATCGGGAAGCGTCTGGGTCCATGGCCAGAACGTCAGTGCTCTGTCCTATCAGGAACTGCGCAGGGTGCGCAAGAATATCGGCATGGTCTTCCAGCAGTTCAATCTGCTGGAGTCCAGGACGGTGTATGAAAATGTGGCTCTGCCGCTGCGGCTTGGACATATCGAGCAGGCTGCCGTCGATCAGATCGTAGGGACGCTCCTCAATTTCGTCAATCTGGAGGATAAGAAGGATTCCTATCCGGACCAGCTTTCGGGCGGACAGAAACAGCGTGTCGGGATTGCCCGGGCCCTGACGACGAATCCGTCCATCCTGCTCTGTGATGAAGCTACGAGCGCACTGGATCCGGATACGACGGAACAGATCCTGCAGCTTTTGAAGCGGATCAATCAGAAGCTCAATATCACGATCCTGATCGTGACTCATGAAATCGATGTTATCCAGAAAATCTGCAACCGTGTGGCCGTCATGGAAATGGGCAGCGTCGTGGAAATGGGGCCGGTGCTTGAGGTATTCAGCGATCCCCGGCAGGACATCACGAAGCGGTTTGTCCACACGGTCATCCCCGATACGATCCCGGATACGATCCGGACGAAGCTCCGGCAGGAGAAACGTCCCTACCGGCTGTTCAAGCTCCGGCTGCTGGGTGACCAGAATGCTGAGAATCTCTTTTACCGGCTGAATACGCAGCTCGGGCTGGAGACGAATATCGTCTTTGCCAATGTGAGCGAGCTGCAGCAGACGGCTCTGGGGCTGTTCATCGTCCAGATCTTCGATGAGGATGGAGCCGCCTCGAAGGCTGCCGATTATTTTGGAGCGCAGGGGATTCAATGGAAGGAGGTGTCCCTCTGATGCTGGAACTGGGTGTTCCTGCTTCGCAGCTCATCCTTGCGGCGGAGCAGACTTTGTACATGGTCTTTATCTCTCTGGTGGTGGGGACGGTCCTGGCCCTGATCATGGCTTTTACGCTGGTCCTGACCAACCAGAACAGCATCCTGCCGAACCGGTACGTTTACGGAGTCCTCAATGCTGTCATCAACACGGTCCGGTCGGTCCCTTTCATCATCCTGATGGTCTTTATCATGCCGCTGACGAAAATGATCGTGGGGACAAGGATCGGTACCACGGCAGCGCTGGTACCGCTGGTCATTTTCATTACGCCGTATCTGACGCGCCTGTTTGAAAATTCCATCCTGGATGTCAACCGGGGCATCATCGAAGCGGCCCAGGCCATGGGCGCCTCGTATTTTGAAATCGTCTGGTATTTCCTGCTTCCCGAGGCCCGGGGTTCCCTGATCCTTTCCGTGACGACCGGTACGATCGGCCTGATCGGTGCCACGGCCATGGCCGGTGCCATCGGAGCCGGCGGCGTCGGTGACCTGGCGCTGACTTACGGCTATGAACGGATGAATACACCGCTGATGCTCTTTACGGTGATCATCCTGATCATTTTTGTGCAGATCATCCAAACTGTGGGCAATCATCTTGCCTATAAAACGAGAAACCATTGAGGAGGTCATCCATCATGAATTTTACCCATGCAAAAAAATTAGCTGCCCTGGCACTGGCCGGTATGATGCTGGCTGCATTCACTGCAGGCTGCGGCGGCAGTTCGAAACAGGCTGCGGACAAGAAGGAACTGACGTTCAGCAAGTCCCAGGGACCCTACAGCGACCTGTTTGAAAAAGGCGTGAAGCCAATCCTGGAAAAGAAGGGTTACAAAATCACCGGCAAGGATATGTCCGATCTGCTCCAGGCCGATATCGTGCTGAATGAAGGCGAAGTGGACTTCAACGTGGAGCAGCATACGGCTTATATGGAAAATTTCAACAAGAAACAGGGCGGGCATCTGGTGGCACTGACGCCGATCCCGACAGTCCCTGCCGGCATCTATGCCGGCAGCAAGACCAAACTGGAAGATCTGGCTGACGGGGACACCATCGCCGTGCCGAATGATGCTTCCAATACGGCCCGTGCCTATGCCCTGCTGCAGAAGGCGGGCTGGATCAAACTGGATCCGAAAAAGGATCTGGCCACGGTGACCCAGCAGGATATCGTGGAGAACCCCCATCACCTGAAATTCACGGAAATGAAGTCCCTGAACATTCCTTCTGTAAGGACGGACTTCAGCTTCATCGTCATCACCGGCTCCATTGTCTATAATGCCAAGATCGATCCTTCCACGGCGCTCCTGAAGGAGACCATCCTGCCGCATCTGCTCCTGCAGCTTGTGGTGGCGGACAAGAACAAGGATGCCCAGTGGGCCAGGGACATCGTCGAAGCGTATCACTCCAAGGAGTTTGCCGATTATATGGCAAAGAACAATACGGGCCTGTGGTATGATCCGAACAACGACAAAAAGAGCAAATGACATAACTGCCGGAAGGACTGTCCCAGCGACAGTCCTTTTATATGGTGCAGAAGGGAGAGCATGATCATGGATACAAAAGAAATCAAAGAGGAGGCCCGTGGGCTGGCAGCAGAGCTGACGGCGCTCAGACGGTATTTCCACGCACATCCGGAACAGTCCTGGCAGGAAGTCCATACGCAGCAGAAAATCCGGGAATACCTGGACCGCCAGGGGATCCCGAACGTACCTTCCACGAAGACGGGCGTGATCGCGACCCTGAAAGGGAAAAAGTCCTCCGATACCGTGCTGGGCATCCGGGCGGATATCGATGCACTGCCGATCACGGAGGAAAGCGATCCGGGCTACAAATCACAGTGCCCGGGGACGATGCACGCCTGCGGCCACGACACGCATATCGCGATCCTCCTGGGGACGGCAAAGATCCTGGCCGCACACCGGGATGAGCTGCCCGTGACAGTGCGCCTGATCTTTCAGCCGGCTGAAGAATATATTGCCGACAGCGGTGCCTTCCATATGAAGGACGATCCTCTTGTCCAGGAATGCAGCCGTATCATCGCACTGCACATCCAGGGAGAAGTGCCCTATGGACAGGCCAATCTCCAGAGCGGGCCCATCATGGCTGCCTCCGATACGTTCGATGTCTATGTCCAGGGCCAGGGCGGGCACGGCGCCCACCCGGAAAAAACGATCGATCCCATCGCTGCCGGCGTTGCCTTCTATAATTCTGTGCAGACCCTGGTCAGCCGGGAAATCAGGGCCCTCGATGCGGCGGTCATTGGGATCACGGCTTTCCAGAGCGGTACGACGAGCAATGTCATCCCCGATACAGCACACCTGATGGGGACCTGCCGGACCTTCACGCCGGCTCTGCGGGAACAGTTCCCGGTGCAGCTGCAGCGGGTCGCCGACGGAATCGGGACTGCGACGCGGACGAAGATCCGGGTGGATTACCACTTCGGGACGCCCGTCATGGTCAATGATGAAGCGGTCACGGCGACGGGCCTTGAAGCAGCGGCTGCCATTTTTGGCAGGGAGAACGTCATCACGCAGGAGCCCCGAATGGGCGGGGAAGACTTTGCCAAATATGCGGCTCCCAAGGCGATGCTCTGTCTGGGCGGCGGTTTTGTGGATGGGCGCCAGCGGTACCCTCAGCACAGCCCTTACTTCGATATCGATGAAAGAGCACTGCCCCTTGGTGTGGCCTGGTTTCTGGAATACATCAGGCGCTACGGCAAAGAGCTGGAAAAGTAAAAATGCTGGTGTCAGGATCGATCGGGTCCTGACACCGGCATTTTTGCAGGTGCTTTCAATAAGGGAGCACGGTTATTTTTTGCTGTTCCGGTAATCTTCCAGGAATTTTGCAAGCCCTTTATCGGTCAGATCATGATGGATCAGTTCCCGCAGGACTTTGGTCGGGATCGTGGCAATGTCGGCACCGGTCAGCATGACTTTATTGACATGGTCGACGCTGCGGATGCTCGCCGCGATAATCTGGGTGGGCAGATCATACAGACGGAAGACCTTTACCATATCGGCCACGAGCTGGACCCCGTCTTCGCCGATATCATCGAGGCGTCCGATGAAAGGACTCACGTAGGTGGCACCGGCCCGGGCTGCCAGCAGGGCCTGGCCCAGACTGAACACGAGCGTGACATTCGTATGGATGCCTTTTTCGTGGAGAATCTTGACAGCTTTCAGGCCTTCCGTGATGCATGGAATCTTGACGACGACATTGTCAGCGATCTTGGCAAGCTTTTTTGCTTCTTTTACCATGCCCTGGCAGTCCGTGCTGATGACTTCCGCACTGACGGGACCGGGGATCAGCTTGCAGATTTCCGGGATGACTTCAGCCTGGGTGCGGCCGGAGCGGGCGATGAGTGTCGGATTGGTCGTGACGCCATAGACGATACCCTGATCGGCAAATTCCTTGATTTCATCTACGTTTGCCGTATCCATAAAAATTTTCATGGGAATCCCTCTTTCCTTTTATATTCCATTGATCCAAAGAACGAAATCATGCTCTCTCATTTTATGATAATTCACAACCAGCGGGAAAGCAATGAAATTTTTTGCCGCAAATGTAAAAGAAACGTAAAATGAACAGGATCCGTGCCGGTATTCCGGACATGCAGAAAGGATCATGGAACGAAGAGAGGGACATTCCATGATCCTTTCGCAAAGCAATGCTGCACAATAGGAGATCGAACTATAGCCACACGAAGGAGAAGATTAAGCGAGAGCTTCTCCCAGTGCTTTACACTGAGCCAGGCCGCCGTCATCCGGCGTGCCGTTCAAAATAAGGGGATCTGCCGCAAGGACGGCACCGGCAGCTTCAGCATCGGCTTTCCAGCTTTCCATCCATTCGCCGCTGCCCCAGCCATAGGAACCGAAGAGAACGATCTTCCTGCCTTTCAGCTGGTCTTTTACCGCATCCCACATGGGCTGGAATTCAGTTTCTTCCAGGTTTTCAGCGCCCATGGCCGGGCAGCCGAAAGCAATCCCGTCATAAGAAGCAGGATCTTCTGCTGCGAAGTCAGCTGCGGTAAAGAGCGCCACATCGGCACCTTTGCCTTTCAGGCCTTCTTCCACGGCCTGTGCCATCGCTTCTGTGTTTCCCGTACCGCTCCAATACACTACTGCAAATTTACTCATTCTGATATTCTTCCTTTCCCTGGAAACTTCAGCCGGCTGGCATGTCATGCGTGCAGGGCACGGGTCCTGATGGACCGGGGAATACGTCCGCTGCACCGTCATTTCTGGATCCGGCAGTTCCTTTGTTGAATTTATGACACGGAAACAACTCGCTCTCTCAGGCAACAGCCAGCTGGCTGAGCGCCGTGCCATTTGCATAGCACTGGCAGTAGATGCGGGTACATTTCCGGCATTTCTCAAAAAAGCGCCGCGCCCGGGCCGGGTGGCTGTAAGCTTTCCAGCAGCCCGAGCAGAGGCCTTTTTCCCTGGGGGCGACCAGATAACCCTCGACGTCTTCCAGCGGATATCCGAGAAGAATCCCGATTTCATGGGGGAAGGAAGCCCGCGTTGCAAGCAGCAGGGACATCTCCGTCAGGATATCCTCCCAGCCGGAACCGGAGTAGCCCCGGCGTCGGAAAAACTCCAGGTTCTCGGGCTGGTCCATGATGGACTCAAGGGCTTTTGGCCGATAGACGAAGAGGAGTCCGCTGCGCTTTATTACATCGTACTGCAGCAGCGCAATGTCCAGGTGTTTGGACTCGAGAATGCGGGAAACAGAAGCGACGAGCCTGAAGGGATCCGCCGTCGGGGGAAAGACGAAACGGAATAAGCTCGAAGCTTTAAGACCGGCCAGCGTGGGTGCACACTGGCGGACCAGCTCGGTCTCGAACGGAATCCTCATACGTACCTCCAATAGGATATTAATTAGTGTAAGCTAACCAAACAACATGAAAAGGAGAGGTCTTTAAACATTTTTGTGTATCTAAGTTAGCTTTTACTAACTGAATGCAGTATATCATGCAGAATGTTTTTTGACAACCCCCATTTTGAAAATTTTTTTGCCGGTCCCTCCTTTGGCCTTTTTTGCATTCCCGGATCACGGATGGCAACTCAGAAGATATCCTGCATGGTGCTGCAGGCCGCCGGGAATTCTTCCTTCGCTTGGCCGGCAGCCAGCTGCGGTCCAGCCCGGGGGCTCGGACGGATTGTAGTGTTTTTTCCTTTGCCCATGATATAATGATGTCAGCCCTTGAGCTGCAGGGATTTTGGCTGAGGCAGTGCTCCGCAATCCAGCCGGCCGCAGTATGCCGCACCGCAGCCTGGAACCTGTTTTGGAGACTCTCGTACAGATCCGGCCTTTTCGGCCGTTTTGCATGATCCCGGAGCTTTGCGGACCGGATTGGGATGGAATGCTGCGCCCGGCACCGATCCCTGCACTCGGCCGATCGTCCGCACAGCGCTGGATGCACTGCAGCGGATTAGAATTTTATGAAGGACAGAAGAATGAAGGAGGAAGCAAAATGGATACAATCCGCCTTGTCAAGGAGCCGGACAAACTTCGTGCTGCCGTGTATGACGGAACGGAAGAGATCGGAAAATGCACCTGGGTGGTGGCCCGCCCCGGTGTCTGGATCCTTGAGCACACCATCGTCGATCCCCGCTATGGGGGAAGGGGCCTGGCAGCGAAGCTCGTCCAGGCTGTGGCGGAAATGGGACGCGCTGCCGGCGTCAGGATCGTGCCGCAGTGTTCTTATGCCAGGGTACAATTTGAACGAAAAAAAGAATATCAGGATGTAGCCCTGATGGATCCGGAATGACAGTGTTAAAAAATATACAAAACTTGAACGAATCTATCTTTTTTCATCGGAACGTTTGACAAGCCGTCATTCCAGTGCTATTATGCATTCATAATTCAATATGAACCCAAACCTTTGAGGTGGAGATAACGCCAGAATATGTGCGCACAGAGAGTCCGGGAAGCTGAGAGCCGGATCGAGGCAGTCTGACAAATGGACCACTGAGGGCGCGATGAAATCTTCGGAAAGTATCCCGCGACGCAGCACCGGCGTTACCGGTGAGGAATGTGTTGGCATTCTGCTGAGGTGTGGGGCTAAAGGCCCCATAACAGGGTGGTACCGCAGGTTATGACGCCTGTCCTTGTATGAGGACAGGTGTTTTTTATTGACTGTAGGGACAGCCGGGCATTTGCCAACCTGGCTGTCCATTCTTTTTTGAATATCCCAAGGAGGCTATCATGACAAAACAAACCCGGTTGGAAGAGGTTAAGAAAATGGCTGTGCAGGAAGGAGCCGTTCCTGTTGTGCGGGAACTGCTGGCGGATACGCTGACACCGATCGGCCTGATCAGTCTCGTGCGCAGGCACAATGACCGCTATTTCCTGCTGGAAAGCATGGAAGGGATTGACGCCCGGGGCCGCTATTCGTTCGTTGGGTACGCGCCGATCGCCCGCGTTACGGCAAAGGACTTCAAGGTCACCGTTGCCATGGACGGCAAAAAGGAAGCGGGCGGGGACAATCCGCTGGATGTGATCCGGCGCTTCCTGAAGGAATATCATACGAAACCGCAGCCGGGGCTGCCTCCCTTCACGGGTGGTTTCGTGGGATACTTCTCCTACGATTTCATCCAGTACTGCGAACCGAGCCTGCGCTTTGATCCGAAAAAAGCGACGGAGTTCCCCGATTTCGACCTTATGCTTTTTGACAAGGTCATCGTCTTTGACCAGTTCAAACAGAAACTGTATCTGATCGTCAATATCCGGACCGACGACATCGAGAAGGAATATGCAAGGGCTGGCAGGGCTCTCGATGAGATGGAGGCACTGGTGCGGGAACCGGTCGCACTGCCGGCCGATGTGCCTGCAAAAATGGGCCCCATCTCGAGCAACCAGACCCGGGAGCTCTACGACAGGAACGTCCTGCGGATCAAGGAGTACATCCGGCAGGGAGATATTTTCCAGGCCGTCTATTCCCAGCGTTTTTCCGCTTCTTACGATCAGGACCTTTTCAACCTCTACCGCAGGCTCCGGACGACGAATCCGTCCCAGTACATGGTGCTCTTCAAGAATGAAGATACGGAGATCGCCGGTGCCTCTCCGGAAACCCTGATCAAGCTCGAAGGCAGGACCATCACGTCCATGCCGATCGCGGGCACGCGGCCCCGGGGCAGGACCGAGGAAGAGGACCGGGCTCTGGCGGAAGGGCTGCAGACGGATCCGAAGGAACTGGCCGAGCACAACATGCTCGTCGACCTCGCCCGGAATGATGTCGGCAAAGTCAGTGAATTCGGCAGTGTCAAGGTCCATGACCTGCACATGATCAAATATTTCTCCCACGTCATGCATCTGACGAGCCGGGTCACGGGCAGACTGAAGGAAGGCCTTGATGCCATCGATACGCTCTGTGCAGCGATTCCGGCGGGGACGCTGTCGGGAGCCCCGAAGATCCGGGCCTGCCAGATCCTGGATGACCTGGAACCGGAACGGCGCGGCCCTTACGGCGGCGGTGTCGGGTATCTGGACTTTGCCGGCAATATGGATATCTGCATTACGATCCGGACAGCCGTCAAGCGCGGAGACACTGTGTACTTCCAGTCCGGCGGCGGTATCGTGGCCGATTCGGTCCTCGACAATGAATTCATGGAAACCATCAATAAATCCGGCGCGGTGAAAGATGCGCTCCTGGCAACGACGGAGGCGGAAGCATGATCCTGATCATCGATAATTACGACAGTTTTACCTATAACCTGTATCAATTCGTAGGTACGATCAACCCGGATATTTCGGTCATCCGCAATGACGCCATGACGGTCTCTGCCATCCGGGACCTGAAACCGGACAGCATCATCCTTTCTCCGGGGCCGGGAAAACCCTGCGACGCCGGCGTATGCGAAGACGTGCTGCGGGAGCTGAAGGGCGAGGTCCCCATCCTCGGGGTCTGCCTGGGCCATCAGGCCATCGGTGAAGTCTTTGGCGGCACGGTGACGCTGGCTCCGGAAATCGTGCACGGCAAGCAGAGCCGGATCCGTATCGACACGTCGGTGCCCATTTTCAAGGGCCTGCCGTCCAGCATCATGGGCGCACGGTACCATTCTCTGATCGTCGACAGGGACCATCTGCCGGATGATCTCCAGATCACGGCAGAAACCGATAAGGGCGAAATCATGGGACTGAAACACAGGAAATATGATATTTACGGTCTGCAGTTCCATCCGGAATCCATCATGACACCGGATGGCATGACCATCATCCGCAATTTCCTGGATCTGAAAAAATAAACTGGACTGCAGGAGGAATAAAAAATGATCAAAGAAGCAATCATCAAACTGGTCAACAAGGGAGATCTGACATATCAGGAAGCCAACACGGTCATGCTGGAAATCATGGGCGGCAAGACGACACCGACCCAGAACGCGGCATTCCTGGCCGCCATGTCCACAAAGAGCGCAAAGGCGGAAACCATCGATGAGATTTCCGGCTGTGCTGAGGCCATGCGCTCTCTGGCGACTCCTGTTCCCCATCCGGGCATGGAAGTCCTGGAAATCGTCGGCACGGGCGGTGACGGAGCCCATTCCTTCAATATTTCCACCACTTCCGCCATGGTCATCGCGGCGAGCGGCGTCAAGGTGGCCAAGCACGGCAACCGGGCTGCGTCTTCCCTGTGCGGGACGGCGGACTGCCTTGAAGCGCTGGGCGTCAACATCCAGCAGGATCCGGAACTGGCTCTGAAGTGCCTCCGGGAAGCCAATTTCTGCTTCCTCTTTGCCCAGAAATACCATGCTGCCATGAAGTATGTCGGCCCCATCCGCAAGGAACTGGGCTTCCGTACGGTATTCAATATCCTGGGGCCGCTCACGAACCCGGCAAAACCGGAAATGTTCGTCCTGGGAGTTTATGATGAATACCTGGTCGAACCGCTGGCCAAAGTCCTGACGAGTCTCGGCGTCAAGCGGGGCATCGTGGCCTATGGCCGTGAAAAACTGGATGAGATTTCGCCGAACGGGCCGACGGCCATCTGCGAGATCCGGGATGGGTACTATCGGACTTCCGTCATCCGTCCCGAGGATTTTGGACTTGTGCCGGGTACCAGGGATGAGATCGTCGGCGGCACGCCGCAGGAAAACGCGCAGATCACGCGGGATATCCTGAGCGGGAAAATCAAAGGGACCAAACGCAATGCCGTACTCCTGAATGCCGGTGCAGCACTGTTTGTGGCCGGGAAAGCACCGACCATCAAGGAAGGTGTGGCCCTTGCGGGCGAGCTGATCGACAGCGGCAAGGCTGCAGCTGCCCTGGAACAGGTCATCCGCGTCAGCAACGGGAATTGAAGGAAGGCAAGACCATGATCCTGGATACACTGGCAGAAGCTGCCCGGCAGCGGGTGGCGGAAGCGGAAAGACAAAAAAGCCCGGCTGCGGTGAGGCAGGAAGCCGAAAGCCTTCCCAAAGACCGCAGCGGCTGTTTCCGGAAAGCGCTCCTTGCACCGGGATTCCATATCATTGCAGAAGTCAAGAAAGCATCCCCCTCCAAGGGGCTGATCGCACCGCAGTTCCCGTACCTGGATATCGCGAAGGCCTATGAACGGGCTGGCGCTTCCGCCATCTCCGTCCTGACGGAACCGACCCGTTTCCTCGGCAGTGACCGTTATCTCCGGGAAATCCGCCGGGAAGTGGAACTGCCCCTCCTGCGCAAAGATTTCACCGTGGACGAGTACATGATCTACGAAGCCAAAGTGCTCGGGGCGGATGCAGTCCTCCTGATCGCAGCGCTCCTGTCGGACAGTCAGCTGCAGGAATACAGGCTGGCAGCCGAAAGCCTCGGGATGGATGCACTGGTCGAGGCCCATGATGCGGACGAGGTGGACCGGGCGCTGAAGACAGGTGCCAGAGTCCTGGGCGTCAACAACCGGGACCTCCGGGATTTTACCGTGGATATCCGCAACAGCCTCCGCCTGCGGGCCCTGGTCCCTCCGGAAATCGCTTTTGTCGCTGAGAGCGGGATCAAGGGCCGTCCTCAGCTGGAAGAGCTCGAAGCAAAGGGCGTCAATGCGGCCCTCGTTGGAGAACTCCTGATGCGGAGCCCGTCCATTGCCGGGAAAATGCAGGAACTTTTGGGAGCGCGCCATGACAAAGATTAAGATCTGCGGGCTTCGCCGCCGGGAGGACGCCCGGATCCTCAATCTGTTCAAACCGGATTATGCCGGGTTCATCTTCTATCCGAAGAGCCGGCGGTGCATCAGCGGGGAAACAGCCCTTGCCCTGCGGGAGGCGCTGGATCCGGCAATCCGGACGGTGGGCGTCTTTGTCAATGAACGGCCGGAGCGGATCCTTGCACTGGTACGGAGCGGTGCCATCGATGCCATCCAGCTCCACGGGGAGGAATCCCCTGAAGCGGTGCGATGGCTGAAGGAGAAGGCGGGAGTGCCCATCCTGAAAGCCATCCGGGTGAAGGAAAAAAAGAGCCTGCAGGGCCTGGAAGCGTATGACTGTGATTATTTCCTCCTGGATGCTTTCACTGCCCAGTATGGCGGGGCCGGCAGGACGTTTGATGAGACGCTCCTGCAAGGCGCGGTCATTCCCAGACCTTTTTTCATGGCCGGCGGACTGGACGCGGAAAACGTGGGGCCCATCATCGAACGGACGCGGCCCTACGGCGTCGATGTGAGCAGTGCCGTGGAAACGGACGGAGTGAAAGATGCTGCAAAGATTAGAGCTTTTATAGAAGCTGTAAAAAGAAAGGATGAACAACATGAGTAACGGAAGATATGGTTCGCATGGAGGGCAGTATGTGCCCGAAACGCTGATGAATGCTGTCCTGGAGCTTCAGGAAGCCTATGAACATTACAAGAAGGATCCGCAGTTCCTGAAGGAACTGCAGGCCCTGTATCATGATTATGCCAACCGGCCGAGCCTGCTGTACTATGCAGACCGCATGACGAAGGATCTGGGCGGTGCCAAGATCTATTTAAAGCGGGAAGACCTCAACCATACGGGCGCCCATAAGATCAATAATGCCCTGGGCCAGTGCCTCCTGGCCAAAAAGATGGGCAAGAAGCGTGTCATCGCTGAGACCGGCGCGGGCCAGCACGGCGTGGCCACGGCGACGGTGGCGGCGCTGCTGGGACTGGAATGTGTGGTCTATATGGGAAAGATGGATACGGAACGGCAGGCACTCAATGTCTACCGCATGAAGCTCCTCGGGGCCGATGTCGTCCCTGTCGAGACCGGTACCATGAGCCTGAAGGATGCCGTCAATGAGGCGCTCCGCGAATGGAGCCGCCGCTGCGAGGATACGGCTTACTGCATTGGTTCTGTCATGGGGCCTCACCCGTATCCGATGATGGTCCGTGACTTCCAGAAGGTCATCGGTGAGGAAGTGCGGCAGCAGATGATGGAGAAGGAAGGCCGTCTGCCCGATGTGGTCATGGCCTGTGTTGGCGGCGGCAGCAATGCCATAGGGATCTTCTATGATTTCATCCCGGACAAACAGGTCCGCCTGATCGGCGTGGAAGCCGCCGGACGCGGCATCGACACGGCTGAGACGGCAGCGACCATTGCCTGCGGCAAGCCGGGTATTTTCCATGGCATGGAATCGTATTTCCTGCAGGACAGCGATGGCCAGATCGCACCGGTGTACTCCATTTCCGCCGGGCTGGATTATCCCGGCATCGGGCCGGAACATGCCTATCTCTATGATACGGGCCGGGCCGAATATGTTCCGATCACGGATGATGAATCCGTCCAGGCTTTTGAATATCTTTCCCGCACCGAGGGGATCATCCCCGCTGTGGAGAGCGCTCATGCCGTGGCATATGCCATGAAGCTTGCGCCGACGCTGCCGAAGGACAAGATCATCGTGGTCAACCTGTCCGGCCGCGGTGACAAGGATGTGGCAGCCATTGCCAGATACAAGGGGGTAGATCTGCATGACTAGGATTACAGATGTATTCAAAAAAGAGAAAAAAGTATTCATTCCATTTGTTACGGCCGGTGATCCAGATCTGGAAACGACCGAAAAATTGATCTATGCCATGGAAGCGGCAGGCGCCGGCATTATTGAACTGGGCATTCCCTTCTCTGATCCCGTGGCGGAAGGACCGGTGATCCAGGAGGCGGACAACCGGGCTCTGGCAGCGGGTTTCAAGATCGATGACCTTTTTGCCATGCTGCACAGAGTGCGCACCCGCACGCAGATCCCGCTGGTTTTCCTGACCTATGTGAATCCCATCTTCACTTACGGCCGCGATAAATTCTTCAGGAACTGCAAAGAGACTCTGATCGACGGCGTCATCGTCCCGGATGTGCCGTATGAGGAAAAAGCCACCATCAAAGGAGATGCCGACAAGTACGGGATCGAGCTAATCTCGCTCATTGCACCGACTTCCCATGACCGGGTCCAGATGATCGCGCGCGAAGCGCAGGGCTACATCTACCTTGTGTCTTCCATGGGCGTGACCGGTGTGCGGGAAAAGATCACGACCGATCTGGGAACCATCGTGCAGAAGATCCGGGAAGTGACGGACCGCCCGGTGGCCGTGGGCTTCGGTATCGCCGAACCGCAGCAGGCTGCTGCCATGGCGGAGCTGAGCGACGGGGCCATCGTGGGCAGCGCCATCGTGAAAATCGTGGCAAAATACGGACGCGAAGCTGTCGGGCCCGTGCAGGAGTATGTAAAGAAAATGGCAGATGCCGTCAAAAGTACTGTCAGGGCGTGAGCAGCGGCAGTCAGTGGAGGGACAGGAAAGCGTTCCTCCACGTTTTTTTTATGCCTGCCGGGAAAGGGTACGGAGAAAAAAATGACCTGTGAGGGAACAGATGGGATGGGAGCGAATACTGCAAAATCCACTGATTTTATCATTCAGAGATGTTCCGAACATAGCAGTAAAAGAATACAGCATTAATTTGCAAATCATAAAATTCTGGAAAAAACTGAAAATTCCCTTGCATATTGTATACAACCATGCTATACTAAGCATGTAAGTTAAATTTACCCCTCATTTGCCCTTGCTCGCAAGGGCGTTTTTTTTACTGTTTTTTGAAGAAAGAGGAAAAAATCATGTTTGGTTTTGGCAAAAAAAAGAAAATTACCCTGGCTGCTCCGGTGCCGGGACGTATCCTCGACATTACGGCAGTGCCGGATGCTGTTTTTGCAGATAAAGTCATGGGGGACGGTTTTGCCGTCGAGCCGGAAGGGGATACGGTCGCTGCTCCCTGTGACGCTGAAGTGGCCTTCGTTCCCGAGACCCGGCATGCTGTTGCCCTGGTGCGTGACGGCATCGAGCTGCTGATCCATGTGGGCATCGATACGGTCGCCCTGGAAGGCCGGGGGTTTACAGCATTTGTCAAAAAAGGGGACCGGGTCAAAGCCGGTGATCCTCTGCTGCGTTTTGATGCGGCTGTCATCAGGGGTGCCGGCAAGCCGCTGACGACGGAAATCGTCGTAACCAATATGGATGCGGTTGAGTCCCTGAGGAAAAACCTTGCGGACGCAGCTGCCGTGCTGACTGTAGAAAAGAAATAGGATGCCATGGCCGCGGAATTTCCCGTTTTGGGAGCTTTTGCCGGCCGCAGAGCGAAAGGATGATCAGGATGGCTGTACTGGCAGGGACAGAACCCGCAAAAGTATTTCAGTATTTTGAAGCGCTGGCCGGAATCCCGCACGGGTCCGGGAATACAAAGAAGGTCAGCGACTGGCTTGCCGCTTTTGCCCGGACCCGGCACCTCAGATATATCCAGGACTGCAGCAATAACATCATCATTTTCAAACCGGCTTCGCCGGGGTATGAAGGCGCATCTCCCGTCATTATCCAGGGACACATGGATATGGTCTGTGATAAAGCACCGGGCTGCCGGAAGGATATGGAAAAAGAAGGCCTGGAGCTCGTCCTGGATGGTGATACGGTCCGGGCCCGGGATACGACTCTCGGTGCGGACGACGGGGTCGCTGTCGCCATGGGGCTGGCACTCCTGGATGACGCTTCCCTGGCGCATCCTCCGCTGGAAGTCGTTTTTACTGTCGACGAGGAACTGGGGATGCTGGGAGCGGCAGCGCTTGATATGAGCCCTCTGCAGGGCCGGCGCATGATCAACCTGGACTCGGAAGAGGAAGGCGTCTTTACAGTGAGCTGTGCCGGCGGTGTCCGGGCGGACTGCCATCTTCCGGTCGTACGGACGGCCGCGGCAGGCCGGCGCCTGTATCTTGCCGTCAGCGGCCTCCGGGGCGGCCATTCCGGGGAGGAAATCGACAAGGGCCGGGCCAATGCCCATATCATCCTGGGACGGCTGCTCCTGCTGCTGGGAAAGGAAATTCCCTTCAGGCTTATCGCTGTCCATGGCGGCTGCCGGGATAACGTGATCAGCCGCGGAGCCGGCGCGGATATCGTCATCCCTGACGGAGCGGAAACCCGCGTGCAGGATCTCTGCCGGACTTTTGAGACCGTGCTGCGGCATGAATATCATGCGGCCGACCCGGATATCACGCTTGCCGTCAGTGCTTCCGACAGCCGGGAGCTCCCGCTGGATCAGGCCGGCACGGAACGGACCGCCTGCTTCCTTGCAGCCCTGCCGGACGGCGTCCAGGCGATGAGCCGGGAACTGCCCGGTCTGGTGCAGACTTCCCTCAATCTGGGGATCCTTTATACGACGGAGCAGGAAGTCGTGGGCGGCACACTGATCCGCAGCAGTGTGGCTTCACAGAAGGAAATGCTGCAGGACCGCATCACGGCTCTCCTGAAACAGCTCGGCGGCACGGTGGAGTTTACGGGGGACTATGCCGCCTGGGAATACCGTGCGGATTCTCCGCTCCAGCAGCTCATGACCAGTGTGTTCAGGAAGCAGTATGGCCGGGATCCCGAGATCAAAGCCATCCACGCCGGTGTGGAATGCGGTATTTTTGCCGGCAGGCTGCCCGGACTCGACTGTATCTCCCTGGGACCGACACTGACGGATATCCATACGTTCCATGAAAAGATGCACATTGCGTCGGTACGCCGCACCTGGAAGCTCCTTGTCGCGGCACTGGGCTGCATGAAAGAATGAAATACGCACAGAAAGGAAGACCGGACCGGGACTGACGCCTGGCCGGCCTTTTTTTGCCGGAAATGTCCCGATGGGGGATCCCTTTGCGGGCTGCCTGTTGTACCTTCCTGTCAGGAATGATACAATAAGGGATAATTTTGGGAGGAAACCATCATGCATAAAAGATATTGGATCATATTCTGGACCGCCGCGGTCTTTCTGCTGCTGTTCCTGAACGGGACGCTGCCCCTGACGGACAGCGTGGAAGGCAACTACGCACTGACGGCCAAGGAAATGGTGCTGAGCGGTGACTGGCTCTCACCGCAGATCTACGGGAAATACTGGTTCGACAAGCCGGTTTTTGCCTACTGGATGATCGCCCTGGGCTTTAAGATCTTTGGCTTCACAGAATTCGGTGCACGCTTTTTTCCGTCTTTATTCGGTCTGCTGGGACTTAAACTTGTCGTTTGGGGCGGAAAGAAGCTGTACTCGGAAAAGACCGGATTCTACAGCGGTGTCCTGCTGCTCATGACGCTGCAGTTCTTTACCATTTCCAAGTCCGTCCTTACGGATGGGATGCTCTTCGTATTCCTGAATGGGGCACTGCTCTTTTTTTACCTGGGCTATGCGACGCCGCAGAAGAATTATTATTACGGCATGTACGCCTGTGCCGCACTGGCGACCCTGACCAAGGGGCCCATCGGATTCCTGCTGCCGGGGCTCATCTTCCTGCTGTTCCTCATCTGGCGGCGTGATTTTGCCTCACTCCGGGAGGCCAGGCTGGGCAGCGGGATCACTCTGTTCCTCCTGCTCGCAGCGCCCTGGTATGTGGCGATGGCGGTCAAACATCCTGATTTCCTGGCGGGTTTCATCGGCACTCAGAATTTTTTGCGGGCCACCGTTTCGGAGCATCCGCGGGATAACGTCATCTGGTATTATACAGCAGTCAATCTGCTGAACGCCTATGCCTGGATCGGCCTTGTGCCCGGCATGCTCAAACATTATCTGTGGAAAGAGGGACACCTTGCGGCGCCGCAGCAGCGGGAAGGGTTCCTGTTTCTCTGGATCGCGGTCATCTTTGTCTTTTTCCAGTGCATGGCGACAAAGTACATCACCTACACCTATCCGATCCTGATGCCGCTTTCCATCCTGACGGCTTCATATCTGGCTGAAGCGGGTGAAAAACTGACTCTTAAATGGCTGCTGCTTGGAAATATCCTGTTTTACGGAGCACTTGCGGCTGTCGCCTACCGGCTGCCCAAACTGGCACCGGGCCTCCTGCAGCATCCCCGGAATATCTTTTATTTTGTGATTATTTTCTTCGGCTGCTATCTTGTGATGGCGTTCCATCGCAGCCGGGGCAGGAGCACGCACGAAATCGTCACGATGACGATCCTGCTCACCTATATCTTCTTTGCCTGTATCACCAAACTCCTCGCTCAGCCGCTCATGAGCGGCGTCACCGGCAAGTGGGCGGCCATGTACATCAATAATGTGATCCCTCAGGACGTGCCCGTCTACGTACGGGGAGGAGGATATCCGACTTCCGCCTGGTTCTATACGGGCCGGAAACTGACCATGCTTGTGCCCGATGTGGAGGCGGAGGAATTCGCGCCCCGCGATTACAGCTGGTCCGCAAAGAACATCATGCCCTGGACGACGTACAGCAAGGTGCAGCAGGTGCCGCGGGCGGTGGTCCTGGTGGACATGAATACGAAAAAGCTCAAGACAAAACTGGAGGAAGACTGGCCCGGAGCCTGGCAGAAAGTCCGTCTTTTCGGGCAGTGGTGCGTCATGGTCAAGCAGCGGTGAGGGGAAAGTATGGATAAAAAGGCAATCCAGTCGTATCTGGGCACACAATCGTGGATCCGTTTCCGGGTGCAGAAAAAGGAACTGGCGGAAAAACAGGGAACGCAGCGTTATCTGGAGCTTTTGGATGAGCTTGGACAGAAGCCGGAATGGCTCCGCAAATTCTGCGGCCGTTTGTATCTGGAGTTCGCGGAGGACTGCGGCAGCCCGATCTGGAAGAATCCTGCTGCCTCTGTATTTGTGGAACAGATGCTGCAGCGTTTCCCGTATCTTTTCTTCCTGGCAGAAAAAGAGGCCGGTACCCTGAAACTTTTCGCCATGCTCGGCTGTCTGGACGGACAGGAGCAGGGAGATCAGCTCTCCCTGGATAAGGCGGCTTTCGAGGCAATGCTGCAGACGCAGCTCAAAGGGATCGTCCTGCAGAGCCGGCGTATCGGCTTCAGCCCGGAAAGAGCGGAGGGAATGGTCCGGGATGTACTGGCTTATTTCGGGATCACCGGCTGATCCAGGCTGGCCGGGACTATGATTGACTGACGAGTCTAATTCACAAACAGTTCATAAATGGGACCTTGTTTTGTCAAATCTGTTCCCTATACTATGAATCGTAGCGAGGATCACCCCTCCTCGTTACATCTTCCCCATCAAATCATCATAAACAACTTCCTTTCAGGAAAACCCTCCTGCTTCCCCGGCAGGAGGGTTTTCCCATTCCCGGGGAAAATCCGGATTCCCTCAGTCTGCAGCGGGCAATCTCCGTCCGCGGACAGGCGGAACATTGAGTGCTGCCTTCCGGTCAGCTGGAAAAAAGCATAAAAAATAAAACTTTTTTCTAAAAAGGCTTGCACAATTTTAAAAAGTTGCTATAATAAAGAACGTACCTTCCGGGATGGTGTAATGGTAGCACAGGAGATTCTGGATCTTCTAGTCTGGGTTCGAGTCCTAGTCCCGGAGCCATTTTTTTATCTGGCGCCATGGTCAAGAGGCTAAGACGTCGCCCTCTCAAGGCGAAATCACGAGTTCGATTCTCGTTGGCGCTACCATTGAAATACCGTGATGCTGTGAAGGCTCACTTATAGAATCGGGACGCTTTGAAGAGCGTCTTTTTTTGTATCTGAAAATCAGAGAGATGATGGTCCGGACGGCAGATGGTCTTTAGGGGATTTTGGAAAAGCGGCTGCTGCCGGCACTCCTGCGGGGCATCCCGGCAAATCCGGGGAGGCTGGCCTGCAGCATCGTACCTCCGGGAAAGGAGCGAGAGATCACATGCAACTGAAACTGGGACACTTCCTTGCGCTGCTGGGCGGTCTGCTGCTTCTTCTGGGAGCCGTTTCCGTACTTTGCGGCCTTTTGCCGGTTTCACCTGCCCATCTCCTGACCGGGACGCTTACTCCGCAGGAAACGTCCGTCGTCTGGTTCATCCGCCTGCCCCGCTTCGTCTGCGGCGCTGCAGCCGGAGCTGCCCTGGCTCTTGCAGGAGCGGTCCTGCAGGGCCTTTTTGGCAATCCCCTTGCGGATCCCGGTCTTTTGGGTGTGTCCGGCGGAGCCTGCCTGGGAGCTGTCCTGGCGCTGCTTTCAGGATTCAGCCTCCGGTATGCGTTCGTGCTGCCCCTGGGCGCTTTTTGCGGAGCTTTGGCGGCGACGGGGGCAGTGAGTCTTCTGGCGCGCCGTGCACGGCCCGGCGGTGAAGGGACGGCTCTCCTGCTCGGCGGTGTGGCCATCGGTCTTTTCTGCGGAGCGCTGACCGCAGGGCTGCTCAGCTTCGCGCCGCCCCAGATCATGCAGCAGTACTTTTTCTGGACGCTGGGAACCTTGTCCGGCAGTTCCTGGAAGCTGCTTCCGCTGCTGCCCGTCATGGCGGTGCTGATGAGCGGTCTGCTCTTCCTGGGCCGGCCCCTCAATCTCCTTTCCTTTGGCGATGAGCAGGCACTTGCGGCCGGGATGGAAGTAAGCTGCTGGCGCCGCCGGATCCTCCTGGGGATTTCCCTGCTGACCGCGCTGGCCGTCTGCCTGGCCGGCAATATCAGCTTCGTGGGACTGATCGTGCCGCATCTGACCCGCCGCTTTACCGGACCGGACCATCGCCGTCTGCTGCCTGCCGCAGCGCTTTTTGGCGCTGTGGCCCTGACAGGGTGCGATTTTATCGGGCGGGTGATATTTCCTTTCGGAGAAGTCCGGACGGGCGTCGTCACCGCGCTTCTGGGCGCACCTTATTTCCTTTTCCTGCTGACTGGGAAGTAAGGGACGGCCACAGCCGGCATTCTCCGGCAGCCCCGGCAGAGATCCGCCGCGGCCTGCAGCGGGGACTGCATTTGCGGCAGCTCTTTTTCCTGCTATAATAATAGACAGAGTCAAAATACAGAGGAGGGATTTCCTGTGAAAAAAGATTTTGGTGCACAGACCATCTGCTATCCGATGGCGGTCTTTATCGTCGGCACTTATGATGAAAATGGCGTACCGGACGCGATGAATGCGGCCTGGGGCGGCATCAGCAACGACAATGAGGTTTCCCTGTGCCTTGCTTCCGTCCATAAGACAGTAAAGAACCTGAAGAAGACAAAGGCTTTTACAGTGGCCATGGGGACTGTGGATACGCTCGTTTCCTGTGACTATGTGGGGATCGTAAGCGGCAATGACACGCCCGACAAGATTGCAAAATCCGGTTTTACGGCTGAAAAATCCACTCACGTCAATGCGCCGATTTTCAAAGAGCTCCCGATGGTGCTGGAATGCGAAGTCATCAGCTATGATGATGCAGCGGACCGTCTGGTCGGCAGGATCGTCAACGTGGCTGCCGATGAATCCGTCCTGACCGACGGAAAGATCGATCCGGCCAAACTGTATCCCATCATCTTTGATCCGGTCAACCAGACATATCTGGTTGCGGACAAGAAGGTGGGCCAGGCTTTTTCGGATGGGAAAAAACTGATGAAATGACCGCTGGCCCAAAGCTGCGCCGCCCGATTCCGGGCGGCATTTTTATTTGCAGCACCGGCAAAGGACGGGATTTTCCAGGAGCCCTTTTTCCATGGCACGGGAGACTGCGGCCTGTGTGTGCGGTGCCGGGAAAGGTCCCCTGCCGGTTGTCCCGTCACAGGGCAGGATCTGTTCTGCAGACGGGCAGCCCATTCCATTTTGGCAAAAAGCGTGCATGATTTTCTTTATGACGCTTGAATAAGCGGAATAATAGTGATATAGTATACACTAGTCACTGGAAAAACCAAAACAGTATGACATAAAGGAGTGCTACTATGGATAAATCTACCGCTTATTTGCTTTGGTTCGAACAACTGGAAAGAAAAGATGTGGATATCGTCGGAGGCAAATCTTCTTCTCTGGGAGAAATGACTTCCAGGACGGATGTCCCGGTTCCTTACGGTTTTGCCACGACGGCTTACGCGTATCGGCACTTCATTGAAAAAACCGGTTTGAAGGACAAGCTGCGCGCACTGCTTGCTGAGCTGACCGATGTGGAAAACAGCGAACTCCTCTCCAGTGTCTGCAAACGCATCCGGGAAGCCATCATGGAGCAGGAGATGCCTCAGGATCTGCAGGAAGCCATCGCGGGCGCCTATGCGGAACTTGCCAAAAAAATGGATCAGCCCGATCCGTATGTGGCTGTCCGTTCCAGTGCCACGGCGGAAGACCTGCCCGATGCCTCTTTTGCCGGACAGCAGGATACATATCTCAATATCCGCGGTGCGGAAAATGTCATCCGCAAAGTAAAGGAATGCTATGCTTCCTGCTTTACGGACCGCGCTGTCTACTATCGTGAAAAACAGGGCTATGACCATCTGTCCCTGGCCCTTTCGGCAGTCGTCCAGATGATGGTATTCTCCAAGGTTGCCGGTGTCATGTTCACGGTGAACGTGGCCAACGGCGATGATAAGAATATCATGATCGAAGGGGCCTACGGGCTCGGGGAATATGTCGTGGGCGGCATTGTCACCCCGGACAGTTATGTGGTCTCCAAAGCGGACATGAAGATCCTTTCCGTCACTGTCAACGGACAGGACAAGAAGCTGATCCGCAGGGAAGGCGGCGAAACCGTCGAAGTGGCTGTGCCGGAAGCAGACCGGAAGCGGCAGAAGCTGACGAACAGCCAGATCCTGGAGCTGGCCGGTTATGCCAAGAAGATCGAAAAACACTATGGCTGCTACATGGATATGGAATGGGCCGTCGATGAGCGGGACGGCAAGATCTGGATCCTGCAGGCACGGCCGGAAACCGTGTGGTCCCGGCGCAATAAAGAAAAGAAGGCTGCCGAGGAAGCTCCTGCAGCGGCTGAAAAAGAAGCAAAAGTCCTTGTCAAGGGCCTGCCCGCCAGCCCGGGTCAGGGGTATGGCAAAGCCCATGTCATCATGGATCCGTCCGATATCGAAGAATTCAAGGATGGTGAAATCCTGGTGACCGAAATGACCGCTCCTGACTGGGTGCCGGCCATGAAGAAGGCTCAGGCCATCGTCACGGACAGCGGCGGCATGACCTGCCATGCGTCCATCGTCAGCCGGGAACTGGGAATCCCCTGCATCGTGGGGACAAAGTCCCGCGGCCAGGCTGCCACGGAAGTCCTCAAGACCGGTGATGAAATCACGGTCGATGCTTCCAATGGTGTGGTCTTTGCCGGCAATCTGCAGATCAAGAAAGCCGAAGCGGCAGCAGCACCGGCAGGTGCTGTCACTGTGGCCGAAACATTCCCGGTGACGGGCACGAAGATCTATATGAACCTGGGTGATCCTTCCCTGGCTGATAAATATTCCAGCCTGCCCTGCGACGGCATTGGACTGATGCGCGAGGAATTCATCTGGACGACCTATATCCATGAGCATCCCCTGTATCTCATCAAGACCGGCCATCCGGAAAAGGTCGTGGATCAGCTCGCCGACGGGTTCCGCAAGGTCTGCCAGGCCATGGCGCCGCGGCCTGTCACGCTGCGCTTCAGCGACTTCAAGTCCAGTGAGTACCGTGACCTTAAGGGCGGGGAGGAATTCGAACCTCATGAACCGAGTGCACTCCTTGGCTGGAGAGGCGCTTCCCGTTACTATGATCCGAAATATACCGAAGCTTTCCGTCTGGAAGTCAAGGCTGTCCGCAAGGTCCGCGAGGAGTTCGGCCTCAAGAACCTGAATGTCATGATTCCTTTCTGCCGCACGGTGGAAGAATGTGCCAAGGTCGTCCGCATCATGGAAGAAGAAGGCCTGCACAGAGGTCCTGACTTCAAAGTATGGCTGATGGCGGAAATCCCTGCGAACATCATCTTGGCAGATCAGTTCAACGCCTTCGTCGACGGGTATTCCATCGGGTCCAATGACCTCACCATGCTGACTCTGGGCTGTGACCGGGACAACGATGTCATTTCCCACCTCTTTGATGAACGGAACCTCGCCGTCAAGCGTTCGGTCCGTCATCTGATCGAAGTGGCGCACCGGGACGGCAAGACCGTATCCCTCTGCGGCCAGGCTCCGAGTGTCTATCCGGAATTTGCAGAATTCCTTGTCCAGTGCGGCATCGACAGCATGTCCGTCAACCCGGATGCAGTGAAATTTACCCGCAAACTCGTTGCTCAGGTGGAGCAGCGGATCATCCTTGACAAACTGACCGGCCGCGGCCGCAGCACAAACGAAGAAGAACTGGCCTGGTAAGCTCCGGCTTGCCTGCTGAAAAAACGGGGCTGACGCAGTATGCGGCAGCCCCGTTTTTCGGCAGAGCCCTGATCCGGCTGGCGGTGTAGAACCGTCAGGATCTGCCGGGAAAGGGCTTGACGGAATGAAATTTTCAGTTTACGCTAACAGCGTATGGAAGGATATTGTTATTCGAAAGGCGGTGAGTCCCATTCCTTTAAGTGACAGACAGCAAAAGATTGCTGAAATCGTACGGCGGAACGGCCCGGTAACGGGACAGCAGATTGCCCGGGATCTGGGACTGACGCGAGCTGCCCTGCGGTCCGATCTGGCCATCCTGACCATGAGCGGGATCCTGGACGCGCGTCCCCATGTGGGGTATTTCTATACGGGAAAGAATACCCTCGGGCTCCTTGTGGAAGAACTGTCCTCCATCCTGGTCAAGGATATCCAGTCCGTGCCCATCGTCGTAGCCAGTGACAAAAGTGCCTATGATGCTGTCGTGACGATGTTTCTCGAGGACATCGGCACGCTCTTCGTGGTGGATGAGAACCATTTCCTTACAGGAGTGATTTCCCGTAAGGATCTCCTGAAGGCAGCTCTGAATGCAGGTGCGGATCTGCATGATCTGCCCGTTGCCATGGTCATGACCCCGCTGAGCAAAATGGTGACAGCCGCTCCGGATGAACCGGCAGCCGCGGCAGCCCGCCGGCTGATCGATGCGGAGATTGACTGCCTGCCCGTAGTAGAACCGGGCGGGGAGGACCGCCGCCGGTACAAACTGATCGGACGCGTATCCAAAACCAATATGACCCGTCTGCTGGCAGAGCTGGCAGAAGGAAAGGGAGGAGTGTATCATGGCTAAGGCACCTATCATCTATGCCATTTCCGATTCGATCGGTGAAACATCGGAGTCGGTCGTCCGGGCGACGACAAGCCAGTTCGTCCAGGAAAAATTCGATATTATCCGCATCCCCTACGTGAACAGCGTGGAACAGATCGATAAACTCATGCAGGAAGCCAAGGAGCAGAATGCTGTTGTCTGCTACACGATCGTATCTCCGGACATCCGCAAGGCCATTGCAGAAAAGGCTGTGGAGCGGGATGTGGAAGTCGTCGATATCCTGGGGCCCGTGCTGAAAGCGATCGAGACCACGTCGGGACTGCTGCCGAAGAATCAGCCCGGCCTGATCCATGCAATGGATCATGAATATTTCAAACGTGTGGCTGCCGTGGAATTTGCCATCAAATATGATGACGGCAAGAATCCCTGGGGCCTGACGAAGGCGGACCTTGTCATTATCGGCGTCTCCCGTACTTCCAAGACACCTCTTTCCATGTATCTTGCCAACAAGCAGCTCAAGGTGGCCAACGTGCCACTCGTGCCGGAGATCCCGCCCCCTGAGGAACTGTTCAAGGTGCCGTCGGACCGCATCATCGGTCTCCTGATCGATCCGTACAAGCTGAATGAGATCCGCCTGGCAAGGCTCAAGGCCATGGGCCTTACGGATGGGGCCAATTACGCTGATCTGCGCCGCATCTCGGAAGAACTCGATTATGCCAGGGCCATCATGCAGCGTCTCCACTGCAAGATCATCAACGTGTCGAACCGTGCCATCGAAGAGACGGCCAGCCTGATCCTGGATTACCTGCGGAAGAAATTCGGCTTTGAATATTGATCCAGTCGTCCTGGCATGATAAAAACCGGACAGCTCAGCTGAGCTGTCCGGTTTTGACGTTATATATGAGGCTGTCGCGTCTGCCTGTTTCTTTGCCCTTTTGATACACGACGTGGCCCTTGAAGCGGGCTTCTTTTGTCTTCCAGTCATATGTGCCCTCGTCCGCCGTGATGCTGAGGCCGTCCCGGTCAAAACGGAGGGGCCCTTTGATTTCGGCGTTGTGGCGTGCGCCGCTTACATAAGCTTCCTGACCGGTGAACGTGAGCCCATCCTGGATGAGGCGCACATGGCCGCTGGCGCGGAGATCGTTCGACAGGAAGGAAACAATGGCTTTGTCGGCAGAAATCGTCCGCTCTTCCGTGGCGACGGATACATTGCCCGTCAGTTCATAGGTCATGGTATCGGCATTGAAGCGCTGATGATCATAATGGATCACCGGAGCTGCTGCTGCAGGCCGCAGCAGGAAGAACAGCAGGGGCAGAAGGATGAAGAACAGTCGTTTCATCAGGATAATCCACCTTTCATCTCCATGCGGGCAGAGGACCCGCTTTTTTAGTGATTGGATTCCGCCGTTTGTGGGCGTTCCCAGTATTATACCGTATTTCAGGAAATTTGGCGTTAAAAAAAGGAATTTCCATAAAAGTGTAGAATATTATACACAAGTGAGTAATGAAGGGTTTTCAACAGGCTCCGTATCCGGGATGGATGTCCGGCGGCGGAGGCTTTTTTAAGCAGTGCGGGATGGTCAGCGATGGCAGATATGAAGGCGCAGTATGAAAACTTCAAAGAGCAGGTCAGACAGGCTGCGGATATTGTCAGCGTCGTTTCTGAAACAGTGGCCCTGAAACGGAAGGGTACCCGCTTTTGGGGCTGCTGTCCGTTCCACAGTGAAAAAACACCTTCTTTTACAGTGAATCCGGAAAAGGGATTCTTCCACTGTTTTGGCTGCGGTGCCGGCGGGGATGTGTTCACTTTTGTGATGAAACGGGACCATGTCGATTTTCCCGGAGCCCTGAAGCTGCTGGCCAATAAATTCGGGATCCCCATTCCGGAACGGGAGAAGACGGCTGAGGAGCTTCGGCGCGAAAAAGAAGCAAAGGCGGTCTATGAGGCCAATGAGCTGGCAGCCCGTTTCTTCCATGCCTGCCTTACGAAAACCCGCTATGGGAAGAAAGGAATTGCCTATCTGGAAAGCCGCGGCATCGGAAACGATATCATCGAATCCTTTACGCTTGGCCTCGCTCCTCCGGATTTTTCGGCACTCCATAAAGCACTGGAAAAACGCGGTGTCTCAGAAAAGGTGCTCCTTCAGGCAGGCCTTGTCAGTGCCCGCGGATCGGGCGGTGTCTATGACAAGTTCCGGGAACGGATCATGATACCCATCAGGAATCCACGGGGCCGGACCGTCGGGTTTACCGGACGCATCCTGGACAAGGACGCGTCTCCGGCCAAGTACATGAATACCGGTGAAACACCCTGGTTCCATAAAGGCCGGCTGCTCTTCGGCCTGGACCGGGCGGCTCCGTCCATCCGGCAGCGGCAGCAGGCCCTTATCGTGGAAGGCCATATGGATGCCATCAGCCTCCACGCGGCCGGGATCACCTGGGCTGTGGCCTCCATGGGCACCGCTTTTACGGAAGACCAGGCCCGCCTGCTCAGGAATCTGACGCGGGAAGTCATCTTTTGCTTCGACAGTGATACAGCCGGACGGAATGCCGCGATGCGGGCCATCCCCATGGGACTCAAGGCGGGGCTTTCCGTCAGGGTCATGCATGTGACGGATGGCAAGGATCCGGATGAATTCATCCGCAAAGAGGGACGCGAAGCCTTTGATGCCCTGATCCGGGGCGCACTGGGCGGGATCGACTACGAAGTGGAAACTGCGCTTTCCCACTATGACACGGATACTCTCGCCGGAAAGGTCGGTGCGGTGGCGGAAATCCTGCCGTTTTTCCGGGACTGCCGGAGTGATGTGGAAACAGGGGAACGGATCCGGGGACTGGCCCGGACCCTTGATATCGATGAGGAGCAGATCCGGAGCGAGTACCGCAAGCTTACAGGCCGAAACGGGAAAAAGCCGTTCAACCCGGAATGGCTGGCTCAGCGCGGACTGAAAGCCGCCAGTCCGACGGAACAGGCGGAGCGCTGCGTCCTGCGTGCTTTCCTGGAAGGCGTGCGGCCCGCACCGGCCCAGGAAGGGATCGCCCATGAGGAAGCCTTTACGACTCCGGAACGCAGGAAGATTTTCCTGAGTTTCCTGAAACGCTGTCAGGAAGGCAGTTTCCACGATGCCCGGGAGCTTTTTGAAGAGCTGGAGGGAAATGAAGCGTCGGAACTTACAAGGATCCTGACACTGCCAATCAGGCCGGAGACGCTGCCGCAGGTCCTGTCGGACTGCCTGACAAAACTGCAGATCGCGGCACTGGAAAAGGAATATGAGAAACACAGCCGGCAGGCTGGAATCTACGAAAAGGAAGGAAATGAAAAATTTTTAGAGGAATTGGAACAATGCCGACGAATAAAATCGGAGATAGAAAAATTAACGATCCTTACACAGAAATAGCAAATGGGATTGTCTGTTACAGGAGAAAGGAGGGAACGCCTCGATGACCGAAAAAGAAAAGACGGCGCTGGATAAGACCGATGCAGTCAGAGAAACAGCAAAGAAGGCGTCCGCTGCCAGGAGTACGGAAAAGAAAACCAGGACCAAAAAGGCAGCTTCGGGTGAAAAGGGGAAAGCTGCCAAAAAAGGGAAGGCCAAGACTGCTGCAGAATATCTGGCGGAATTTGAAAGTCTGGCCAAAAAGAATTCCGGCGTTCTCACATACAAGGAAATCCAGGACCGGATGCAGAACCAGGATTCTATTTCTGTCGACGAGATGGATGAAATCTACAGCAAACTGGCTGAAAAGAATATCGAGGTCATCGATGATGATGCAGAAGACGAAGAGCCGCCGCAGATCGATGACAATGAACTCAAGATCGAAGAATCCGAACTGAGCAATCTTTCCGTCCCTGAAGGCGTCATTGTGGACGATCCGGTCCGCATGTACCTGAAGGAAATCGGCCGCGTGCCCCTGCTTGCCGGCGATGATGAAGTCAAGCTGGCCAAGCGGACCGACAAGGGCAATCAGGCGAAAGCCATCAAAGACGGGACGATTCCCGAAGTGGACCATGAACCCGTCAACAAACGGCTGTCGCCGGCAAAACTCCTGGATCAGATGGAGGCCCTCCTGAGCCGGGAAGAAGCCTGGTGTAATGAACGCACAGTGACCATTGTGTACCATCTGGTGCAGCAGCTCATGCCCAAAGAAAAACCGCTTGAGCTGGTGGAACTGAACAAGTACTGCGGAGCTTTTACACAGGACGAGAAGAAACGCATCCAGCGGCTGCTCCTGGAAAACGGCTATACCCTGCTGCGTCCGGCTAAAAACAGTGAAGAGAAGGAAAAGCCCGAGAGCGAGGATAATGCCGAGGAAACGGCTGCTCTTGTCACGCTGCAGGAGCTGCTCACAGTCCTCGAGGGCAAACTTGCCGAGGTGCCGGAGGACGACGCACTGAAAAACCGTTTCGAAACGGATCGGAAACGCTTCCGGATTGTCCTGAACCGGGAGATTTCCGTGGGAGAGAATGCCAAAAAATGCCTCTCTGAAGCCAACCTCCGCCTGGTTGTTTCCATCGCCAAGCGTTATGTCGGCCGGGGCATGCTGTTCCTGGACCTGATCCAGGAAGGCAACCTGGGACTGATCAAGGCTGTCGAGAAATTCGACTATAACAAAGGGTTTAAATTCAGTACGTACGCAACCTGGTGGATCCGTCAGGCCATTACAAGAGCCATTGCCGATCAGGCACGGACGATCCGGATCCCTGTCCACATGGTCGAGACCATCAATAAACTGGTCCGTGTATCCCGCCAGCTGCTGCAGGAACTGGGAAGGGAACCGACCCCGGATGAAATCGCCAAAGAAATGGAAGTCCCGGTGGAACGGGTGCGGGAAATCCAGAAGATCGCACAGGAACCGGTTTCTCTTGAAACGCCTATCGGCGAAGAAGAAGATTCCCATCTGGGTGACTTCATCGAAGATCAGGAAGCACCTTCTCCTGCTGACGCGGCTTCGTACACACTGCTGCAGGAACAGCTGGGCAAGGTGCTGCAGGATAATCTGAGCCCGCGGGAAAGACGGGTGCTGGAACTGCGGTTCGGCCTCATTGACGGCCGGCAGCGCACACTGGAGGAAGTGGGACAGTATTTCGGCGTGACGCGGGAACGGATCCGGCAGATCGAGGCCAAGGCTCTGCGTAAACTGAGGAGCCCGAAGCGGAGCAAGCCGCTCAAGGAGTTCCTGGAATAGGAAACAGTTGACGCGGTTTCGAAACCTGAGTATAATTTTAAAGTCGGGCCTATAGCTCAGCGGTAGAGCCACCGGCTCATAACCGGTTGGTCCTAGGTTCGAACCCTAGTGGGCCCACCACTGTAAAGACAAGACTGTGAAGAAATGCATCGCTGCATTCTTTCACAGTCTTTTTGGCTTTTCTGACCCGGCTGGCTGAGCAGTGCAAAAACTGTACCGACTGCCTGCACATATTTCTTCTCCGTGATCTGCGGAAGACGAAAGCTTCCTGGGACATCACGCAGGGTTATATTCGAAATCTGGAAGATAAAAATATCAGAAAACTGCAGAAAAAATATCATAAGTGTACAGTTTTAATGAAAAATCTGCAAAAGAAACAATACTGATTCACAAAGCGTGTCAATTATGGTATAGTAAATGCAAATATATGGGACATTATGTAAAAAAAAGTAAAAAACGTTCGTGCGGATTTGCGGCGATCCTCCACTTTTGCATAATGGCTCAAAATGCGGGACAGGAGGTAAGGAAGGCCGGGCTGTACAGCATTCAGTCCGTTTGAAGGGGAAAATGTGGGGGAAGACAGTCATTTGTCAGAGGAAAGGTGGAGAACTTATGGAAACGGTACCAAAGAAAAAAACAGCTATGGATCGATTCCTGAACTTTGTGGAGCGGGTCGGCAACGCGCTGCCGGATCCTGCTTCCCTGTTCATTATTCTAGCTATCATCACATTGATCCTGTCCGCCGTCTTTGGAAGCATGGGGGCTTCAGCCGTCCACCCGGGCACGGGGAAGACGATTAAAGTCATCAATCTCCTTACCATTGCAGGGTTCCGTCAAATCTGGAGCCAGGCCGTCAATAACTTTGCCAGCTTCGCACCGCTTGCCATGGTGCTGGTCTGCGTCATCGGGGCCGGGCTGGCAGAACGCAGCGGTTTCCTGGCTACATTCATGCAGGTCGTACTGGGGAAAGCGGCTCCTGCCATCGTAACGTTCGTAATCATTTTTATCGGCATCAACGGCAACGTGGCCGGTGATTCCGCCTTTGTGGTCCTGCCGCCTGTAGCCGGTGTGGTATTCCTGAGCCTGGGCCGGCATCCGCTGCTCGGTGTGTTCTGCGCATTTGCCAGCGTGGCTGCCGGGTTCTGCGCCAACATGATGCTCGGTATGTCCGATTCCCTGGCATACGGTTTCACGGAAGCCGCGGCCCGTCTGATCGACCCGAACTATCAGGCTTCGCCTGCCATCAACTATTATTTCATGGTGGCTTCCTGTATCCTGCTCAGCATCATCGGGACACTGGTCACGGAAAAGTTCATGGTGCCCCGTTTTGCCGGAGAAGATCTGAGCAAATTTGAACTGGATGAAGATGTGGCACATATTACGCCGGAAAAAGTTTCGGCTGTCAAGAAGGCCTGCATCGGTGCTGTGCTGACGATCCTTGTCATCGGTCTGCTCTGCATCGGGGATGATCCGATCCTGGGAGACCCCAAGACCCATTCCGTGCTGAATCCGAAATCCCCGTTCATGATGGGTATCATCCTGATGGTCACGCTGGTCCTGTTCGTTCCGGGCGCTGTATTCGGTTTTGCCAGCGGAAAATACAAGAACGACAAGGATATGTTTGCGGACATTTCCATGGGGTTCAAGGATGTTTCCTCCTATATCCTGCTCTGTTTCTTCTGTGCACAGTTCACGAAGTTCTTTGCCTGGTCCAATCTGGGCGTGGTGCTCGCCATCCACGGAGCGGAAGCGCTCAAGTCCTGGCATTTCACCGGGATCCCGCTGATCATCGGCATGATCATCGTATCCTGCATCGTCAATATCTTCATTGGATCCGCCTCGGCCAAGTGGGCCATCCTGGCGCCGGTCATGGTGCCGATGATGATGCTGATGGGATACGATCCGGCTCTGACGCAGACTGCCTACCGTATCGGCGACTCCATCACGAATCCGCTGTCTCCGCTGTTCTACTACTTCCCTCTGATCCTCGGGTATGTCAGGAAGTATGATAAAGAAGCCGGCATGGGTACGGTCATCGCCAATATGATCCCGTATTCCCTGTCCTTCGCGATTGCGTGGATCGTCCTGCTGTCCGTCTGGGTCCTCCTGGATCTTCCGCTCGGCCCCGGCGGTCCGATCATGCTCCCGCACTGAAAATGATAAATTCATAGAGATGTTTCGGTCCGGCAGTGTTTTTCCTTGGGAAGGGCACTGCCGTACCTCTGTGTCAGGGAATTGGTGATCCATGCAGAAAGTGATATTTCCTGCAGCTGATCCACCGTTCCCTGGAAAGGAAATCCTGCTATGCTGAATCAGGAAGCTATGGAACTTCGGGACAAGATTTCACAGGTCCGCCGGTACCTGCATGCCCATCCCGAACTTTCCTTCAAAGAAAAAGCGACGACGGCATATCTGAAAAATGCTCTGGAGGCAATGGGCATTCCCGTCACGACTTTTCCGGACCATTACGGGCTGACGGCCCGGATCGGCACTGCCAAATCGGGTAAGACCCTCCTGCTGCGGGCGGATATCGATGCCCTGCCCATTGTGGAAAAAAGCGGTGTTTCTTTTGCCTCCGGGACAGAAGGCGTCATGCATGCCTGCGGGCACGATGCCCATATGGCCATGCTGCTCGGTGCGGCCGAACTGCTGAAGCGTCACGAGGCGGAACTTGGCGGTACAGTCCTCCTGCTCTTCCAGTCCGGAGAAGAATCCGGACACGGTGCCAAATGGTATGTGGACCGGGGCATTGCGGACAATGTGGATGCCTGCTTTGCCCTGCATGTGCAGCCGGATGTGCCGGCCGGCAAATTCTCCCTGGATCCGGGTTTCCGGTCCGCGTCCTGTACGGATTTCAGCCTGACCGTCAGGGGGACTGCCGCCCACGGATCGACGCCCCATCTGGGACATGATGCCATTGTAGCGGCAAGCGCTGCCATCATGAACGCCCAGACGCTCGTCAGCCGGGTCAATAATGCTCTCAATCCTCTCGTTGTGACCTTCGGCAAGGTCACAGCGGGCCATCAGTTCAATATCATCTGCGACGAAGTCACTCTGCTCGGGACCATCCGCACATACGACAAGGCTGTCTACCGGTCCATGCCGGGGCGTCTGCTTCAGCTTTTCCAGCAGACCGCAGCGGTCCATGGCTGCACGGCATCCATGGATGTGTTTACGGACGAACCGATGTGCTGCAACCACGATGCGGCGCTGCTCGATACAGCCCGGAAGGCTGCCGTTTCGCTCTGGGGGGACGATGTGCTCTATTCTATGCCGGCCATGATGGGTTCCGAGGATTTTGCCTTTTTCATGGAGAAGATCCCGGGAGTCCTGGGATTTTTGGGCATCGGGGATGCGCAGCATACGACGCCGCTCCACGGGGATCATTTTACCCTGGACGACGGGCTGCTCTATAAAGGAGCCGGGCTTTTTGCGCAGTTCGCTCTGGATTATCTGGGAAAGGAGGCATGAACCATGGCTGATTTCAAAGCAGAAGCACTGGCACTGAAAGACTATATCATCGGGCAGCGCCATTATCTCCATGCCCATCCGGAACTGGGACGCTGTGAAGTGGCTACGACGGCTCACATCGTGGAAGAACTGAAGAAAATCGGTATCAGGGTGCAGACCTTTGACGGCATTACGGGCTGCGTCGGGATCCTGGAAGGCGGTGCGCCCGGCAAGACAGTCATGCTCCGGGCCGATATCGACGCGCTTCCCATTGAGGAGCATCCGAACGGGCGGGCGTACGCGTCCCGAAGCAAGGGCGTCATGCATGCCTGCGGCCATGATGCCCATACGGCCATGCTGCTCGGCGCGGCCCGCATCCTGTATGCCCACCGCAGCGAGCTCCATGGGACGGTAAAATTCCTTTTCCAGATGGGCGAGGAAATCGGCACGGAATCACGCCATTATGTGGAAAAAGGAGCCCTGGACGGCGTGGATGCCATTTTCGGCCAGCATATCTGGAACCTCCTGGAACATGGTACGGCGAATCTGGAAGATGGGCCCCGCATGGCCTGCAGCGACCGCTTTACGATCAGGATCCACGGCAAGGCTGCCCATGGCAGCGCTCCCCAGAACGGCCGGGATTCCCTTGTGGCAGCGGCAGCTGTCGTCATGGCCCTGCAGACGCTCGTGAGCAGGCAGAACGACCCCCGCAATACTTTTGTCATGACGGTGGGCATGATGAACGGCGGCACAGCGACCAACATCATTTCGGCGGAAACGGAGCTCGTCGGTACGACGCGGACTTTCGACAACGTTTTCCGCAAGACTCTGCCCGACCGGATCCGCCAGGCGGCTGCGGATGTGGCTGCCGGGTATGGCTGCAGCGTGGACTGCACGTATTTTTTCGGCCCGGCACCGCTCATCAACGACCATCCCGGACTGAATGAGATCGCCCGCAGCGCGTATCGGGCCATGCTGGGAGAAAAAGCCCTCGTTCCCATGGCCAGGCAGATGGGGGCGGAAGATTTCTCTGTCTATATGGAAAAGACACCGGGCGTATTCGGCTTCCTGGGATCCCGCAATGAGGCCAAGGGACTGACAAGTCCGCACCATCATCCGGATTTTGAGCCGGATGAAGATGTCCTGCCTTACGGGACGGGAGTGTATGCGTACTTTGCCTATCATTTCCTGAACGGGTGAGACTGTTCCGGAACTTCCTGCTCTTGTCTGTCGGGAGGTTTTCCCTCCGGCAGGGAAGCGGAGGCGGGAAACGCTCTTTCCCGTCCTGCGGCGGGACATATTGTGCTAAAAAGACCCGTGCTGTGGAGCATCCCGGCGGATGCTGCGGCGGCGCGGGTCTTTGTGCAGCAGATCCGTCCGGCGGGCTTCGGGAAAGCCGGACTGTCCCTGATGGGCAGGGCATATCCGCAGTGCCGGCAGCGCTTCAGCTCCATATTTTTGATTGCCCGCACTGCAGTCCCAATGTAAAATATACATGGATCCATTTGTTTTTAATAAAAGGAGGAACCATGGATAAGAATCAGCAGAAAATCAGGGAATACGTGGAAGGATATAAAGCGGAAATGATGGCATACTGGAAAGAACTGGTGAATTACCAGGCCGGGAGCAAAGAAGGGGAACGGATTGCCGCACTGATGCAGCAGGTCAGTGCCCGTTTCGAGCGTGAAGGCCTTTCCAGCGAGCTGCTCCCCACGGGCTGCCCGATCCCGATGCTGCGGGCATTTTGGGGAAAGGAACGGCCGGGCAAGCCCATCCTGTTCTGCGGCCATCTCGATACGGTCTTTCCGAACGGGTCCTATCCGGAAAACCCATTCCGGGAAGAGGACGGAAAGGTCTACGGGCCCGGTGTCTGCGACATGAAGGGCGGCGTCGTTTCCCTCCTCTATATCATCAAGATCCTGGGAAAAATGGGGTATGACAGGCATCCAGTAAAAGTGATCCTCGTCGGCGATGAGGAAACGACCCATGAAGGATCCCGTGCTGCGGACATGCTGGCGGAAGAAGCCGCGGGCTGCCTCTGCGCGTTCAACATGGAAACGGGCCGTCTGAGCCACGAAGTCGTCGTCGCGCGGAAGGGCTGCCTGGATGTCCGGATCACGGCCCATGGCAGGGGAGGCCATGTGGGCAACGAATTCACCAGCTGTGCCAATGCCGTGGAAGCCATGGCGGGCATCGTCCTCCAGCTGCGTAAGCTGACGGATCTCAGTGTGGGCCGGACTGTCAGCACCGACGTCATCTCCGGCGGCACGATTTCCAATGCCGTGCCGGACAGCTGCCGCATCGAAGTGGACTGCCGCGTGGACCGCAACAGTGATATTCCGTTCCTGCAGGAAAAAATCACTGAAATCTGCCGTCATACGGAAGTCCCGGGAACGACGGCGGAAGTGCATTTCCCTTCGAGCATGCCCGTCTTTGAAGAGCGCCGGGAGACGATGGCTCTCCTGGAACAGTACAACAAGGCGGCCGCGGCCTATGGCGTCGCGCCTTACGGACCGCTCCATCCGGGGGGATGCTCCGATGCATCGTTCCTTGCGAAGGCGGGGATCCCCATCCTGGATTCCCTGGGACCGGATGGCGGCGGGGCTCATACCATGCAGGAATACGCCGTGGCAGATTCCCTTTTTACAAAGACGGCCATCCTGGCCAGCACCATCCTGGACCTCGATGAGGCAGGCATCTGAAAAAAGCAGGGAGCCATCCTGCCGCATACGGCTGATAAGGACTCACAGCGTGATTCCAGGCGCTTTCCGGACGATTCCGTCCGCACGTACCATGCTATAAGAGCCGCCCGCCCTGACAGAAAACCTGTCAGAGCGGGCGGCTCTTATGACTGTAAAAAAGGAGAGGCGTAAATCAGTATTCTGCTTCGAGCGCTTCGTGGCTCCGTTCTTTTTTAGCCAGGATCGGGAAAATCAGGCCGATTCCCAGGAGGATCACAGGGGTCGCGATGTTCATGACGATCTGGAACCACCAGGTGCTGCTGCCGGTTTCCACACCGTAGGGAACCATGCCCATGACGGAGGCATAGGCTGTAATGGCGAAGCACCAGAGACCGATGCATTTGCCCAGGAAACGGCTGCGGGTCAGATGGTAGGCCGAAGTGAATGTCTTTGGACTTTTCTTCAGCATGAAGTAGGCAAAGAAGACCCACAGATAGGCCATGGGCATGCAGATCGCGTTCAGCCGGAGCAGCCAGATGTACAGCGTCGTCATGTCGCCGATTCCCAGGGCCGGGACGATGATGAGGATGCTGACGAGGATGCCGGTCAGCTTGTATCCGTTGACGGGGACTCCGTTGGCGTTCATCCGGGTGAAGGAATGAGGGACGAATTTGGGGTCGACGTCACTCAGCAGGAACTTGATGGGCGCGTCGATGGAAATGGCAAGTGTGGCGGCCTGGCCGAGAGCGGCACAGATGGCGTAAAGGATGACGAAGGTCCTGCCGATCCCGTAGTAGGCACCAAGCCGGGCAAAGCAATAATAGGCACCATTCATCATGAGGTCTTTGGGAATATGGTTCGGATCGAACATGAGTCCCATGGCAAAGGTCCCCAGCACAGCCGTGACGGCGACCATCACGGTCATGACGATCATGGCTTTCGGGAATTCTTTTTCCGGGCGCTTCAGGCTGGTGACGTAGGGCGCGATCCGTTCACAGCCGCCGACAGCAAAGACGAGGATGCTCAGGGTCGTCATATACTGGAAATCGAAGTTGGGAACAAAGGTGGCAAAGTCGAAATGATAGGAGAAAGTCTGTGCATCCGTGATGTACGGCGCCGCCAGGACGAGCAGCACATACAGGATGGACATGACGAACATGGATGAACCGGCCAGGGAACCGATCCGTTTCAGGGCGCTGACACCGCGGGATGCATACCACATGAAGAACAGGAAGAGCCCCAGGCTGATGGCCTGCAGCAGGAGCGGCGGGATCATGCGCGTCAGCTGATCATTCTGGAATACGGCCCAGCCGAGAGCAATGAGGATGTTCTGGGGTTTCTGGGCCAGGTAGGGGATATTGACGACCCAGAAGGTCCAGCCTGCGAAGAAGGCGAGTTTCGACGAACAGGTCTGTTTGATCCAGGAACTGACGCCGCCGGCGCCGCTGCCGAAAGTGGCACCCATTTCTCCGACCATCAGGTTGTAGGGGATGAAGTAGAAGAGGAAAAGAATCATCCAGGATACGACGACTTTAAGGCCCTGGTTGGCAAAACCGTTGACCGTATTGCCGAATCCCCACACGACCGTGTAGGCCATCAGGCAGAGGGCCTGCCAGGTCATGGCTTTGCCTTTGCTGTTTGTACTGCTGCTCATGCAATAACCTCCTTGTTGTAACGGGTATCAGAAAACTGTTATGTCCATTATAACAAGGCATGTACACTGAATAAAGACAAAAAATAAGGACTCAAGAAAAATGTCTTTTTAGAAAGGACAGGCTTGTAAAAATCGCTGATTTTTCTGCCAGGGCCGGCCGCTTTGCCGGAAAGTGCAAAGAATCCGGGCTGTTTCACGGATTTTGTGCACTGCAGCCGAATAAAATGATATAAAAATATTTAACACAGTGCATGAAAAACTTTTAAATCCACTTGAAAAAATAAGGGTACCAGCAAATCGTGTCCTTTTAAATGGTACATATAAGTCTACTGTATAAAGACATGGCTGCGGAAGCTCCTTCGCTTCTTCCCGCAGCAGCGCTGCTCTGTCCCGTTTCTTTATGCTGCCGGAACCGGAGCTGACTCTTCCATAAAGGAACCGGAAAATGCTACAATAAGCAGTACGGACCGTCGAGTCAGGTTCTGAAACTTCCTGCGCGACCCAGAAAGGACGTGATCTCATGAATGCACAAAATTTGCTGGAATTCATCCATCAGTGTCCCTCTCCTTATTACACCGTACGGACCCTTGCGCATATGCTCACGGCAGCCGGATTCCAGGAACTGGATCTGACTGATCTGTGGGAACTTGAGCCGGGCGGCCGGTATTTTGTCAAAATCTACGGAACCACACTGATCGGCTTTGCCGTCGGCAAAAAGGAGGGGCCTGTCCGGATCGGAGCTTCCCATACGGATTTCCCCTGTTTCCGGATCAAACCGCAGCCGGAAATCAGTAAAGAAGGCTATGGTACCCTCAATGTCGAAGGCTATGGCGGCATGATCGTCAGTACCTGGATGGACCGGCCGCTGTCCGCAGCCGGCATGGTTTCCATGGCCGGGCCGGATCCGTTCCATCCGCGTATGCAGCTGATCGATTTCAAACGGCCCGTGGCCATCATCCCCAGTCTGGCCATCCATATGAACCGGACTGTCAATGACGGCTATGCCTGGAACAAGCAGAAGGACGTACTGCCCCTTGCAGCCCTTGGCGTGGAAAAAGACAGCGGGACGCATTTTTTCCGCAGTCTCGTCGCCCGTGAAGCGGGCTGCAGCGAGACGGATCTGCTGTCTTATGAACTTTCCCTTTATCCGGTGGAAGCAGGCTGCCTGCTGGGACTTTCCGATGAATTCATTTCCTCGCCCCGCCTGGACAATCTGACTTCCGTCAAGGCCGTGGCGGATGGCCTCATCGCCTCGGATCCGGAAAGCGGGATTTCCGTGGGGGCATTTTTTGATCATGAGGAAGTCGGCAGCCGGACAAAACAGGGAGCCGGTTCGCTCATTTTCCTGCAGGTGCTGGAGCGGATCTATGCGGCGCTGGGCCGCGGCCGGGAAAGGCTGTATGCCGACCTGGGCGCGGGCTTCATGCTCTCCGTCGATGTGGCGCACGCTTTCCATCCCAATTACGGCGACAAGTGCGACCCGACGCACAAACCCGTCCTTGGCGGAGGTGTCGTCCTGAAAGAATCAGCCTCCCAATCCTATGCAGGAGATGCCGAGGCAGTCGGCGTAATTACAGGTCTCTGCCGGCAGCATGGGATTCCCTGCCAGACTTTCGTCAACCGCGGCGATATTGCCGGCGGTTCCACGCTGGGGTCCATTGCCTCGGCCCTTGTCCCGATCAGGACCATGGATATCGGTGTGCCGCTCCTTGCGATGCACTCTGCCCGTGAAACGATGGGAAGGGCTGATCAGGAAGCCCTGACCCGTCTTTTGGAAGTGTTTTTTGCGTGAAATCTGTAGATTGGATATCGAAATGACTTTTTTCAGGGTTGTTTCGAAAGGAGAATGCGTTTGTTCAGTATATTCTATGCATCCTTTCAGCAGGATGCCAAATTATTCCTGTTTTTTCCCATTCTGTGTGCTCTTTTCCGCGCTGTCTTCATCAAGGTCTACTGTCCCTATCCGTCCCTCCGCGGCAGATGGCCCGTGGTCTTCCACTGCTTCCGCTACGGATTCTGGTGGGGCATGGACTTCAATGCCTACGTGTTCCTGATCCCCTTTGTGCTCATCTCCCTGCCCGGGGCTTTCATTCCGGCTTATGCGGCACTGGGGGATACGCTGCGGCTTGCAGGCGGGCTGGTCTACAGCCTGGTCCTGTACCTTGCCTTTGCCGGCAAGATGATCTTTTACAGCCATTTCCACGATATCTATAATCAGATCGTCAAGCTGGGGGGCCATGCGGAGAAGCATAATCTGGCGGATATTTTCTTCCATCAGAATCACGGCGCTCTGATCCTCCTTGGCATCCTTCCGTTTGAGCTGGCCTGTGCCGCGGGCATCCGCTTTTTCCTCTCCCTGCCCAGTCTGCCCTATCCGGAAATCGCCGGGACTGTGCCCCGCTATGCGTTCAATACGGCCGTGTTCCTGGGCTGCATCGCGGCTTTCTACTGGTTCCGTTACGGCGGGACCTTCTGGCACGATAATAAACCGGAGTGGGATACCATTCCGAGTCTGGTGAAAAAGGACATATTCTTTGCCAAGGCGACGGTGGATGATCTGCCCGCGCTCGAGCAGGTCATGAAGCACGACCTGAACGAAGCGTACAGCCATACGGATGCGGAGGATCTGGCAGCCATCGCACCTCTCAAAACGGATCCCCGGCCACTGGAGGACCTGCCCAATCCTGCCTATGCCTTCCGGCGCACTGCGAAGGGAGCGCGCATCACAAAACCGAAGCATATTTTCCTTTTCGTGGGGGAGACGTATCTGGAGCAGTTTTTTGATCCCCAGTTTGCCTGCCTGAATCTCGTGTCGGGGGGAAAACAGTTCCGCAATGATCCGCACACGGCGGCGGTGACCAGTGCCCTTTCGGCGGGCATCATTTCCCGGCCGTCCATCGTGAGCCTGATGAGCGGCATCTTTGACGCGGGCCTCGAACTGAACGAAAAGGAAAGCTTCTGGCAGAACAGACTGCCCACGGCACTGCCCCGCCAGCTGGCAAAGCTGGGGTACCATTCCACGTACTGGTACGGCGGCAATGTGACGTACGGCAATTTCAATCAGTTCGCACCGGCCTGCGGTTTCGATGAAGTCAGGACTGCCACGGATTTCTGCGGACCCGATGCGCCCCGTACCTGGGTGGGTGTCTATGACAATGTGTTTTTGGAGAAGGCTGCCGCGATGATCCTTCAGGACAATGACGCGCGCGGCCCGTATCAGTTCCACTTCCTCTATACGACGAGTTATCACGGGCCCTTCAAGATCCCTCTGGCCCGGTACGGCTACGATCCGGAGAAGGTGATGCCCGACGCGCCGGAGGATATCCGGAAGGACAGGACCAGACAGAAGAACCTGGGCACATTCTGGTTCTCCGATCAGGCTCTGGGAAAATTCCTCCGGACCATGAAGGAAGCGTATCCGGACAGCCTCTTCATCGTGACCGGTGACCATGCCTATGACATGAGTGCTGTCCTGAGCCATACCTCGCTGCTGCCGCGGGAGTGCAATCTGCGGGAACGCCATTCTCCGGTCCTGTTCTTCAATCATCCGGAAATCGACCAGTCCATTCTGGCCGGGAATACCATCGGCGGCCATATGAATATAGCACCGACTGTCTTTGAACTCATCGCGCCGGAAGGATTTGAATACTATTCCCTGAATCCGTCCCTGCTGGAACCGATCGACCATGTCGTGTCGCCGTATCACTGGCTGACCCGGGAGGCGTATGGCACGTATGATGACGATTTCTATCAGCCTCTGGGAGAGGGATACGGGCCGGAAGCCCTTAAGGAAGGTCCGCAGCCTTTTACAGGGGAACGGGCGGGGTATATGGATCTGACCGGATATCTCGTGCGGCATCCGGAACTGCTGCGGGCGGAGGAGGCACACTGATATGGGAACACTGACCGCTATCATCCTGACTAAAAACGAAGAAAAGCATCTGCCCGGCGTCATTGCCAACGCAAAGACATGGGCGGACCAGATCCTCGTCGTGGATTCGGGCAGTACGGACCGGACGGTCCCTCTGGCCCGGGAACTGGGCGCCGATGTGGTATTCCGTGCCTGGGACGGGGATTTCGCTGCCCAGCGGAACTTTGCCCTGACCGCGGCCACCGGTGACTGGGTATTCTACATCGATGCCGATGAACGCCTGTCGCTGCCGGCGGTGGCCCGGGTAAGGGCCATCAAGGCGGGTGCACCGGACCGGCAGTATTCCCTGAAGCGGGAGAACGTGGCCTTCGGACACCATTTCCGGCGGGGGGCTTTCGGACCGGACCGGGTGACGCGCCTGTTTCCCAACCGGACCGTGACCTGGACCGGAAAGGTCCACGAGCGGCCGGAATGCAGCCTGCCCTGCACGGCGCTTTCGGAAACGATGGAACATCACACTTATGATTCTTATGCCCAGTGGTGGGACAAGGCGGGCCATTATACGACAATCTGGGCCAATGACGCCTGGGAGCGCGGCCGCAGAGCCACACCGGCTGCGGCGGCACTGCATGCCTTTGCCGGGATGTGCAGAGTCTATCTGCTGCAGGGCGGGATCACCGAAGGCAGTATGGGATTCATCGCCATGCTGCAGCACGGACTCTATACGGCGATGAAGTATATGAAACTGGCGGAAAAAAGCCGGCTGGAAAAGTAAGCGCTCCGGCGCCCGGAAGAATGCCCGCGGACCGGCTCCCTGTCTTGACAAAAGCGCTCTGATTTGTTATAGTTGCGGCGTAACACGTGATGAGGGGGTTGGCATCCCGGAGCGTCAGTACCACAAGAGAGGCTGCTCAGGCAGCAAACAGGGTGGAACCGCGGAAGTGTACTCCCGTCCCTGTAATGTAGATGATTCTCGTCTATATTGCAGAGACGGGAGTTTTTGTTTAGGAGGAGAAAGAAAAAATGATGAATTTCCAGACCATAATGTCAACGCTGAATGCGTACTGGGGTCGCCAGCAATGCATCAATTTCCATCCCTATGACGTGGAAAAGGGCGCCGGTACGATGAACCCGGCGACTTTCCTGCGCGTCCTGGGACCGGAACCGTGGAACGTCTGCTATGTGGAACCGTCCCGCCGCCCGGCTGACGGCCGCTACGGCGATAACCCGAACCGGCTCTACCAGCACCATCAGTTCCAGGTCATCATGAAGCCGTCCCCCACGAATATCCAGGAACTGTATCTGGAGAGCCTGAGAGAACTGGGAATCCATCCGGAAGAGCATGATATCCGTTTCGTCGAGGACAACTGGGAATCCCCGACGCTGGGCGCCTGGGGCATGGGCTGGGAAGTATGGCTCGACGGCATGGAAGTGACGCAGTTCACGTATTTCCAGCAGGTCGGCAGCCTGGACATCAAGCCCGTGGCCGTGGAAATCACGTACGGTCTGGAACGCCTTGCCATGTACATCCAGGGCGTCGAGAATGTCTATGATATCAACTGGGTCGGCGATGTTTCCTACGGGGATGTCTTCCATACGAACGAAGTGGAGCAGTCCCGCTACAGCTTTGACATCGCAGATATCGATCTGCTCTTCGACCTCTTTGAAAAATACGAAAAGGAAGCCAAGCGCGTGCTCCTGACCGGCAACGTGCGTCCGGCCTACGATTATGTCCTGAAGTGCTCCCACACGTTCAACCTGCTCGATGCGCGCGGCGCCATCAGCGTCGATGAACGGACCAGCTATATCGGACGCGTCCGGGCCCTGGCCAGACTGTGTGCTGCTGCCTATGTGGAACAGCGTGAAAAAATGGGCTTCCCCATGCTGAAAAGAGGTAACAAATAATGGCAACTTTATTATATGAAATCGGTACGGAAGAAATGCCGGCGCAGTATATGCCCGGAATCCTTAAAAATTACAGGGAACTGGCTGAAACGAAGCTGAAGGAAGCCCGGATCCCCTTTGGGGAAGTCAAAGTGTACGGCACGCCGCGCCGGATGGCATTCGTGGTTTCCGATGTGGCCGCACGCCAGGAAGATGTGACGGCCGAAAGCAAAGGGCCGTCCCTGAAGATCGCTTTTGATGCCTCCGGAGCTCCTACCCGGGCGGCTCAGGGCTTTGCCCGCGGCCAGGGTGTGGACGTCAGTGATCTTGTGCAGCGCGACGGGTACGTATATGCGGTCAAACACGCTGAAGGCAAGGCCACGGAAGGCCTGCTCCCGGGCATCCTGGATGATATCCTCCATTCCCTGTCCTTCCCGAAGACGATGCGCTGGGCCGATTATGATTTCGGCTTTGTCCGTCCCTTCCACTGGATGGTGGCTCTGCTCGATGACAAAGTCATCCCTGTGGAAGCCAATGACGTCAAAAGCGGGAATCAGACGCGGGGCCATCGTTTCCTGAGCAACCGTCTGATCACCATTCCGACGGCCGCGGCTTACGTGGATACGCTGGAAAAGAACTTCATCATCGTCGATGTGGCAAAGCGCCGGGAAATGATCCGGCAGCAGATCACGGCCCTGGGCGAGGAAGCCGGGGGCCATACGGCCATTTCCCCGGATCTGCTGGAAGAAGTCACATATCTGGTGGAATACCCGACCGCGCTGTGCGGCCAGATCGATGAGAAATATCTCAAACTGCCGAAGGAAGCCGTCATCACACCGATGCGCGACCATCAGCGCTATTTCCCGGTGCTCGATGACAGAGGCAGACTGCTGCCGCGGTTCATCACGGTGCGCAACGGCAGCAGCGAACATCTTGATATCGTTACCCACGGCAATGAACGGGTCCTGCGTGCCCGCCTGGATGATGCCGTATTCTTCTTTGAAAATGACCGGAAGAAATCCCTGGCACAGCACCGCGAAGCGCTGCATACCGTGGCTTTCCAGCGCGGACTGGGCAATATGTTTGAAAAGACGGAACGCCTCCGGAAACTGACTGCCGGACTGCTGCATGCCACGGCTGCCGCTGCCGATGCCAAAGCTCTCGACCGGGCTGCCATGCTCTCCAAGGCTGATCTGGTGACCGGCATGGTGACGGAATTTACGGAACTGCAGGGAATCATGGGCCGCGAGTACGCACTGCTCGACAACGAGGGCGAGACCGTGGCAAAGGCCATCGGAGAACAGTATCTGCCCGCTTTTGCCGGCGATGCCCTGCCTCAGAGCACGGAAGGCCGCATCCTCGCTGTGGCGGACAAGCTTGACAACATCGTGGCCACCTTCAGCCGCGGCGAAGCCCCGACGGGCTCCCAGGATCCTTACGCCCTGCGCCGTCAGGCCCTCGGCATCCTGAATATCGTCGCCGAAGGCAATCTGCACTTCCCGCTGCGGGCCATCCTGAAGGAAACCCTGGAAGGCCTGCCCGTAAAAGTGGAGAATGAAGCGAAGCTGCTTGACGAAGTGGCGGACTTCTTTGCTCAGAGAGCCAGGAATATGCTGCTCGACAAGGGCATCCGGTATGACGTGGTCGATGCCGTCCTTGCCGCACCCGGCCTTGATGATCTGGCAGACATTTTTGCCCGGGCCGATGCCCTGGCCGCGTACCTGGATGGGACGCAGGCGGCAGGCAGCATCCAGGCCTTTACCCGAGTGGAGAACATCAGCCGGAACAATGTGGTGGAAACGCCCGTGGACGAGGGGCTCTTCAAAGATGCTGCTGAAAAGGCACTGTACGATGTCCTGCTCCAGGCCGAAAAGACCACGGCGCCTCTGGCCGAAGCACGGGATTTTGCTGCTGTCCTTGCCGCCAATGATGTACTGACGGCACCGGTCAATGCTTTCTTCGATGCGGTCATGGTCATGGACAAGGATGAAAAGGTGAAGAACAACCGTCTGGCCCTGCTCAATCGAGTGAAGACGCAGGTGAATCAGGTGGCTGACCTGAGCCGGCTTGTAATGAAATAAGGAACGCTGTCCCTCAGCGGACAGGGAACAGGAAAAGGCTGTGGAAGAGGACCTTCCGTCGTTTGGCGGAGGCTCTTCCGCAGCCTTTCCGTCTCAGCGGCGGGGCGCCGGAAAGGGGCCGGGCAGCGGGACGGACGGCGCTTAGTGTAAAATAGTTCTCGGTGGAATGAATAATCCCTTATAAAGTTGCAAAAAGAAAGACCTTCATCTTAAAATAGTTTTTGCTACAAAACTTAA